>CAVJIP010000168.1:0-6094 GCA_963649625.1 Bacteroidaceae bacterium
TGTGGGGTAAAAGAACCGCCAAAGACCTATGGCGCAATTGTGCGGTGTTGCCCTATATTATTATCGCATTGGTACACCAAGGTGTCAACGAAGGGGATACCTTGATTTTTTGCCGGGAGCCGACCATGGTAAAAAATTGCGGCGTTGTCCCAGGTCAAAAACTGCGCCTCCAGCAAAGAATCATCCATTTACACCCGGCGTTTTTCAGGGTAAGCTGTTAGAAGAAACAATGGAAGGAGCATACCCCTATGAAACGAATCATTTCTGTGCTGCTGGCAGCGGCGGCGGTTTTTGGACTGCTCTCCGGCTGCGGCGGCGATACCAAGACCTCGTCCTCCGGCACAACCGAGGCTGCATCCCTTCAGAAAAGTGCCGCTCCTACGGCGGCTGCGGCGCCTGTGGAGACTGTTGCGGATGACCCGGATTCCGGCATGGAGTCTGCGGAGGAGGCTGCCGCCCCTCAGGTGAGCTATCCTCTGACAGAGGAGGACGTGACCCTGACCTACTGGCAGGCATGGCCTCCGTTCCTTTCCAGCTATTGCTCTCTGGCCGACTGCAAAACCTTCGCCCAGCTGGAGGAGGTCACTGGAATCCATCTGGACTTTGTAGAGGTGGACTCGGAAAGTGCCAGTGAGAAGTTTAATCTGATGGTTTCCGCCAGCGCTTGCACCGACCTGGTACAGGGCGGCGTACAGCGGTATACCGGCGGCGGCACCCAGGCGATTATGGACGAGGTGTTCTATGATCTGCGGCCCTATGTGGAGCAGTATATGCCCAACTACAATGCGGCCATTGGAGATGACGAAAGCGTACTCAAGGCTCTGGTGGACGACGAGGGCCAGATGGCCCAAATCTGCGGTATTTACAACGACTATTATTATCAGGATCAGGGCTTCTGGGTTCGTCAGGATTTTCTGGACAAGCTGAAGCTGGATATGCCCAACACCATGGATGAGCTGGAAAACGTCCTGGAGGCCTTCAAAACCCAGCTGGAGCTGCCGGAGCCTATGGTGCTCCTCTCCGCCGGTACCCTGACCTTTTTGCAGAAAACCTATGAGACCGGAATGCTGGTGGAGGACGGTAAAATCATCGACAACTCCGTCAACGACCACATGAAGGATTACTATAAGAAGATTCACGAGTGGTGGGAAAAGGGCTATGTAAAAAAGGACTTCCTGTCCAACAGCTATAGCTTTATTAAGCCTCCCGAGGACACCGTATACCAGGACAAATGCGGAATGTTCAACGAGGATGTGGCATCCGTTGAAACCTATGTCAAAAATTCCGAAACCCCGGGCTTTGAGCTGCGGGCCATGCCCCAGACCCTGCTTACCAAGGATCAGGAGCTGCACAACGGCCCCATCGGCTCTAAGCTCAACGAGAAGTATTCCCTGTCCGTGTCCACCAACTGCTCCCCGGACAACGCCATTCTGGCCTGCCAGATGATCGACTATATGTTCTCCCCCGAGGGCAGCGTTTTGGGCAACTACGGCGTAGAGGGCTATAGCTTTGAATATAATGCCGATGGCCAGCCGGAGTTTACCGACTTCATCCTGAACCATGAGCTGGGCTATCAGGGGGCGCAGACCGCCTTTATCAATCCCCGGATTCCCTGCCTGGTGGATATGGGCGTGGCCCAGTTGGCCTACAGCGATGCCCAGAAGGAGGCTGTGGAGGTATGGCGCAAGAACTTCACCGATTCCTCTCAGACCCCGCCGGTGTACTCCATGACCGCTGACGAGCTGGCGGAATCCGCCTCTCTCCAGGTGAACATCAACACCTATGTTTCTGAAATGACCCTGAAATTCATCATGGGCGAGGCGGACATTGACACCTCCTGGGACGAGTATGTGGCCGCCATCCAATCCATGGGCTACGACACGGTGCTGGAGCTGAACAATCAGGCCTACGCACGCTATCTTGAAAAATAAATAGCTTGGCCCCGCAGCCTCCTGACTGGTGTCAGTGCTGCGGGGTCAGACCTTAGGAAAAGGCACTGCGGTATTGTCCCGGGGTCATTCCCTCCAGCCGCTTAAAGGCCCGGGTCAGCGTCCAGGCGCTTAGATACCCTACCTGCTCCGCCACGGCGGAAACCGTCAGCTGCGGATCCAGCAGCAGCTCCTTGGCCGCATGAACCCGGATGGACTGCAGATAGGTCAGGGGCGAAACCCCCATGTCCCGCTTAAAGATGCGGGACATATAGGACAGGTTTATGGAGAATCTCCGGCTCAGGGCCGAAACGTCAAGGCTGCTGTCGGCATAATGCTGCTGAATGTACTCCGCCAGGCGGCTGGACATGGTGGGGGCCTCGTGCTCCTGGGTTTGCACCAGACGGATAAAATATTCGATGATGTCGTTTTGAATTGTCTCAATGTCCTCCATCTGCTGCCGGTGGGGGCGAATCTGCACCTGGGGCGGATGGCACACCGCATTGGCCAGCATCAGAAGCTGGTCGGTATACTGCCGGATGGTGGCCGGGTGGGTCAGATCCACCATGGCGTAATTTGTGACCATCATCAGCATTAGCTCACAGGCACTGTCGTAATCCTCGGATGCCAGCAGGGACAGGTATCGCCCCAGCACCTCCTCCGGCGGCACGGTATTGAGCACCCGGTGGCGACTGCTGAGAAAATCCCCCATGGTAAACACCTGGGTCTCCTCCGAAAACAGTATGGTGTAGTCCTGGAGGCGGCAGGCCTGCTCATAGGCCTGGGGCAGCCGATCCAGCCCGTCAAACACCTCGCTCAGAGTGATTCGCAGGAGCATATCCGTCTGATTTTCCGTAGTCATGGCCACGTCTGTCAACCGCCGCCCGGTTTCCTCCATCAGACCGTCGCTGCGGCTGCTTTTCCAGTAGTCGATCATTGTGATCAAATCCCCGTTTTTGCGGACAAACAGCACCTTCCCCAGGCCCTCCATGGCCTCCAGCAGACGCTTGCGGAGATAATCCCCGGAAGTTCCCTCAGACAGGGCCCGGTGGAGCTTGTCATACCGGTGCTGGGAGCGATCCTCCACCCGAACCACCGCCACGGCGCACATAGGCCCCGTAAACTGGCTCATACGCCGGAGCACATAGGCCTCGGGAATCCGATCTGCATTGTCCAGAAGCCGGGGTACCTTGCCGAACACGTCCTGATTATCCAGGCAGTCGGAATAAATGGATTCCTCAAAGGGCTCCAGAACCCGCTGAAGCTCCTCCCGGAGCTTTTGTTCTTCCATGTAAATTCTCTCCCTTCCTGCACAGTTTTCCACCATTCTAAAAAGCCAGTGAAGAAGCCAGCCGCGCCCCTTGGAGCGCGGCTGGCGTTTTGTTGGGATCAGGCCACGGTCAGTACGAGCTTGCCGGTAACGGTGCCGACGGACAGGGTGGTGTCCTTGCCATCCACAGTGAGCTTCAGGGTCTTTCCTGCGGGGGCGACTACCTTGGCTCCCTCAGCCAGGGTCAGGGAGGTGATGTAGCTGGTGCCGGTGACAACCCAGGTGCTGTCGCCATCCAGGGAGACGAGGATGCCGTTGTTGATGGTGGGAGCGGGAGTCTGGGTGACGTTGCTCAGCTCCTCCCGAATGGTCTCCTCCAGGAAGGGAATGCCGTCCCGGTAATGCTGGGTTGCGGAGGAAACAACACCCTCCAGGGTGGTGCGCTTGAGATTCAGCACCAGGTTTTTGGGGGCATCGCCCATCATAAAGGGAGGCATTCCGCCGCCGGGCATCCCGCCAGGGCCACCAGGGCCGCCAGGACCGCCAGGGCCACCAGGGCCGCCAGGACCGCCAGGACCGCCAGGACCGCCAGGACCGCCAGGACCGCCCATAGGAGGCATACCGGGCATATCGCCGCCCATGGGCGGCATACCACTGACCTTCCCCTCATTGCCCAGCTCGCCGGGAGCCTTGGCATCCCGGAGCACCAGCTCCTTGGGAGCCTCCTTGCTGGCCAGGGAGGGCAGATTGGAGGTGGAGTTCAGAAGATTGCCCTTTAGGGCGCAGCCGGTGATGTTCAGAGTGATGTCGTCCTCAGGATTGGGCTGAGTCAGGTTCCGGCCTTCCATGTAGGTGTCGGCCTTGTCGTAGACGCTTACGTCCACAAAGGTACCCTGGAGGCCGGGATCGTCGCTGTCGATGAGCTGGAGAATCTGACCATCGCCGGGCTCCATTTCGGTGTTTTCAATGTTGTAAACCGTGCCGGTGGAGCCCTTGATCAGCATGGTGGCCTTGTCGGTGATGATCTTGGAGTCCTTAATGGTCACAACGCTGCCGGTATCCCCCTGAGCGTGGAGGCCGAAGCGGCGGCCACGGATCTCGGAGCCGTCTGTGACCTCCAGAATGCCCTTGCGCTCCATACCCCGGAGCAGCAGGGGGAAGCCGTTGACGGTGAGCTTGGTGCCGGACAGGTGCATATCGGTGGGGCCAATGCAGAACACGCCGTAGCCGTGGGAGTTTGCCCCCTCCAGCTCCATGTCGCAGTCCTTCACAAACATATGAGCATAGTTGGAGCCGTCCACGGAGAGGATGCCCCAGCCGTTGGAGCGCATCAGGCAGCCGTTATAGTGAACCGTGCCGTCATCCGCCAGCTGGCAGAGGCGGTTGGTGCCCCGAATGGCGATGCCCCAGCTCCAGTTGCCCATCTCCACCTGGGGAGAGACGTTGTACATCTTGGTGTTGTTCACCGTGACGGTGCCGGTACCGCCCACATGGACGGCGCAGCGGGTCACGGAGGAGAGGTTGATTTCACTGTCGTTGATGGTCACATCGGCGTTGCCAATGGCGGCCACACCTGCGCCCATGCCTACAAAGTCATTGCTGCCCTCTCCGTCCAGGGAGATTCTGGCCCGGTTGATGGTGTATTTGCCCTCACCGTCAATCACAATACCGGCAAAGTCCGGGGCGGCGGTGGCGATAAATACATCGTCCGCCTGGGTGCCGGTGACAGTGCCGTGCTGGACAATGGCGGGAACTCCCTCGCCGGGAACCAGCTTGCCGTCCTTGACGCTGACGGCGGCCTCCAGAGGAATGGGGTTTTTCCGGCGAACGGAGGGATAGGTGGCCTCAATCACCGGCTCTGCCACGGTCAGGCATACGTCACCGTGGTAAAAGCCCTCGGCCACAGGATGTCCGCAGCCATTGACGGTAAGGGCCAGGTACTTGCCCTCAGGGGCCTTGAGCACGGCTCCTGCCTCAATGGTCAGGAACTCGGTCTTGGTGGTCTCCGCCACCAGGTGCTCGCCGGGGGTGTAAACGATTTTGTTCATAATAGTAGGAACCTCCTAATTACAGGGATGGACCGGGTGCTCCGGGAAGCACCCGACCCGTTTTCTTATCTCTGATAGTAACGATCCAGGGCTGCCTGCTTGAGCTCAATGCAGCGCTCCAGCCCCATGCCCTTGATGGTGCTGATAAAGTCGTCCCAGTCCTCCTCAAAGTTGTATTCTCCGATGATAAACCGGGCGATCCGCTCGTCGGCTACGGTTTCAATGTCACCGATGGTGTTGGCATACTCCTCGCTTTCGGCGGTGGTGAAGGACACACGAGTGGGCATCTCATAGGCCCCGTCGCTGTGCTGACCGTAGAGGGCGATGGCATCCTGGGACTCCTGGGTGTAGGTGGATTTGAAGGAACGATCCCGATCCACAATGGCAGGAATATCTACCCAGCAGTACAGCAGCGCCACCTGCTGGAAGGTATATCCGTCCGGGTTGTTGGTGATAAATTCGGTGTACTGGGGATTGCCATCGGCATCCAGGGTGTAGGATTCCCCCTCAATGCCGTAGTTGGCCACAATGCTGCCCTGCCGGGTGAAGAACCAGTCAAAGAAGGAGACAATGACCTCGGGATTCTCCGCCTGCACCGAAATGGAAATGCCCTTATTGGTGGTTCTGCTGCTGCCCTCCAGGGTATAGAAGTGACTGATGTCCCCCTTATTCTGGACGGCATCCGCCAGGCCCACCGCATGGAAGCCCTCAAAGGACGCATTGTTGTTGTAGTTGCCGACCTTATCGGCCATGTGGCACCACAGGCCCACATTGCCGTTGAGAATGTCGGCCTCGCTGGTCTGGCCCATGTTGTCCACAATGGCATAGAAGTCCGATGCGATGAGGCC
>CAVJIP010000169.1:0-45130 GCA_963649625.1 Bacteroidaceae bacterium
CCGCACCAATAGTCAATCAGCCAGCAGGCATTTTCGTCCGTGCTTACCACCTGCAACTCCCGCAATCTCGCCTTGTCCGCTTCATTAAACTTTCTGCTCAAATCCCGGTAGGAAAGCTGTTTTAGCATTTCACCTGTGCTGCTTTTGACGGCTGCGGCATAGGCGTACAGGGCATCCAAATCAATTTCTCTGGAAAACTCCTCAACTTGTCGCCCTGCCAGCTCGTTCCCTGTGGTGATAATGGGCGGGCCAATTTTGTCCTGATATGTGCTGAATATCTCGTCGTTGTTCTGAATCAGATCGTGTACAACAATGTCCTCAATTCTGAAAATATGCCAGATAGAATAGGCAATGGTCTTGCTGTGATAGCCGTTTACGTTTGGAAAGGGCATGGCGTTAAAATCCTCGCAGCGCAACTCCCGCTTCATATGAAACAACTCGTCCATGAGAATCTGCCGCAAGGTCATAAGAGTCTTGATTCCATCTGGAAAGGTTGATTCTTTCCTTAGCTGTACCTGAAAGGATTTGTTCAGGTCTGACCATTCCTTATTCATGACTCGTCCCCATATTCTTGAGTAAGCTCTGGAATACTTCCGTCAGCATGCGTTGTGTTTCCTGCTCTGAAAATTGACAGGTTTTCGTTGCACAAAGGCAGGCGATGCCATGGGTATATACCCACAGGTGGCGATACAATTTCTCTGCCGTTTGCTGGTCAGTCGAGGATGAAGACATGAGAGAACGCAGGATTTTATCATAACTTTCGTCAAGCAACGGCAGAATGCAATCCAGAGGTGTGGTTTCCTTTGTTTCGCTCATAAACAGCAGTTGAAACAGCTTCGGCTCATGGATGGCAAAACGAATGTACTGCTCGCCCACTCCACGGAAGGGAAGCTCCTGTGCAAGCCCCACTTCAACATAGCCTTTATAAATAGCCTTTGCCGCTTCCACCATGGCCGCCTCCACGTCCTCCATGCTTGAGAAAACGGTGAATATCGGACAGGCAGAGCTGCCCATCTTTTTTCCGAGATTTCTGGATGTCAGTTTCTCAATACCCTCGTCTCGGAAAATCTGCAACGCAGCATCCACGATTTGCTGCTTTGTAAACTTTGCTTTCGGCGGCATGGCATCAATCTCCTTTTGTTTTAGAGCTGTCGTTCTATATCAATCGTTCTAATTGTATAGATTTAGGCGCAGAATGTCAAGAGGCAGCCCATTGGGCTGCAAGAAAAGAACTGCCTCAAGGCGCAAAGCCTGAGGCAGTCCCTTTTTTCTTCCTTTTTCCTGGGCCAACGCCCTATATCACAAAGCCGCCGCTGACGTTTATCACCTCGCCGGTGATAAAGGCCGCCTGCTCCGAGGCCAGATACCACA
The DNA here is from genome assembly GCA_963649625.1 of Bacteroidaceae bacterium. Taxonomy (GTDB): domain Bacteria; phylum Bacillota; class Clostridia; order Oscillospirales; family Oscillospiraceae; genus HGM13006. The sequence goes on from CAVJIP010000169.1 coordinate 1,372, forward strand.
GGGTATTGGCCACGTCCTCCGGCTGGCCCAGCCGCTCCAGAGGCGTCTCCTGGCGAAGCTCCTCCATAATCTCCGGGGTGATGGTTTTCATCATATCCGTGGCAATGACCCCGGGGGCCACGGCGTTGACCCGAATGCCCGAGGGCCCCAGCTCCTTGGCCAGGGCCTTGGTCAGGCCAATCACCGCCGCCTTGGAGGCGGAGTAGGCCACCTCACAGGAGGCCCCAACCAGCCCCCACATGGAGGACATATTGAGAATCACCCCCGCCTGCCGTCGGAGCATAGCCGGAAGGACGGCCTTGGCACAGAGAAAGGCCCCGGTAACATTTACATCCATGACCCGGCGGAACACCTCCGGCTCCGTCCAGTTGATGGGGTGATAGTCCGCAATCCCGGCGTTGTTGATGAGTACGTCAACAACGGAAAACCGGCCAAATACCTCTCCCACATGGGCGGCATCCGTTATGTCACAGGAAATCGCCACGGCACCGGTTTCCTCCGATAGCTGCCGGGCGGCCTCCTCGGACTTTTCATAGAGGAAGTACACCTGATCCCCCTGAGCGGCAAACCGCCGGACGGCTGCCCGGCCAATGCCCCGGGAGCCGCCGGTGATAATCACGGTTCTCACAGGGCTGGCTCCTCCTCAGAGGCTCCCGGCCCGCCGCCGGGGAAGCCACCTGGGAAATCGCCTCCGGGAAAACCGCCCGGGAAGCCACCGGGGAAGTCGGCGGGCTGCTGGGCAGGCTCCTCCTCCGCCGTGGCCCCGATAAACTGGCTGTTGTAAAGGTCGTAGTAGAAGCCCTTCTTTTCCAGCAGCTGCTGGTGGTTGCCCTGCTCAATAATGGAGCCGTGGTTCATCACCAGAATCAGATCCGCATCCCGAATGGTGGACAGCCGGTGGGCAATCACAAAGCTGGTGCGGCCCTCCATCAGCTTCTGCATGGCCCGCTGAATCAAGACCTCGGTACGGGTATCCACCGAGGAGGTGGCCTCGTCCAGAATCAGAATGCTGGGGTCGGACAGGAAAGCTCTGGCAATGGTCATCAGCTGCTTTTGGCCCTGGGAGATGTTGGTGGCATCGTCGTTGATGATGGTGTCATAGCCGTTGGGCAGAGTCTGGACAAAGTGATCCACATAGGCCATCTTGGCCGCCGCCACGATCTCCTCCTCTGTGGCCTCCTTGCCGGACAGGGAATTATAGCCGTAGGCAATGTTTTCCCGGATGCTGCCAGAGAACAGCCACACATCCTGGAGCACCATGCCGATATGGCTCCGAAGTTCCTCCCGGGGGATTCGACGGATGTCCACTCCGTCAATGGAGATACGGCCCCCGTCCACCTCATAAAAGCGCATCAGCAGATTGACCAGGGTGGTTTTGCCTGCCCCGGTGGGGCCGACGATGGCAACCTTTTCCCCGGGCCGGACGGTCAGGTTCAGGTTCTCAATGAGCTTGGTTTCCGGCCTATAGCTAAAGGACACCTGCTCAAAGGCCACCACCTTGGGCTCCTCCAGATGGGCCAGCGGCTCCTGGTCGGGCACGGCCTCCTCCTCGTCCAGCAACTCAAACACCCGCTCGGCGGAGGCCACCGTGGACTGGATGGTGGAGGCAATAGAGGCGGTTTGGGTAATGGGCATCATCAGCTGCTTGGAATAGGAGATAATGGCGGTAACATCGCCCAGGGTGACTACCGTCCCAAAGGGGCCGCCGCCTACAATCCACATACCGCCCAGCACGCAGACCGCCACATAGTTCAGGTTGTTGATTACCGTCATGGCCGGCTGAATGACCCCGGAGATAAACGCCGCCTTAAAGGAGGACTGGAACAGCACCTCGTTTTCCTGGGCGAAGGCATCCATGGCCGCCTGCTGTCGGCCAAAGAGCTTTACCACCGTGTGGCCGGTGTACATCTCCTCAATCTGGCCGTTCAGGTTTCCGGTGGAGGCCCATTGGGTGGTAAAATATCCCTTGGCCCGGGAGGCAATGACCTTGGTCATCAGAAAGCACAGCACCACGGTCAGCAGACTAATCAGGGTCAGCAGGGCGTTACGCATAAACATGAAAATCAGCACGCTCACCAGGGTAATCACGGCGGAGAGAATCTGGGTCAGGCTCATTTGCAGGGTCATGGAGATGTTTTCCACATCGTTGGACACCCGGGAGAGAATGTCGCCCCGGGAGTGGGTGTCAAAGTATTTAATGGGCAGCTTTTTCAGCTTTTGGTCGATCTGCCGACGCATATCGTAGACCATGCCCTGGGACACGTCAATCATCACAAACTGCTGAATCAGATTGCAGACCACCGACAGGGCGTAGAGAATCCCCACAACAATGGCCACATGGCGCAGGGCGGCAAAGTCCATGCCCCCAGTACCGGCCTGCTTGGCCCGATAGCCGTCGGTGATTACGTCCACCATGTCCGCCAGCTTATTGGGGGCATAGGTGGAGGCCACCGTGTAGGCAATGGTCATCAGCAGGGTCAGGGCAATCAGGGGGAGCTGGGGCTTTAGCAGCTGCAGCAGTCGGCTCATGGTGCCCTTAAAGTCCCGAACGGTTTCTCCGGAGGAGATAAAGCGGCTGCCGGGGCCGCCGGAAAAGCGCTTTTGCCGTTGAAGCTCCAGCTCTCGTTTCTCCTTCTCCACATCTTCGTTTGCCATTTACGCCACCTCCTCTGCACTTAGCTGGCTCAGTACGATTTCCCTGTAAACCTGGCAGCTTTCCATTAGCTCTTTGTGGGCGCCGATTCCGGCCACATGGCCTTCGTCCAGCACCACGATTTGGTCGGCCCCCATTACGGTGGTCACACGCTGGGCCACAATCAGCACCGCAGCCCCCTGGGTTTCCTTGGCCAGGGCCTGCCGGAGCTTTGCGTCCGTCTTAAAGTCCAGGGCAGAAAAGCTGTCGTCAAAAATATACACATCCGGGCGGCGGATAATGGCCCGGGCAATGGCCAGACGCTGCCGCTGACCGCCGGAAACATTGGTGCCTCCCTGGGAAATGGGCGCCGACAGCCCCTTGGGCATTTTGGACACAAAGTCCTTCCCCTGGGCCACCTCCAGAGCCTTCCACATTTCCTCCTCCGTGGCATCGGCCTTGCCGTAGCGCAGGTTGGAGGCCACGGTGCCGTCAAAGAGCAGGGCTTTCTGGGGTACAACCCCCAGATGGGTGCGAAGCTGGGCCTGGGGCAGCTGGCGAATGTCCACGCCGTTGATGAGTATCTGCCCCTGGGTGGCGTCATAAATGCGGGGAATCAGGTTTACCAAGGTGGACTTGCCGGAGCCGGTGGAGCCGATAATGGCCGTTGTCTCTCCGGGATGGGTCACAAAGCTCACGTTCTCCAGAACCGGCTGATCGGCCTCGGGATAGCAGAAGGACACATCCCGGAACTCCAGGGAGGAGAATGCCCCCATGTCCTGCCGATCCGCATCCTCCCGGTCCTGCACCGAGGGTACATAGTCCAGCACCTGGCTGATTCGCTCAATGGAGGTCATGGCCCGGGGAATCATATTCATCATCATAGAGGAGGCCATCACGCTCATGAGAATCTGCATCAGGTAGGTGACAAAGGCCGTCAGGGCACCGATCTCCATGCCCAGGCTGTCAATGCGCAGGGCCCCCATATAGTAGGCGGCCAGGGTGGCCCCATTCATCACCAGGCTCACCACCGGCATCAGGGCAGTCATGAGCTTGTGGGCGTGGACGGAGATTCGCAGCATTTCCCGGTTGGCCCGGTCATAGCGCTCCTCCTCGTATTCCGTCCGAACAAAGGCCCGAATCACCCGAATGCCGGAGAGCTTTTCCCGGAGAATCTGGTTGAGCACATCCACCTGGGACTGCTGCTTCTGAAACCAGGGATGGGATTTTTTCGTGACAATCACCATCAGCACGGTAATCACCGGGACAATCACCAATAAAATCGCCGACAGCTCCACGTCCTGCTTCAGGCACATGATAATGCCGCCGATCAGCAGAATGGGGGTGGTGATAATGGTGCGCAGGAGCATCTGCATCATCTGCTGGAGCTGGTTGACGTCGTTGGTGGTACGGGTAATCAGAGAGGGGGTGCCAAAGTGATCCAAATCCGACTGGGAAAAGGACTGCACCTTGGTGAACAGGGCCAGCCGCATATCCCGGCCATAGGCCAGAGAGGCCTTGGTGGAGAAATAGGTGGTACCCAGGGTACATACCCCCACCAGCAGAGCCACCAGCAGCATAATTCCTCCATAGAGGAGAATGGTTTGAATGTCGCCCTCCATGACGCCCTCGTCGATAATGGTGGCGTTTAGATCCGGGAGATACAAATCGCTCAGGGACTGGAGGGCGATAAAGATCACCGTCCACACCACCCACCATTTGTAGGGCTTAATGAACTTGAGAAAATTTTTCAAAGAGTCTCACTCCTTCCCGAAGGGGTCTTGGGTCTCCGCAAGGACGGCCCGAAGGTTTCCCTCCACCGTCTCCAGGGTGCGAACCATCCGGTCAAAGTCCTCCCCAGAGATGCCGCCGAAGCAGCGGGCAAAATAGGTACTTACTGTTTTTTGCGTTTCCGCATCCGTGGCCTGGGCCAGCTCCGTAGGATAGATCCGGGAGATGCGCTGGTCGTCCTGATCCGGCCTCCGATCCACATAGCCTGCCTTTTCCATTTTTTGCAGCATTACCGTGGCCGTGGCCCGCTGAATGTGCAGCTTATCCGCCAGCTCCCGCTGGCTGAGCCCCGGATGCCGCAGCACCTCCTTCATGGCGCCGGCCTGGGCCGGAGGCAGACCGTCCGCCTGGAACAGGGTGCGGAAGGCCATGTGGTGGAGCCGCCCCAGCAGCTCGATTTTCCGAATGGCTGCGAACTGGGGCGTGTCCTCCTGGGCCTGCCCAAAGGGGGGCTCATGACGGGGCGGGCCGGGATCAAAGGGAAGCATAGGCTCCCAGTCCTCTGCCGGTTGTTTCATGGTGGGACGCTCCTTTCCCGAAAATCATGACGAATGCGGAATGTTACCCAGCGAACTGTCATGTATCTAACAATTAGCGAACTAACAATAACCCATTTCAAGGGATTTGTCAACTGTTTTCTGCGGTTCTTTCCGGAAAATCTATCCCCGCCGGAGAAATTCTGTCGGTTCCATGGCCTCAAAAAATTTCTCTTGCATTTTCAAAATACTATGTTATAATAGATTGGTTTGTCCCAACGAAATTACCAAGCATCCTAAGGAGGCCCCTATTATGCATTATGACGTAGCAATCATCGGTGCCGGAGAGGCCGGCGTTTTTGCGGGATATGAGCTGTCCCGCCTGCGGCCCGACCTGAAGATTCTGATTCTGGAGCAGGGTGCGGACATCTACTCCCGCCGCTGTCCCATTGTGGCAGGGAAGGTGAAGTCCTGCATCGGCTGCAAGCCCTGTGCCATTATGGCTGGCTTTGGAGGGGCCGGTGCTTTCTCGGACGGAAAATATAACTTTACCACGGAGTTCGGCGGCTGGCTCACCGACTATATGGACGGGGAAGAGCTGATGGAGCTGATCGACTATGTGGACACCATCAACGTGGCCCACGGTGCCACCAAGGAGGTGTTTTCTACCGACACCCCCCAGGCCCGGGCCATTGAGGTCAAGGCCCTGCAAAACGACCTGCATCTGCTGAAGGCCCGCTGCAAGCACCTGGGCACAGAGAACAACTTGAAGATTTTGCAGAGCATCTACGAGTCCATGAAGGAGCGGGTGGAATTCCGCTTCCATGCGCCGGTTCACACCATTGCCCGGGACGAGGGCGGCGAATACACTCTGGGCCTGGACAAGGACAGGGTACACTGCCGGTATCTGGTGGCGGCCCCTGGCCGCAGCGGCGCAGAGTGGTTCTCGGATCGCTGCCGGGAGCTGGGACTGGAGCTGATCAACAATCAGGTGGATTTGGGTGTCCGGGTGGAGCTGCCCGCCACGGTGTTTGAGCATATCACCGATGCGGTGTACGAATCCAAGCTGGTCTACCGCACCAAGCTCTACGGCGACCAGGTCAGGACCTTCTGCATGAATCCCTACGGCCATGTGGTCTCCGAGAACGTGGACGGCCTGATTACCGTAAACGGACACTCCTATTCCGACCCGGCCCTCCGCAGTGAGAACACCAACTTTGCCCTGCTGGTGTCCAATCGGTTCACCTCCCCCTTTAATCAGCCCTACGCCTACGGCAAGCACATTGCCTCCCTGAGCAATATGCTGGGCGGCGGCGTGCTGGTACAGCGATTTGGCGACCTGATTAAGGGCGTCCGCACCAACGACCACCGGCTGGGAAAGAGCTTTACCAAGCCCACCCTCAGCGCCACTCCCGGCGACCTGTCCCTGGTGCTGCCCAAGCGGCACATGGACAACATTATCGAGATGATCTACGCCCTGGACAAAATCGCCCCGGGCACCGCCAACCATGACACCCTGCTCTACGGCGTGGAGGTCAAGTTCTACTCCTCCCGGCTGGAGCTGACCGGGGAGCTGGAAACAAAGCTCCACAATATGTTCGCCATCGGCGATGGGGCCGGCATCACCCGCGGGCTGGCCCAGGCCGGAGCCTCCGGAGTTCGGGCGGCCCGAGCCATTGCCCAGCGGGAAGGGCAGGACAAGACAAGTAGGGAGACAGCCCCCATGAAGGGGTAGAAGAAGTCGTGAAAATCCGGGTTTTTGTCGGATTTTCACGACTTCTCACCTTTAAGGCGGCCCATTTATGTCGTCCGCTATGGCTTAGCCGCCGTTTCCCTGGAGTCCAATGCCATAAGTGCTTCCCGCTGGGTCTGCACAATAAAATCATGCTTTCCCGCCAGATACCTTGCTCTGCCCCGATCCACCGGGGCCTGCCGGGCAAGGGATTCCTTTAACGCCTCATAGGCCTTCGCCGCCGACGGGTTGCTGTTCAAATAGTCCCGGAAGTTGATGTAATTCCCCCAATCCTCACTGTTGGCACGCACCACATGGATAAAGTGCGTCTGCAAGTCCCCGGTTCTCTCATAGAAGCTGCCGCAGCCAAACAGCAGCTGATTGGGTATGTCCGCCTGGGGCCTGTAGTAAAAGCCGGCAGCCCGCAGCTCCCGCTCATAGGCCAAAACATCCTGAAAATGATCTACCGCTAGAGCAATGTCTATGATGGGCTTTGCCTTGATGGCGGGGATAGCGGTGCTCCCTATATGCTGAATGTCCGTGATAACCTCTCCCAGTATCCCACGCAGCCGGGCCATGGTGTTCTGAGCCTCTGTTTCCCAGGCCTGCTCGTGCTCGCACAGCATCACTGTGCCTCGCTTCAATCCAATCACTGCCGTACCTCCTATGGGTTGCCCAGGGCGGCACGCCATTCCCAGTGCGCCGCCCTGGTTTTGGTTTGTTCGGCCAGGAACATCACCGCTACTCCGCCAGATAGATGTCCACCCGGTTCTGAATCTTCTCGATGGTGCTGTCCGCCGATGCGTCCCCGGCGAACAGGGCCTGGGCCTCCTCCAGAACAATGGACTGTATCATCTGGGTAAAATTCGATGCCTGGGAGGCACTGTCAATCAGGGCCATGATCTGATCCACCTGGGCCTGGGTGGCCCCGTGATATGCAAAGCCGTCCTGTTCTCCCCGCTGGGTAAACTCCCACTGATTTCCCTCCTCATCGGTATCGTACAGGGTGGACATGGACTTTTCCGCCAGAGCCTGTAGTGCGTTTTTATTGCTGGGGAAGGAGGGGAAGGCGGACACCACATATTCGTCAATCTGGTATTCCTCCGTAAACAGGAGCCGGATAAAGCGCCAGGCCCCATCCTTGTTTTTGGAATTTGCGTTGATTCCGTACTGGTCGATGATATTGATGAAATAATTTTTTACCGCCGAGGCACTGGGACAGCCCAAAAACGCTATGGTGTCCCCATAGTATGCCTCGTAATACTGGGTCTCCATAAAGGAGCTGACGGCGCAGTAATTTAATATGGCACCGCTTTTGTCCCCATCTGCACCCTGGTCAAACTCTGCGCACAGCTCTAACAGCGCCCGGAAATTGTCATTGTCAAAATCGGCGGTCATAGCGCTAAAATCTACAAATTCATCGGAGGCCACCCGCAATACCGTGTCCAGAAAATCCATGGCCGTATAATTCTGTCCAATCAGCCGGGCCACGCCGCCCCTGTCCTGGGCCAGCTGCAAAAACTCTACAAAGGTGGATGGGCTACAGTCCGCCACCTGGGAGTTGGGGCCGAACATGGTGAAGATACTAAAGGAGGGAATCGTCCCATAGAGCTTTCCGTCAATTTCCACAGCATTCAACAAAGATTCCACAAAATCCTCCCGGCTGAGCCCCTCGTCCCCGTCCAGATAGGGCAGCAGATCCTCCAGATAGCCCTTCCCCCCATAAATCGCCTGGTTCATGCCCAGCTTCCAGAGGTAGAACATATCCGGCCCCTCTCCGCTGGCCAGCTCTGCGTTAATCTGCATCAGGGCATTCTCCTTGGAGATGGTATCGTCCTTGGAATAATCCACAATTTCAATCACATAGTCAGACTGGGAGGCATTAAACTCCTTGACCACCGGAATGTTTGTGCCGCCATAGGTGGCCAGGGTCAGCACCACCGGCTCCGAGTGTTCCGCCGTCGTACCCCTGTCTGGGGACTGGCTGTATTCCGATGCAGTCTCCTTTGACACACCTTCTCCGCAGGCGGTCAGAAAAACGGCCAGTGCCCCCATAAGTGCCAATACTCGCTTCATGAAAAAGCTCCTTTCTCCCCGGGCTTATCCCCTCTCCAGCATGGGCCGTAAATACCGGCCTGTATAGCTCCTCTCGCAGGCCGCCACCTGCTCCGGTGTCCCGGTGCAAACCAGGCTGCCGCCGCCGGTGCCCCCCTCGGGGCCCAGGTCGATCAGATAATCCGCCACCTTGATCACGTCCAGATTGTGCTCAATGACCAGCACGGTGTTTCCCTGCTCCACCAGAGCCTGGAGCACCTCCACCAGCCGGTGGACATCGGCCACATGGAGGCCCGTAGTGGGCTCGTCCAGAATATAGAAGGTGCTGCCCGTAGACTGGCGGCTCAGCTCCGTGGCCAGCTTCACCCGCTGGGCCTCGCCTCCGGACAGGGTGGTGGAGGACTGGCCCAGCTTGATATATCCCAGCCCCACCTGGCACAGGGCCTCCACCTTCCGGCGGATTCGGGGCAGATTCTCAAAGAACTCCAGGGCCTCGTCTGCGGTCATTTCCAGCACATCGGCAATGCTCTTGCCCTTATAGAGCACATCCAGGGTCTCACGGTTATAGCGTTTTCCCTTGCAGACATCACAGGGCACATAGATGTCCGGCAGAAAGTGCATCTCGATTTTCACCAGTCCGTCACCGCAGCAGGCCTCGCACCGGCCCCCCTTTACGTTGAAGGAAAACCGGCCCGGGCCGTAGCCCTTGGCCTTGGCATCGGCGGTGGAGGCGAACAGATCCCGAATCTCCCCAAAGAGCCCCGTATAGGTGGCCGGGTTAGACCGGGGTGTCCGGCCAATGGGGCTTTGGTCAATGCAGATAACCTTGTCCAAATGCTCAATGCCCTCGGCCCGGTCATGCTTTCCCGCCCGCATCCGGGCCCGGTTCAGCTCCGCCGCCAGCTTCTGGTAGATGATTTCATTGACCAAAGAGGATTTGCCGGAGCCGGACACCCCCGTCACCACCGTCAGGGTTCCCAGAGGAATGGACACGTCAATGTGCTTTAGGTTGTTCTCTGCGCAGCCGTAGAATTTCAGGAACTCCCCGTTGCCGGGCCGTCTGACCTGGGGCACCGGGATTTTCTTTTTCCCGGACAAATACTGGCCGGTGATGCTTCTGGGCTGGGCGATAATGTCCGCCAGGGTTCCCTGAGCGACGATCTCTCCTCCGTGAACTCCCGCTCCCGGCCCCACGTCTACAATGTAGTCCGCCGCCCGCATGGTGTCCTCGTCATGCTCCACCACAATCAGGGTGTTGCCCAAATTCACCATTTGCCGCAGGGTGTGGAGCAGCTTGTCATTGTCCCGCTGGTGCAGGCCGATAGAGGGCTCATCCAGAATATAAAGCACCCCCATCAGGGCGGAGCCAATCTGGGTGGCCAGGCGAATCCGCTGGCTCTCGCCCCCGGACAGGGTGCCTGCGCTCCGGGACAGGGTCAGGTATTCCAGTCCCACGCTTTTTAAGAAGCTGAGCCGGGACTTGATCTCCCGGAGAATCTGCTGGGCGATCACCGCCTGAGCCCCGGTCAGCTCCAGCCGGTCAACAAATTCCAGAGCCTGGGTCACGGAGAGCTTGCAGAAGTCCATAATATTGATGCCGCCCACCGTTACCGCCAGCACAATGGGAGACAGCCGATCTCCCTGGCAGTCCGGGCAGGGATGATAGCTCATGCACTCCTCCAGCTCCCGGCGCATAGAGTCCGACTGGGTTTCCCTGTAGCGGCGGCTGAGATTGTTAATGATGCCCTCAAAGGCCTGCTCCAGGGTGCCCCGTCCGTTGCCCCGGTCATACTGGAGCTTGAGCTTTTCCCCCTTGGTGCCGTAGAGCAGGGCATCTATGGCCTGGGGCGTGAGCTTTTCCAGAGGGGTGTCCAGGGAGAAGCCATACTTCCGGCCCAGGGCCTCGTAGTACATCCGACTGATGGTGTCCGTTTTTGCACTGCCCCAGCCGCTGGCAATGATGCCTCCCTCCAAAATGGACAGGCTGCGGTTTGGCATAATCAGGTCCGGGTCAACCTTTAGCTGATACCCCAGGCCACTGCAATGGGGGCAGGCCCCATAGGGGTTGTTAAAGGAGAACATCCGGGGCTCCAGCTCCGGCAGGGAAACGCCGCAGTCCTCGCAGGCGTAGTTCTGGGAAAAGGACAGCTCCCTGTCCTCCTGAATCAGGTGAACAATCACCAGCCCCCCGGAAAGGCTCAGGGCCGTCTCAATGGAGTCCGTAAGCCGCCGGGCGATGTCCTCCTTCATCACCAGCCGATCCACTACGATTTCGATATTGTGCTTTTTGTTTTTGCTCAGGGCAATCTCCTCGGTCAGGTCATAAATGCTCCCATCCACCCGAACCCGGACATAGCCGCTTTTCTTGGCATCCGAAAAGACCTTCAAATGCTCTCCCTTTTTCCCCCGAATCACCGGGGCAAGAATTTGAAACCGGGTTCCCGGCTCCAGGGTCAATACCTGATCCACAATCTGATCTACGCTCTGCCGGCGAATCTCCTTGCCGCACTTGGGGCAATGGGGCGTGCCCACCCTGGCCCAGAGAAGCCGGAGATAATCATAGATTTCCGTCACCGTGCCTACGGTGGAGCGGGGATTTCGGGAGGTGGTTTTCTGGTCAATGGAGATGGCCGGGGAAAGGCCCTCAATGGAGTCCACGTCCGGCTTGTCCATCTGGCCCAGGAACTGCCGGGCATAGGAGGACAGGGACTCCACATACCGCCGCTGGCCCTCGGCATAGATGGTGTCGAAGGCCAGGGAGCTTTTCCCGGAGCCGGAAAGGCCGGTAAAGACCACCAGCGCATCCCGGGGCAGGCTCAGGCTGACGTTTTTCAGATTGTTTTCCCGGGCCCCTTGAATGATAATACGATCCTGCAATGTGATTCAGCTCCTGTTTGTTCTGGTTGTGCAAAAATGCGGATTAGCTTTCCGTGTCGCTCTCCGGGCGGATTCCTCCGTCCAGCAGATCGCTGAGATAGTAAATTCGATCCAGGGTCTGCTGGGCCCCATCGCCGGCAGAGGGGGTAGGGCAATAGGTATTGGCCCCGCTCTCCGAGGAGGTAGAGCAGGGAATGATCTCATAGGCGGCGTTCTCCTGGGCTTTGCCCCCGGAGACGGTAAAGGTCTGCCGGAAAATCAGGGTGTCCGTGGGGGCCTCGCTGTCGCTTAAAAAGCTCCCCAGGCTGTAGGCGATATACTTGCCCTTATAGCATTCAATGCCCTGAAGCCCGCCGGGCTGCACCCCCACCACCAGGTCGGCCCCGGCAGAGATCAGCCTATGGGCCAGCAAAATCTGGTCGTCTGTGGGAATCTCATCCTGGGACTCCGCCCAGCTTATCATCACCACAATGATCTGGGCCCCCTGGCTTTGCAGCTCCGCCACGTTGTCCAGGGCCTGACTGGCATAGTCCTCCTGGGAGTCCTCCCAAACGCCGGAAAGGCCCACCCGGATGCCGTTGGTCTCCACCAGGGAGCCCTGGGCCGCAGAATCCGCAGTCTCCCCCGCCGACAGCACCAGCACATTGTCATAGCCGAACCGCCCCACCTGGGCGTTGTCCAGGTTTGCCAGGGTGTCCACATAGCCCTCGTCCCCGTAGTCCTGGGTATGGGCATTTGCCACGGAAACTGCGTCAATGCCCCCGGCTGCCAAAATCTGTCCGTAGGAGGGATCTGCCCGGATGGCCTTGTCCAGCTCCTGCCGGGTGTCCGACAGGGTCAGGGTGCCATTCAGGGTCGCCGCCGTCAAATCGTCCCCCTCAAAGATCGATTTGACGTTCTGAAAAAAATAGGAGGTTCCGTAATTGTCATAATATTCTGCAAAGGAGCCTGTATCCTCCCCATTCTCGTCCTGTCCCAGAACGCAGCTTCCCACAAGGCTCAAGGTCACTTGGGTGCCTGTGGGCTGGGCGGAGGCCTCCGGGGAGGGCTCGGCGGACAGCTCCGCCTGGGCCTCTGCGGCCTTCTTGGCCTGAATTTTCGCAGCCAAATCCTCAATAGCCTTTTTGGCAGCGCAGCTTTGGGCTAAGGAAATGATTGACAGCACAATGGCCAGGGCGATGGCTCCCATGCGGATGTACCGCTGAATCCGCAGATATTTCTGCCGTTCTGCCCGGCGCTGCCGGGGCGTTTTGTTGTCCATAGTAAAACCCTTCCTTCTTACTTTGTCCCACGGAGCTGAATAATCTGATCCCGCAGGATCGCCGCATATTCGTACTCCATCATTTTTGCGGCCTTCTTCATTTCCTTCTCCAAGCGGGCAATCTCCGCCTCCCGCTCGTTCTTGGTGAGCTTTTTGCCGGCCCGGGCCACATCCACCGTCCGGGAAATCTCAATCAGCTCCCGGACGGACTTGATAATGGTCTTGGGCACAATGCCGTGGGCCGCATTATAGGCCTGCTGGAGCTCTCGCCGACGTTTTGTCTCGGTGATGGCGTAGTCCATGGCCGGGGTGACTCGCTCTGCGTACATAATCACCCGCCCGTCGGCGTTCCGGGCCGCCCGCCCAATGGTCTGAATGAGACTGGTGGGGGAGCGTAAAAAGCCCTCCTTGTCTGCGTCCAAAATGGCCACCAGGGCCACCTCCGGCAGGTCAAGCCCCTCCCGGAGCAGGTTGATTCCCACCAGCACGTCAAACTTCTGCATTCTAAGATCCCGGATGATCTCCTGCCGCTCCATGGTGTCCACGTCCGAGTGCATATACCGAACCCGGATGCCAGTCTTGGTCAGGTAATCCGTCAGATCCTCCGCCATTTTCTTGGTCAGGGTCGTCACCAGGGTTCGGTAGCCCTGGGCTGTGAGGGTGTTGATTTCTCCGATCAAATCGTCGATCTGCCCCTCTACAGGCCGCACCTCCACCTGGGGATCCAGCAGACCTGTAGGCCGAAGCAGCTGCTGGGCCACCTGTCCGGCCCGGCTGAGCTCATACTCCGCCGGGGTGGCGGAAACATAGATCACCTGGTTGATCTTTTTCTGAAACTCCTCAAACTTCAAGGGCCGGTTGTCATAGGCAGAGGGGAGCCGGAAGCCGTAGTCCACCAGAGCCTGCTTTCTGGCCCGATCTCCGTTGTACATGGCCCGAACCTGGGGGACGGTCACATGGCTCTCGTCAATGAACATGAGAAAGTCCTCCGGGAAATAGTCCATCAGGGTCATAGGCGCAGAGCCTGGGGGCCGTCCGCTGATGATTCGGGAATAGTTCTCAATGCCGGAGCAGAACCCCAGTTCCTCCATCATTTCAATGTCGTACATGGTGCGCTGATGGATTCGCTGGGCCTCCAGAAGCTTGCCGTTGTCCTTGAACCATTGTTCCCGATCCAGCAGCTCACAGGCGATCTCCCGGGTGGCCCGCTCCATCTTCTCCTTGGTGGTGACATAGTGGCTGGCCGGGTAGATGGCGCAGTGGCTGACCACCCGCTCCGCCGCCCCGGTGACCACGTTAAACTCACTGATTCGGTCCACCTCATCCCCGAAAAGCTCAATGCGGATGGCCCGGTTTGTCCACCCCGCCGGGAACACCTCCACCGTGTCCCCCCGTACCCGAAAGGTGTTGCGGATAAAGTTCAGGTCGTTGCGCTCATAGCGAATGTCGATCAGACTGCGGAGCAGGGCATCCCGCTCCCAGGTCTGGCCCTGCCGGATGGACACCACCAGGGACTTGTAGTCCTCCGGATCCCCCAGACCGTAGATACAGCTCACCGAGGACACCACGATCACGTCCCGCCGCTCCAGCAGAGAGGCCGTTGCGGAGTTCCGCAGCCGGTCAATCTCGTCATTGGTGGCAGAGTCCTTTTCAATATAGGTGTCCGTGTGGGCGATGTAGGCCTCCGGCTGGTAGTAATCGTAGTAGGACACAAAGTACTCCACCGCATTTTCCGGAAAGAACTCCTTAAATTCCGAGCACAGCTGGGCCGCCAGGGTCTTGTTGTGGGCCAATACCAAGGTGGGCCGGTTCATCCTGGCGATAATATTGGCCATGGTAAAGGTCTTGCCGGAGCCGGTAACGCCCAGAAGCACCTGCTCGTCAATGCCGTTTTCCAGGCCGGTGGTCAGGGCCTCAATGGCCTCCGGCTGGTCTCCCGAGGGGGCGAAGGGGGCGTGCAGCTTAAAAATCTGTTCCATTGCGCTGATCTCCTTGGAGCTTTTCCAGGGTACAGAGGCTCTCTCCGTACCAGACTGATATGCTATTATACCACCAAAGCCTCAATTACTCAAGCAGTTCTCACGGTCTGATTCTCAGGCGTTTTGTCAAAGCCTGTGGAAATACAGGAAAACCGCTCCGGGAATTGGAGCGGTTTTTCTGCCTTAGTGCTTTTCCTCCGGGAACACCACCGTCAGCAGCATCTTAAAGTCCTCCTGGGCGAACACTGCGTGGGGCTTTCCCGCAGGCATCACAATGGCCTCTCCGGCACGGCAGATATGCTCCACCCCCGCTAGGGTAAACTTCCCCGTGCCCTCCAGCACCATCACCATGGCATCTCCCGGAGAGGAATGGGTGCTCAGCTCCTCCCCCTGGGAGAAGGCAAACAGGGTCACACTGACCCGGGGATTTTGGGCCAGGGTCTTGCTGACCACCTGCCCCGGCTGTAGGGATACCTGTCCGGCAAAGTCAAACACGGCTTCGTGGGGTACATTTTTAATAAGCGGCATAACAGCGCCTCCTAAAAAATCAACTTCAGGGCTTCGGCCCTGCTACGGACATAGTATATCACAAAAATCTCGCCTTGTCCGTTGTGGCGGCAACGTATTTTCCTCCCGGGGAGAGATTTCTTGGCTGCGTCTCCTCTGACAGTTGCAATTCCGTCCCGGGCCGTTTATAATAGTATCTGCTAGATCACCTACAAGGAGGTAGGTTCCTGTGTCCAAAGCCCAACAGGCAGTCAATGATTTCTCCGTAGGCAGCGTCCGGGGTACCATTCTGCGAATGGCTGTGCCCATTACCCTGGCCCAGCTGATCAACATCCTATATAACATTGTAGACCGTATGTACATCGGCCATATGCCGGGAGCCGGGGCCCTGGCCCTGACCGGGCTGGGCCTGAGCCTGCCGGTGATCTCCGTGGTCATGGCCTTTTCCCGGCTGGCCGGCATGGGCGGTGGGCCTCTATGCTCCATTGAGCGGGGCAAGGGCAACCTGGAGGAGGCCCAGCGAATCATGGGCAACTCCTTTACCCTGCTGCTGATTTTTGCGGTGGTACTGACCCTGCTGGGAGAGCTTTTCCTTCGGCCCCTGCTCTATGCCTTCGGGGCCAGCACCGACACCATCGGCTATGCCATGGACTATGCCCGCATCTATCTTGGGGGCAATATCTTTGTGCTGATTTCCCTGGGCATGAACAGCTTTATCAATGCCCAGGGCTTCGCCCGCATGGGCATGATCACCACCCTGGTGGGTGCCGTGGCCAATATTCTGCTGGATCCTCTGTTTATTTTTGTGTTTGGCTGGGGTGTCCGGGGAGCCGCCGCCGCCACGGTGATTTCTCAGGCCCTGTCCGCCCTGTGGGTTCTGCGGTTTCTCACCGGGAAAAAGGCAATTCTCCGGCTGCGGCTGTCCTGTATGGGCCTGCAATGGGCCAGAGTCCGGCGAATCTTGGGCCTGGGCTTCTCCGGCTTTGTGATGGCACTGACCAATTCTGTGGTACAGGTGGTGTGTAACTCGGTGCTGTCCGCCTTTGGCGGCGACCTGTATGTGGGGGTCATGACGGTGATCAATTCCATCCGGGAAATCGCCTGTATGCCTGTCCAGGGCATCTCCAATGCCGCCGAGCCGGTATTGGGCTATAACTATGGGGCAGGAAAGCCCCAGCGGGTTCGCCAGGGCATTGCTTTTATCTGCGTGTGCGCCGTGGGATACTCCGTCCTGATGTGGCTGCTGATCCGGCTGGCTCCTGGCTGGCTGATTCGTATTTTTAACAGCGACCCCGACCTGATTGCCGCCGGCATTCCGGCCCTGCACCTGTACTTCGGCGCATTCTTTATGATGGCCCTACAGTTTGCCGGACAAAGCACCTTTGTGGCCCTGGGCAAAAGCAAGCAGGCGATTTTCTTCTCTATTTTCCGCAAGGTCATTGTGGTAGTGCCCCTGACCCTTTGGCTGCCCCATGTGGCCGGGCTGGGCGCCGATGGTGTGTTTTGGGCCGAGGCCGTTTCCAACGTGCTGGGCGGGGTGAGCTGCTTTCTCACCATGCTCCTTACGGTCTATCTCCCCTTGGGCCGTCAGGGCCCCGGCGGCTCTGATTCCTAACCATCCCCATAATCCGGGAACACCCGAAAGGAAGAATTTGTATGGAGCATCTGTTCCTCATCAACCCCCAGGCCGGGAAATACGACCACACCCAGGAGGTGACAGCCGCCGCCCGCAGGCTCTGTAACGCCCTGGGGGAGCCCTGCCGGATTGAGATTTCCTGTTACAAGGGGCATCTTACCCAGCTGGCCCAAGCCGCCGGGGAAACCGGCCGGGACATCCGGCTCTACGCCTGCGGAGGAGACGGCACCCTCCACGAGGTGGTGGCCGGGGCCTACGGCTATGACAACCTGTCCGTGACCTGTGTCCCCTGCGGCTCCGGCAATGACTACATCAAGCAGTTTGCCCATCCTGAGTGCTTCTTCCAGATGGAGCGTTTCCAAAGCATCCAGACCCGGCAGGTGGATTTGATTGACGCAGACGGAAATCTGGCCATCAACGTCTGCTCCATGGGCTTTGACGCACGCATCGGCACCGCCATTGACGCCTATCGCCGGGTTCCCGGCCTTTCGGGCCACCGGGCCTACTATGCCAGTGCCCTGGTCAACCTGATAAAGGGGGTTGCCAAGCCCTGCCGGGTGGAGCTGGAGGACGGCACCCGAATCGACGGCAGCCAGAGCCTGGTCTGCGTCTGCAACGGCAGCTGGTACGGCGGCTCCTTTCACCCGGTGCCCCAGGCCAGCATATTGGACGGGATTTTGGACATTTTGGTGGTAAAGGCGGTTTCCCGGCTGACCGTGGCCCGGGTCATCGGAGCCTATCAGAAGGGCCTGTACGCAGATTATCCCCAATTTATCTCCCATTTTCAGGCCAAGTCCCTGCGAATCCTCACCCCCAAGCCGGAGCCGGTCAATCTGGACGGAGAGCTGCTCCACAGCCGGGATCTGCATATTCAGGTGCTTCCCAAGGCGTTAAGCTTTTTCGCTCCCTCCGGGGCCTGGGGATAAGAAAGGCAGATATGGACATTTTTATTCTGATTTTAGAGCTGATCGGCACGGTGGCCTTCTCGGTTTCGGGGGCCATTACCGCCATGAAAAAGGATATGGACATTTTCGGCGTGCTGATTCTGGGACTGACCACCGCCGTGGGCGGCGGCATCCTCCGGGATCTGATCCTGGGCTATACGCCGCCTGCCACCTTTCGTGACCCACTATATGCCATCACGGCCCTGATTACAGCGGCCATTGCCTTTCTGCCCATGGTGCGGCGGCTGTTCCGGCGGCATCGCCGGGCCTATGACCTGGTGATGCTGACCATGGACTCCCTGGGCCTGGGGGTGTTTACCGTCATCGGCGTACAGGCCGCCTTTGCCCTGTCGGACTCCTTTAATCTGTTTCTCCTCACCTTTGTGGGGGTGATCACCGGCGTAGGCGGCGGTCTGCTCCGGGACATCATGGCCGGAGATCCTCCCTATATTTTCGTAAAGCACATTTACGCCAGCGCCTCCATTGCAGGGGCACTGGTGTGTGCGGGGCTGTGGTCTGCACTTCCCCACATCTGGGCCATGAACCTGGGGGCCGTGCTGGTGATCCTGATTCGGTTTCTGTCCGCCCATTACCGCTGGAGCCTGCCCCGGGCCAAAATGGAGTGAGGGCGGTTCTGCGGCACTTTCAGCAGGGCCCTAGAACGAGTATTGGCACGCTGAGTTTCTGCCACGATATAAATCGTCATGTTTCCCTCCAATTCTACCGCACCTGTATATCTGTCAAAATCTGCGCCGCAGCATCCTCCAACGTCATAGTCTGCGGCAAAATTTTCTCCGGAAGACACCCGATATAGTCATTCTCCTTCCACCAATCCCGCATGGCCTCCGGGCCAAAATCAGCCCGGTTGGGCTTTGTCTTGTGGCGGCGCAGCGTTTCCTCAAAGGGAATGTCATAGTAGTAGGCGTGAATATCCTCGGCGGAATACTCCGCCTGAATGCAGCGGAACAGCACCTCGTAGGTTTCGGAAAACAGAATGCCCTCCAGAATGACATATTCACAGTGCTGCCGCCCATATTGTACCAGATTCATCAGCAGGGGCACCGCCGGGCCATCCTTGGTGTCTTTGGCCCAGAGCATATCCCGGCGGATCACGTCCTGAGAGATCACCAGCGTGCCCCGGCCCAACTTGTGCTGGAGCATATGGGCAAGGGTGGTCTTGCCGCTGCCGGAGTTGCCACGGAGCAGGATGAGCTTGCATTTGTTTGTTTCAATTCTCTTTGCTGACAAAGTGGATGACCTCCTTTGGCTCATTTACAATATACGGAATCAGCTCTAATGGGTAAACCTTCAACCCGTTTTTCAGATGCTCCAGCGGTACCCAGCAATAGTCCAGATCAAAACGTTCATTTTCCATTTCATCATATCCATGAATAATTCCGTCCAAGGGAATGCTGTCCGGATTGACAAGTCTGATTTTATAATACAGGCATATCTGATGACATGGTTTATCTCCCCAAGGGAAAAACAGCTCTCCTACAGCAAGCAGCCGGTCAACCTCGATTTCTGTATGAAGCTCCTCCAAATATTCACGTTTTAATGCTTCAGCGGTGGTTTCCAGTGCCGAAACATGGCCGCCAATGATCGCATAATCGTCGTCCTTGGGCTTTTGGAGCAGGACGCTTCCGTTTTGAACCAGCAAGCCGCCTACACGGAGGGAAAACACGAAATCGCTTGTGGGGAAAATAATGTCTCTTTTCATACGGTAGTCCTCCTAATCCATTGCGGGACGCTCCATCAAAATATGTCGCTTCCGCTTCATTGTTTCATCCATATTTTCCTCTATTTCTCCTGAAATTCTTTCGACTTCATCCTATCATAGAAAGAAAAATCCGTCAATCAAAACAGGCAGAGGATGTCAGCCGAGGAGGCCATACTGGTGTCGGAAACGCACAGAGGCGGCCTTCCCCAGCACCCTTCCCCTTCAATCTGAACCCATAAAAAATGTGAAAACTGAACCTTACGAAGTGTCCAGTTTGTGTGTATACTAGGGAGCAACCAAAGATTTGCGCAAATCTCCTGGAATTGATTCCACAGGAGAGAATCTTATGAACACCACTGAAAAAATCCGTCGGTTGACTCTGGCCGCCCTGGGGGCCGCCCTGGTCTGCATTTCCACCCGGGTGCTCCAGTTCCCCATTCCACTGGGCTATGCCCACCTGGGAAACTGTGTGCTCCTGCTGTTTGCTGTGTACTTTGACCCCTGGGTGGGGGCCTTTGCCGGAGGGGTAGGCTCCGCCCTGGCTGACCTGCTGAGCTACCCGGAGTGGGCTCTGCCCACCCTGATCATCAAGAGCCTGATGGGCTTGGCCGCCGCACGAATCGCCAAGAAAAGGGGTGAGCGGGCCCGGGTGAAGTCCCCCAGGACGCTGCTGGCGGTGGTCGTTGCTATTTTGATTATGATCGTTGGCTATTTCCTGGCTGGAAGCCTGCTCTATGGCTCCCTTGTCACCGGGGCCACCCAGATTTCCGGCCTGAGCCTGGAGGGCCTTGTAGGCATCCTGCTGTTTTACGGGATTGCCGTTGCACTGGAGGCCGCCGGTGTTCTGAAAAAAGTCGGGGTGTAACCAAATGCTCTGGGGAGGAATATCCATTGTCCCACAACAACCAAAAGAAAATCGCAGTCATTAACGACCTGTCCGGCTTTGGCCGCTGCTCTCTGGCGGTGGCCCTGCCCCTGATCTCCCACCTGGGCATTCAGTGCTGCCCTCTGCCCACGGCCATTTTTTCCGACCATACCGGCTTTCCCAGCTTTTACTACACCGACTGCACCGACCAAATGGCCCCCTACATGGAGGAATGGAAAAAGCTGGAACTTGAATTTGAGGGGATTCTGACCGGCTTTTTAGGCTCTGCCCGGCAGATCGACCTGGTGGAGCGATTCCTGGAGGAGTTTACCACCCAGCGAACCCGGGTCATTATTGACCCGGTGATGGGCGACAATGGCCGTCCCTACCGCACCTACACCCGGGAACTGTGTCAGCAGATGAAGCGGCTGGTTCGATACGCCAACATTCTGACCCCCAATGTCACCGAGGCCTGTATTCTGACGGATACCCCCTATCAGGACAGATTCTCCGAGCGGGCTTTGCTGGAGATGGCCCGGAGACTGTGCCGTCAGGGGCCGGAGCAGGTGGTTATTACCGGGGTCTCCAGGGGAGAATTTCTGGAAAACTACTGTTATGACCAAGCATCGGGGCCTGCGGTGCAGCGTACCCGGCGGGTGGCCCCCCAGCGCTCCGGCACCGGTGATGTGTTTTCCGCCATTGTGGCGGCGGGGGCGGTGCGGCAGGTTCCCTTTGCCAAAAGCGTTCGGACGGCGGCCAGGTTTATTAAGCTCTGTCTCAACCGCTCGGCAGAGCTGGACATTCCCACCACCGATGGGGTATGCTTTGAAGAGGTCATGGATAAACTTCATTTTTGATAAGGAGCAAAATCACAATGGAAATTCTCTATCGGGTACACACCGGCCTTTATGTAAACCTCACCAACAAATGCTCCTCCGCCTGCACCTTCTGCCTCCGGCAGTCCATGGATCATGTAGGGGAAAGCCACTGTCTGTGGCTGGAGCGGGAACCTACTGCCCAGGAGGTGGAGGCCGAATTTGAAAAGTGGGATTTGTCCCAGTTTACGGAGATTGTATTCTGCGGCTTTGGAGAGCCCACCTGTGCCCTGCCGGTGCTGCTGGAGGTGGCCGCCTGGTTAAAATCCCGCACCACACTGCCCATTCGGGTCAACACCAACGGCCAGGGCAGTCTGATTGCCGGACAGGACATCACCGGGGAGCTGGCCAAGTGCGTGGACACCGTCTCCGTCTCCCTGAATGACCCGGATCCTGTGAAATACCAGGCCCTGGTGCGCAGCAAATTCGGAGAACGTGCCTTTCCCGGTATGCTGGAATTTGTCAAGGGCTGCGTGGCCCAGGGCATCCATGTTGTCATGACCACCGTGGACACCACCATCACCCATGAGGAGGAGGCTCAGTGCCGAAAGATCTGTCAGGACATCGGCGCAGACTATCGAATCCGCCCCTGGGAGGATTGAACCTATAATAGGATTCCTATGAAGTGATTTTGTGCGGAAGGGGCCGGGAGGCCAAGGTGCGGGTTCACCTTGGCCTCCCAGTCCCTGCTTTTTCCGCCTGTTCATCTATTTTTCAAAAACACGCCGCTGCGGCACCATATTAAATGTTTTAATCAGCTTTCCGTATCATACAGCAGCTCCTTGAGCCGCTGAAAGGCAATGCTTTGTGGCCGGGTGCTTTCGGCCAGGATGATTTGCCTCTCCGGGATAGGCTCCACCAGGCGAATCTCAAACACCTCCTGCCGGGCCAGGGCCGGTGTGGCCAGAGGCTCCGGCACAAAGCCGATGCCCAGGTTGTACTGAATCATGGGGAGCATCTGATCCATGGCGGTGGCCTCCATGTCCACATGAAGGGGCAGGCCGTGCTTGGCAAACAGCTGCTGATAGAAGGCCCGGGTGCTGGTGCCGGGACTGAGACACACCAGGGGCAGGGCGGATAGATCCTGGAGCCGCCGCATTTTGGAGGCCAACTCCCGGTAATTGCTGCCGCCCACCAAAACCTCCCGAAAGCTGGCCAGCCGGGACACCGTCAGGCTGGAGGCATTTTGGCAGGGGGTGGTAATCACGGCGGCATCCGCCCGGCCCTGGGCCAACGCAGTGACAGCCTGGGGAGAGGTGTCGTTGGTAATCCGAAGGCGAATGTTGGGATAGCGGGTGTGGAAATCCGACAGCCGCCGCAGCAGGAACAGATGCAGCGCCGTTTCCGTTGCGCTCAGGGAGATCAGGCCGGTTTCCAGCCGGCAGCTTTTTTTCAGCTCCGCCTCCCCGGCGGCCAGCTGCTCATAGGCCACCTGCACACGGGCAAACAGCCGCTGCCCCTCCGGGGTCAGTGTGACACCCCGATTGGAGCGGAGAAACAGCCGGCAGCCCAGCTCCTGCTCCAGGTTGTTCATACAGCGGGTAATATTGGGCTGATTGTTCTCCAGCATCGCCGCCGCCCGGGTAAAGCTGTGCTCCTGGGCGACATGGTAAAAAATACGATAGTAATCGTAGGGGACGGCCATGGGTTTGTCCTTTCTGCCATATAAAAATAATATGGCAATCATGCGAATGATATATTTTACATTTTGCTTTTAGAACAGTATAATGTGTCCGATTAAAAAAAGCAACTATAAAAGCGGCGGATTTTTCCAAACGGGAGCCGCCCGGGCAGAAGGAGGCGGGGCCATGCTCACCGCAGTCGTGGGTATCAACTGGGGTGACGAGGGAAAGGGCCGCATTGTGGATTTGCTGGCAGCGCAGGCCGATGTGGTGGTGCGCTGCCAGGGCGGCAGAAACGCCGGTCATCGGATGACCACCTCCGCCGGGAACTATGTGTTTGATTTGCTGCCTGCCGGACTGCTGCACCCCCGGGTGGTAGGCATTCTGGGCGGCGGCATGGTGGTGGATTTGGATCATCTCCGGCATGAGCTGTCCATGATGTCCTATTTTCAGATACCAATCAGTCCCGACAATTTGAAGCTGTCCAGTCAGGCCGCCATCTGTATGCCCTTTCATATCCGGCAGGAGGTACTGGAGGAAGATCGGCTGCGCCAGGGCGGCGGCTATGGCTCCACCCGGCGGGGAATTGCCTATGCCTACGGGGATAAATACCTGAAAAAGGCCCTCCGGCTGGGGGATCTGCAAGCCCTGGACAGTCCCGAGGTACGACAGCGTCTCCGGGAGATTCTGGACAGCAAAAACCTGGTACTGACCAAAATTTATGGACAGCAGCCCCTGGGAGAGGACGAGGCCCTCCAGTGGTGCCGGGATCAGGCCGCCTTCTTTTCCCCCTACATCTGCCACACCGGGGCCTATCTCCGGCAGGCGGTACAGGAAGGAAAAAACATCCTTTTGGAGGCCCAGCTGGGTGCGCTCCGGGACATTGACTACGGCATCTATCCCTATACCGCCAGCTTTCACACCCTTTCCTCCGATATGCCCCTGGGGGCGGGCATTCCCGGGGTCCGGCCGGATCATGTGGTGGGGGTCATAAAGGCCTATTCCACCTGCGCCGGAGAGGGCCCCTTCCCGGCAGAAAAGGTTATGCCGGAGCCCTGGAGTCGGCGGCTTCGGGACATGGGCGGGGAATACGGCCCCGCCACAGGCCGGCCCCGGCGGACAGGGCCCTTTGACGTGGTGGCCAGCCGGTACGGCATCCGGTGCCAGGGCCCGGATCAGCTGGCCCTTACAAAGCTGGACGTGCTCAGCGGTCTGGAGGAGCTGCCGGTGATCACCGGCTATCTGCTGGCAGGAAAACCCCTGGACAGCTTCCCCACAGGCCCGGAGCTGGAGCAGGTTCAGCCGGTAGTGGAAACGCTGCCAGGCTGGCAGGAGGACATCTCCGGCTGCCAAAGCTGGCAGAGCCTGCCCCGGCAGGCAAAGGAATATGTTCTGTTTCTGGAGCGGCAGCTGGGCACCCCATTCCACATGATTTCCGTGGGAACGGGCCCGAATGCCTGGTTTCCCCGCAAGGCGGGCAGCTGGGTGTTCCAAGAGACAGAGGAGAGGAGTAAGCCATGAAGCATAAAAAATTCCTGGTACTCTGGGTTCTGGTGATGGCAGGGCTGCTGATTGCAAGCCTGCTGCTCCCCGGCGCAGACAAACAGGAAACCATCCAGGAGGCCATGCGGGACGCAGTGCTCCACGAAAGTGGCCGCATCCGTCTGTTTGGCCTAAAGAACGTAAATCCCGGGCTGATTTCCGGGCTGGTCGTGACCGGTTTTTTACTGATTGCGGCGGCGCTGATCCGCATCTTCGCCATTCCCCGGTTCAAGCTGGTGCCCGGAAAATTCCAGCTTCTCCTGGAGCAGCTGGTAAACACCTTTGACGGGCTGGCAAAAAGCAATTCCCCCCATCGGAACGGATTTCTGGGGGCCTATATCTTCGCCGCCGGCGTGTACATCTTTGTGGGGACACTTTTTGAGCTGTTCGGTGTCCAGGCTCTCAGCATCAGCGGCAGCTCCGTGACCCTTCCGGCCCCCCTGTCGGATGTAAACGGGGCCATTGCCCTGGGCTGCCTGTCCTATTTGATTATTCTCTCCGGAGGTATCGCCGGAAACGGATTCCATGGGGTGGGGGCCACCTTAAAGGAGTTCTCCCTGCCCATTTCCATGAGCTTTCGTCTGTTCGGCGCCCTGCTCAGCGGCCTGCTGGTGACGGAGCTGATCTACTATTATATTCAGCTGAGCTTCGTGCTGCCGGTGCTGGTGGCGGTGCTGTTTACCCTGCTCCACGCCCTGATTCAAAGCTATGTGCTGACCATGCTCACGGCTCTGTTCTACGGCGAGGTGTCTCAGCCCAGGGAAAAGAAGAAAAAACAAGTAAAAAAGATTGCGTAAAAATTGGAGGTCTTTCTGATGAAAAAGCTGAAATTGAAAATCCCCGCTATCCTGATGTTGGTCATTATGGTGATGGCCCTGGCCGTTCCCGTGCTGGCAGCCAACCAGGGGGAAACCGCCGCCGCCACGGAGACCGTTGAAACCACCCAGGACAGCGGCACCAACGCAAAGGCCATTGCCGCCGCCGTGGCCATCGGTCTTGCCGCCGCAGGCGGTGCCATCGCCATGGGCATGGTGGCCGGAAAGTCCGCAGAGGGCATCGCCCGTCAGCCGGAGGCCCAGGACAAAATTCGTACCACCCTGATGCTGAGCCTGGTGTTTATCGAGACTGCGATTATCTATGCGCTTCTGGTTGTTATTCTGATTATCTTCGTACTATAAAGGCAGGTGCGGATCGTGAACATCCCATTGAATATTGACTGGCAGCAGATCCTCCTGCATCTGCTGAACTTCGCCATTCTGGCGGGGGGATTGTATCTGCTGCTGTATAAGCCTGTGAAGGAGTTTATGGCCAAGCGGGACGCCTATTACAAAAATGAGCATGAGTCCGCCGCCCAGGATCGGGCGGCGGCGGAGAAGCTGAAGGTCGGCTATGAGGCACAGCTAAAGCAGCTGGAGACGGAACTTCAGGAAAAGCGAAACGCCGCCCAGCAGGAACTGGAGGCCTATCGTCAGGCCCAGCGGAAGGATGCCCAGGCCCAGGCCGATCAGCTTCTGGCAGAGGCCAAGACTGCAGCCCAGCGGGAGCATGACAAAATGCTTGCCGACAGCCAGCAGGAGCTGCGGGATTTGGCGGTAACTGCCGCCGAGAAGCTGCTGCTGGGACAGGAGCAGGATCCCTATGAGCAATTCCTCCGGAAGGCAGAGGAGGGCGGCAAGGATGCATGAGAAAAAAACGGCTGTGCTAAGCGCAGTCCTTCGGGGCAGCAAGGCCCCTACGGAGGCCCAGCGGAATCGGTTCCAGACCTTTTTGGAGTCCCGCTATGGCCGCCCTGTCAGGCTGACCTTCCAGGCGGATCCCGCCCTCACCGGCGGCCTGGTGCTGGAGGCCGGTGACGATGTATATGACTGGAGCCTGGAGGGCCGTCTGCGCCAGTTCCAGGAGCGTCTGGAGCAGCTCAGGCCCCAATCGGAGAAAATCATTCCCCTGATGAAGGAGGCCGTGGAGAACTGGGCCCCGGAGGTGCTGGCCCAGGAAACCGGCGAGGTGCTTACGGTGGGGGACGAAATCGCCACCGTGCGTGGCCTGCCCCATGCGGCCTACGGAGAGATTTTGCTGTTCTCCTCCGGGGTCAAGGGCATGGTGCAGGAGCTGCGGCGGGAGGAGCTGGGCTGTGTGCTGTTCGGTGACGGCAGCCAGATCGCCCAGGGCAGCATTGTCCGCCGCACCGGCAAAACCGCAGGGCTTCCTGTGGGAGAGGGCTTTCTGGGCCGTGTCATCAACGCCCTGGGAGAGCCCATTGACGGCGGCGGGGACATCAAGGCAGATGGCTATCGTCCCATTGAAAACCCCGCCCCCGGCATTATTGACCGTCAGCCGGTGAACACCCCCATGGAGACGGGTCTGCTTTCCATTGATGCCATGTTCCCCATTGGTCGGGGGCAGCGTGAGCTGATTATCGGCGACCGGCAGACCGGTAAAACCGCCGTGGCCCTGGACACCATCCTAAATCAGAAGGGCAAAAACGTGGTGTGCATCTATGTGGCCATCGGGCAGAAGTCCTCCTCGGTGGCTCAGCTGGTAGAAAACCTAAAGGCCCGGGGTGCCATGGACTATACCATCGTGCTTCACGCACCGGCCAGTGCCTCGGCCTCTCTCCAGTACATTGCCCCCTACGCAGGCTGCGCCATGGGCGAATACTTTATGTATCAGGGGCGGGATGTGCTCATCGTCTATGACGATTTGTCCAAGCACGCCATTGCTTACCGGGCGCTGAGCCTGCTGCTGGAGCGTTCTCCCGGCCGTGAGGCCTATCCCGGCGATGTATTCTATCTCCACTCCAGACTGTTGGAACGCTCGGCCCATCTGTCGGACGCTCTGGGCGGCGGCAGCATGACCGCCCTGCCCATTGTGGAAACTCAGGCCGGTGACGTGGCGGCCTATATTCCCACAAACATCATTTCCATCACCGATGGACAGATTTTCCTGGAAAGCGACCTGTTCTTCTCTGGCCAGCGTCCCGCCGTCAACGTGGGCATCAGCGTGTCCCGGGTAGGCGGCGATGCCCAGACAAAGGCCATGAAGTCCGCCGCCGGGGCCATCCGGCTGGATCTGGCCCAGTACCGGGAGATGGAGGTCTTTACCCAGTTCTCCAGTGACCTGGACGATGCCACCAAGCGTCAGCTGCAATACGGTCAGGGGTTGATGCGTCTGCTGCGGCAGTCCCAGTATCATCCCTACAGCCAGCATCAGCAGGTGATTCTTCTGGTGGCGGCCCTGAATCGGCTGCTTCTTCAGGTGCCGGTGGGAGACATCAACACCAGGGCCTCGGAGCTGCTTACCCATGTGGAGCAGGCCGCCCCGGAGCTGTGCCGCCGCATTGACGAAAGCGGGGCGCTCAGCCAGGAGGATCGGAGCCAAATCCTCTCTCTGGCCAAGGCCTTCCTCCAGCCTGACGAAAAGGGCGGTGGCTGATATGGCCAGCACCAAGGAGATCAAAAGCCGCATGGAGAGCGTGAAGGACACCCGGAAAATCACCAACGCCATGTACCTGATCGCCTCCACCAAGCTCCGCCGGGCCAAAACGGAGCTGGAGCATACCCGCCCCTATTTTGAGGCCCTGCGAGGGGAAATCAAGCGGATTTTCCGCACAGTAGGAGACGTGGACAGTCCCTATTTCTACCCGGAGGGCCATGAGGAGGCTCTGGAGGGAACCTACGGCTGCCTGGTCATTACTGCGGACAAGGGTCTGGCCGGTGCCTATAACCAAAACGTTCTCAAGGAGGCGGAGCGGCTGCTAAAGCGGCACCCGGATACAAAGCTCTATGTGGTGGGAGAATATGGCAGGCACTATTTTTCCCAGCACCATATCCCGGTGGAGCACAGCTTCCTCTATACCGCCCAGAACCCCACCATGCAGCGGGCCAGAGAAATCTGTGCCATCCTGCTGGGGGGCTTTGAGCGGGGGGAGCTGTCGGAGATATTCGTGGTCTATACGGATATGGAGAGCAGCCTTTCCTCCACGGCAAGATCCACCCGGCTGCTCCCCTTCCACCGCAGCTATTTTGCCTCCTCTGCCAAGGAGACGGAAAAGGCTGTGGCAACCCCCTTTGAATTTATGCCCTCTGTGACGGCGGTGCTGAACAACGTGATGAAAAGCTATATTTCCGGCTTTATCTACAGTGCCCTGATTGACAGCTTTTGCAGTGAGCAAAACGCCCGAATGACCGCCATGGACTCGGCCAACCAAAACGCAGAGGAGCTGCTGGAGTCCCTGTCCCTGCAATATAACCGGGTGCGGCAGGCGGCCATCACCCAGGAGATCACCGAGGTCACGGCGGGAGCCAAGGCCCAGCGGGCCCAGCACAGGAAGGAAGTGTGACACATATGAAAACAGGAACCATTGTACAGATCTCCGGCCCTGTGGTGGATGTGGCCTTTGAGCCGGGGCATCTGCCCCGGATTCGCGAGGCCCTGACGGTAAAGCTGGAGGGACAGGAGCGCATTATGGAGGTGGCCCAGCACGTTGGAGACAGCACCGTTCGGTGCGTGCTTCTCTCCGGCAGCGAGGGGTTATATCGGGGAATGCAGGTGCTCTCCCCCGGAAAAACCATTGAGGTTCCCGTGGGGGAGCAGACCCTGGGACGTATGTTTAATGTCCTGGGCCAGCCCATTGACGGGGGTGAGCCCATTGCCCCGGATTCCCTCCGCAAAAGTATTTATCGGGAGCCGCCCTCCTTTGCGGATCAAAGCCCGGCGGTGGAGATTCTGGAAACCGGCATCAAGGTCATCGACCTGCTGGAGCCCTACCCCAAGGGGGGCAAAATCGGTCTGTTTGGCGGTGCCGGTGTAGGCAAGACCGTGCTGATCCAGGAGCTGATTCACAATGTGGCCATGGAGCACGGGGGCTACTCCATTTTTACCGGCGTGGGAGAGCGCAGCCGTGAGGGCAATGACCTTTGGAAGGAAATGCGGGAAAGCGGCGTTTCGGACAAAACCGCCCTGGTGTTCGGCCAGATGAACGAGTCCCCCGGTGTCCGTATGCGGGTGGCCCTGTCCGGCCTGACCATGGCGGAGCATTTCCGGGATCAGGAGCATAAGGACGTACTGCTGTTTATTGACAACATTTTCCGCTTTGTTCAGGCAGGCAGTGAGGTTTCCACCCTTCTAGGACGGATGCCCTCCGCCGTGGGCTATCAGCCCACCCTGGCCAACGAAATGGGGGAGCTTCAGGAGCGAATCACCTCCACCAAGGACGGCTCCGTCACCTCCGTTCAGGCGGTTTATGTTCCGGCGGACGACCTGACCGACCCGGCCACGGCCACCACCTTTGCCCATTTGGACGCCACCACGGTTCTGAGCCGGAAAATCGCCGAGCAGGGCATTTACCCGGCTGTGGATCCCCTGGAGTCCACCTCCCGAATCCTGGAGGCAGACATTGTGGGCCAGGAGCACTATCGCATTGCCCGTCAGGTTCAGGAGATTTTGCAGAAATACAGTGAACTTCAGGACATCATTGCCATTCTGGGCATGGACGAGCTCAGCGATGAGGATCGGGTCACAGTGACCCGGGCCAGAAAGCTCCAGCGATTCCTGGCCCAGCCCACCCATGTGGCAGAGAAGTTCACTGGCATCCCCGGGGTATATGTCCCCCTTAGCGAAACCCTGCGGGGCTTCCGGGCCATTGTGGACGGGGAGATGGACCAGTACCCGGAGGCGGCCTTCTACAATGTGGGCACTCTGGATGAGGTAGTGGAAAAAGCCAGGAAGATCGAAGCGGGTGAGCTATAATGGAGCTTTTTCAGGTCCATATTTTGGCGGCGGATGAGGCCTTCTATGAGGGCCCCTGTCAGTCTCTGTCCGTTCCCTGCTCTACAGGAATGGTGGGGATTCTGGCCCATCACAGCAATATGATCGCCGCAGTGGTGCCGGGGATCCTTCACTATCAGTGCCAGGGACAGCCGGAGCAGCTGGCCGCCGTATCCGCAGGACTGGTAAAGGTGGAAAATGGGGTTGTGCTGATTCTGGTGGACTCTGCGGAGCGGCCGGAGGAAATCGACGCCAACCGGGCCCAGCGGGCAGCGGATGCGGCCAAGGAGGCCCTGCTCCAGAAAAAGAGCATTCAGGAGTATCGAATGGCCCAGTCCAGTCTGGCCCGGGCCATCAGCCGGCTCCAGGTCAAGAGCATTTCCAGAAAATAATCGTACCGGAGGAAACGACCTTGAAGAAAAAGCACGGACAGATGTCCGAGGCCTTTCTGACGGCTGCCCTGCTGTCGGTCTCCGGCGGCCTACAGGATGCCTATACCTATATGGCTCGGGGCCAGGTATTCGCCAACGCCCAGACCGGCAATATCGTTCTGCTCAGTCAGAATGCCTTTCTGGGACGCTGGGGCCAAGCGGCCCATTATCTGGTGCCCCTGCTGGCCTTCGGCTTGGGTGTAGCCGTGGCAGAGGGCATACGCTGGCGGTTTCAGCGGTTCCGTCGGCTGCACTGGCGGCAGCTGGTGCTGCTGGTAGAGATTCTCCTGCTGTTTGGGGTGGGCTTTTTCCCTGCGCAGTGGAACGTACCGGCCAATGCGATGGTCTCCTTTTCCTGTGCCATGCAGGTTCAGTCCTTTCGCAAAGTGGAGGGCTATACCTTTGCCAGCACCATGTGCATCGGCAATTTTCGCAGCGGCATAGAATCCCTGATGGCGGGCATCCGGATTGGGAATCGGCGGCTTCTCTGGCGGGCGGGACGGTATTTTGCCCTGATTTTGTTGTTTGCCCTGGGGGCGGGGCTAGGTGGCATTTGGGTGGCCCGGTTTGGCCTGCAAACCATTTGGGCCTCCTGCGTTCTGCTGTCCCTGGGCTTTCTGATTATGTTTATCCAGGAGGAGACGGACGCTCCGGTGTAAGTTGGAAGGGCCTGATAAAAAGCGGTTTTGCTTTTTATCAGGCCCTTTGCGTTGCTTGAACATCAAAATCTGTGGGGCGAAAGGGGGGTGGATTTCCGCTGGGCCTCAATGAGCTGTCCGATCAGCTGATTGGACACCAGAAAGCCCTGAGGGGTAAACCGCCAGCGGTCGTTTACCTGGCGGGTCAGTCCTCGCCCTCCATAAAGGGTCAAGACCTGTTCCAGCGGGTCAAAGGGCATCAGGAAGGTGGACTCATATTCTTTCCGCTCAATGCCGTAAACCGTGCGCATTCGCAGCATAACGTACTCACCGGCTCGCTCCTTAATGGGGACGTATTCACACTCCGTGGTAATGCTGTCCCCGGTGCGGATGGCCTTGATATAGCGGGCCAGGTCAGAAGCAAAGGTATAGCGGGTGCCCGCAAAGTCCGAGGCGGCAGAGGGGCCAAAGCTCATATATTCCCCGCCCAGCCAATATTTCAGGTTGTGAACGCACTCCCGGCCGGTTTTGGCAAAGTTGGAGATCTCATACTGATGATAGCCGTAGGCCTCCAGGGTGGAGGCGGCGTAGAGGTACATGGCGGCCTGGGCATCGTCATCCGGCAGCGCCGCCTGGTATCGGTAATTGTACAGCGGGGTGCCGGGACTCAGAGTCAGCCCATAGCAGGAGATATGCTCCGGCTTCAGGTCGATAATGGAGCCCAGGGCATCCGCCCACTGCTGGGGACTTTGGGCCGGAAGGCCGTACATAAGATCCAGGCTGATGTTGCCAAAGCCCGCATTCCGGGCAATGGCTACGGCCCGCTGGGCCTGACGGAAGGTATGAGGGCGGCCCAGAGCCTTGAGAATCTGGTCGTTGTTGCTCTGCACCCCAATGGAGATTCGGTTAAACCCGGCGGACAGCAGCCTTTGGCAGCCCTTCTCCGTGATGGAGTCCGGGTTGGCCTCCAGGGTCACTTCGGCGGACTTAGACACATTAAACCGCTTGGACAGGGTGGAGAACAGGCTTTTCAGCCGCTCCGGGCCAAAATAGCTGGGGGTGCCGCCGCCAAAATATACGCTGTCCACCACATATTTTGTGGCCCTTGCGCCGCCCTCCCGGATATGGGCCTCCAGGGCCTGGACGTAGCGATCCATCAGCTCCGGGGTTTTCTCGCTGCGGGGCAAACTGTAAAAGTCGCAGTACTGGCACTTGCTGCGGCAGAAGGGAATATGCACATAAATACCCAGGGACTTGCTTTGGGAGGTCAGCTTTTGAGAGGCTTTTGCCATGATGAAATGTTCTCCTTTTTATTCCGAATCCAGCTTCAGGACGGCCATAAACGCCTCCTGGGGCACCTCTACGGAGCCAAAGCTGCGCATACGCTTTTTTCCTTCCTTCTGCTTCTCCAGCAGCTTTTTCTTTCGGGTGATGTCGCCGCCGTAGCACTTGGCCAGCACGTCCTTCCGCAGGGCCTTGATGGTCTCCCGGGCGATGATTTTAGAGCCGATGGCGGCCTGAACGGGAATTTCAAAAAGCTGGCGGGGAATGGTTTCCTTGAGCTTTTCGCAAATCTTTCTGGCCCGGGCATAGGCCTTGTCCGCATGGAGAATAAAGGACAGGGCATCCACAATGTCCCCATTGAGGAGAATATCCAGCTTGACCAGATTGCTCTCCCGGTAGCCGGTGAGCTCATAGTCCAGGGATGCATAGCCCCGGGTACGGGATTTCAGGCAATCGAAAAAGTCAAAAATAATCTCATTCAGGGGCATATCATAGTGGAGCTCTACCCGGCTCTGATCCAGATAGGTCAGGTCGATATACTCCCCCCGGCGATCCTGGCACAGCTCCATAATGCCTCCCACATACTCCGGCGGTGTAATGATGGAAGCCCGGACAAAGGGCTCCTCCGCCGTCTGAATCTCCGAGGGGTCGGGATAGTTCAGTGGATTGTCGATCATGTGGACGGTGCCGTCGGTTTTTGTGACCCGGTAAACCACGCTGGGGGCGGTGGTAATCAAGTCCAGGTTGAACTCCCGCTCCAGCCGAAGCTGAATGATCTCCATGTGTAGCAGCCCCAGAAAGCCGCACCGAAAGCCAAAGCCCAAAGCAATGGAGCTTTCCGGCTCATAGGACAAAGAGGCATCATTGAGCTTGAGCTTTTCCAGGGCATCCCGAAGCTCCGGGTATTTTGCCCCGTCGGCGGGGTAGACTCCGGAATACACCATAGGCTGGACATTCTTATAGCCCTGGAGGGGCTCCGCCGCAGGGTTATCATTGTCCGTGACCGTATCTCCCACCCGGGTGTCGGAGACGTTTTTAATGGAGGCGGTAAAGTAGCCCACCTCTCCGGCTCCCAGAGCCTCACAGGGCTCCATGCCCCGGGGATGAAGGTATCCCACCTCCACCACCTTATAAATGGCCCCGCCGGACATCATTCGCACGTCCATTCCCTGACGGAGCACCCCGTCCATGACCCGGAGATAGACGATCACGCCCTTATAGCTGTCGTATTGACTGTCAAAAATCAGGGCCCGCAGGGGCTTGCCCCGATCTCCCGTAGGGGCAGGCAGGTCATTTACAATCATCTCCAGCACCGCATGGATATTGATGCCGTTTTTCGCAGAAATCTCCGGGGCATCCTGGGCAGGCAGACCGATAATGTCCTCGATCTCCTGCTTCACCCGCTGAGGATCCGCCGCAGGCAGGTCGATTTTGTTGATGACAGGAAACACCTCCAGCCCTGCGTCAATGGCCAGATAGGTATTGGCCAGGGTCTGGGCCTCCACCCCCTGGGAGGCATCCACCACCAGCACGGCCCCTTCGCAGGCGGCCAGGGAACGAGACACCTCATAGTTAAAGTCCACATGGCCCGGGGTGTCAATCAAATTGAGCACATAGGTCTCCCCGTTGTCGGCGGTGTAAAGGAGCCGTACCGCCCGGGCCTTGATGGTAATGCCCCGCTCCCGCTCCAACTCCATATTGTCCAGAATCTGATCCTCCATCTCCCGGGCCTCCACCGCCTGGCAGTCCTCCAGCAGCCGGTCTGCCAGGGTGGATTTGCCGTGGTCAATGTGGGCAATGATGGAGAAGTTTCTGAGCTTGTCTAAATCGGTCATAGCTACACCTCATACATTCCATATCCCGATTAGTATATGTGATTTTTGTTGATTTGTAAAGAAATTTTCCATGGAAAGAGAAAAAGCGCAGACCAGCCCGGCGGGTCAGTCTGCACGCATTCCGGTGTCAGGGCTTCTTTGTCTCCTCCCAGGTTCGCTCACTGATAATATACCTGGGGCGGGCTTTTGTCTCCAAATAGATTTTGCCGATATACTCCCCGATAATACCCAGGCAGATCAGCTGTACGCCGGAGACAAAGCAGACTATGCAGGTGGTGCTGGCCCAGCCGGCCACGGTGTTGCCCAGGGCGGCACCGATCAGGGCCCAAAGTACCCCCACAAAGCTCACCAGAGCCACCAGCACCCCGAAACCGGTAATCAGCCGCAGAGGCTTCACCGACAGGCTGGTGATTCCATCCATGGCCAGGGCCAGCATTTTCGACAGGGGATAGTGGCTCTCCCCGGCAATGCGCTCATGGCGGGCATACTCCACGGAGGTGCTCTTAAAGCCCACCAGCGGCACCATGCCCCGGAGGAACAGATTGACCTCCCGGAATTGAGCCAGCTCCCGGAGGACCCGGCTGCTGAGGAGCCGGTAGTCTGCGTGATTGTAGACCACCTGGGCCCCCATGGCGTTCAGGAGCTTATAGAAGCTCTGGGCGGTAAACCGTTTGAAAAAGGTGTCGGTCTCCCGGGAGGAGCGGACACCGTAGACCACGTCACAGCCCTCCAAATAGGCCTCCACCATGGCATCCATGGCGTTGATGTCGTCCTGGCCGTCACAGTCAATGGAAATGGTAATGTCGCAACGCTCCTTCGCCTCCATCAGTCCCGCCCAGACGGCGTTTTGGTGGCCCCGGTTCCGGCTCTGACAGATGCCGATATAGTGGGGATCCTGCCGGGACAGCTCCTGAATGATCTCCCAGGTACGGTCACGGCTTCCGTCGTTGACAAAAAGCACCCGGCTGTCCGGGGAGATCTTCCCCTGACCGGAAAGCTGGGTGAGCTTTTCCAGAAACAGGGGTGCGGTAATGGGGAGAACCTCCTGCTCGTTATAGCAGGGAACGACAATATATAGTACAGGCAATGATCATGTCCTTTCTTGCGGAAATCTCCATATCCGTAGTATAGACGGTTTTCCTAAAAAAGTAAAGGCAATACCGCATAATCCGGTGAGGAACTTTGGCGCAATTGTGTGGTGTTTCCTAAAGGCAAAAGCCAAGAAAACACAGCCACCGGCGAAGCCGGTGGTTGTTCATATGCGGGCATAGCCCTCTATTCCTCGCTTATGCGTAAAACGCATAAGTACGATCTGCCAGCCGCATAGGATTGTTACTTGCGGCCCGTAAACGGGCTATACGACGGGATTCTTAGCTGTTCGCCCATCTCGTCTTCCTTTAGCTGGTTCTCGACGTACTCTTTAATTCGGCTCGCATTCTTTCCGACCGTATCTACATAATAACCCCGGCACCAAAATTCCCGATTCCGGAATTTATATTTGAGTTCGCCGAATTGCTCATAAAGCATGGTACTGCTCTTGCCTTTGAGATAACCCATAAAGCTCGATACTGCAATCTTCGGCGGAATTTCGACGAATAGATGGATATGATCTGGGCATGCTTCCGCCGCAATCACTCTTACTCCCTTCCATTCGCATAACTGCCGCAGAATTTTTCCTACTGCTGCTCTCTTTTCGTAATAGAATACCTTCCGACGGTACTTCGGTGCAAACACAATGTGGTATTTGCAATTCCATTTTGTATGTGATAAACTGTTGATATCATTCATTCCCATAATGAATGCCTCCCTGTTATTTTTATTGTGCAGTTGGCAGACCGCTCAATAATTTTAGCAGGGATTTTTCTTCATCGCCATAGGCTTTTTTGAACCACTCGCTTAGCGAGTGGTTTTCGTTATACAAGACCCCGGTGCGGCGGCTACTCCGCACCGGGATCCGGCTATCGGCCTTACGGCCAGAGGTATGACGTTAAATATAAAACAGCTTTTGGGCCTCCCGGCGCAGTTCCTCCCGGTAATCGGGATGGGCAATGGCAATCAGGCTCTTGACCCGGTTCTGGACGGTCTGGCCGCGCATATGGGCAATGCCGTACTCGGTGACTACAATGTCCACATAGGGCCGGGGAATGGTGACAACGGCACCTGGGGTCAGAATGGGCTTGATTTTAGAGGCCCCCTTATTGGTGGTGGAGTGCATAATCAGAATGCTCCGTCCACCCCGGCTGTGGGCGGCACCATAGGCAAAGTCGAAGGCGCCGCCCGGGCCGGAATACTGCCGGGTACCAATGGTTTCGGAGCACACCTGGCCGGTCAGGTCGATTTCCATAATGGCGTTAATGGAGACCATATTGTCGTTCTGCTTGATAATCATAGGGTCGGTCACATAGCTGGCTGGCCGGATTATGCAGTCGGGGTTCTCATGGAGCATATCGAACAGGTGGCTGGTGCCGCCGGCAAAGCAGAAAATGTGCTTGCCGGGATTCAGATTCTTCCGGGCCCCGGTGATAATGCCCTTTTCCACCATGGTTCCCATCAGGTTGGTGAACATTTCGCTGTGGATGCCCAAATCCCTTTTATCCATCAGATTCCGGGCGCAGGCGTTGGGCAGAGAGCCAATGCCCAGCTGAATGGTGTCGCCGTCATGCACCAGCTCGGCAACATACTGGCCGATTTTATTGTCAATGTCCGAGGAGGGGGCATCGGGAATCTCATAGATGGGATACTCCACCTCATAGAAGGCGTCCACATCCCGGATGTTGATGTCTACGCCGCCGTGGACGGTTTTCAGGTTTCGGTTGACCTCCAGGATGATCTTTTTACAGGACAGGGGATCAATGTCCCTTTCCCACATCTGGGAAAGGTTGACCTGGAAGTTGCCCCTTTCGTCCATGGGCGTGACTGCGGCAATATAGGTGTTGCGGGGGTTGGCGGCATTGTACCAGATGGGCTGATCCCGCAGGTCGTTGGGCACGAAGGTGCAGTTGCCCAGCTCCAGGGGACGCTCCCAGCCCTTGGCGAAAAAGGCGGACTGGGTGAGAATATGGCCCTTGATGTCCTCATTCTGGAGAAAGCCGAAGTCGCTGGAGCGGCCCTTGAGCACGGTAACGCCCTCTACCCGATGGGCCACGGTATGCAGCTTCTCACAAAACAACTTTGGCTCGTTGCAGTCCTTGCCGAAGCAGATGTGATCTCCGGACTGGATCATGTCCAGACACTGCTCCAGGGTGCGCTTTTTTTCCTCGTACAGCTTCTGATAATCGGTGTAAGCCATGGATACCTCTTTCCCGGGCAATGGCCCGCATTTCTTGTTCCTTCTGGGCCTATTGTAGTCTTTTCCCGGGGAGGTCGTAAAGAACAGTTTGCACACTCTTTTTTCAGATTATGTACAGAACTGCACAAAATTTCAGCAATCCTGCTGACATCGAGATATTTTTTTGTTATACTATGCACACAGCAACAGACAAAGGGGAGCGTACAGATGCAGACCAATCACCTGTCACGGGATATTCATGAGCTGATGCGGGGCCGCACCCTACAGGAGCTGCTGGACACCGCCCGGCGGCACCTGAAAAGCCCGCTGATTTTGGCGGACCTGACTTTTCATGTGCTGGCCATCACCCAGGACAGCTCCATCACCGACCCACGTTGGGTTCAAATCAACAAGGAACGCTGTCTGCCCCTGAACATTGTCAACATCGGCCTGTATCACTCGGCCCTTCGGACGGATGCCCCGGTGCTCTCCACAGACTCCACGGGGCTGCCCATTGTCCGATGCGCCGTGGCCCAGGAGGAAAAGCTCATCGGCTATCTCCTGTGCCCCGGCTACGGCGGCCCGCCCACCCAGGAGCAGCTGGATTTAATGCAGGTACTCAGCGATTTATGCGCCCTGCGGATGCAAAAGGATCTGCACTATGCGGAATACCCGGAGAATATGCTGGAATTTTTTATATCCGACCTGCTCAACGGATCCATCGAGGACGAGCAAAAACTGCTGGATCGCTGCCGGTTCTTCCAATGGAATCTGAAAATGCCCTATCGGGTGCTGACCATTCGCCCGGTGGGAAAACCGGAGGCGGCGGAGGGGGGAGATTATCTGGAGCTGGAACGGCAGCGGAGTGCGCTCCAGGGAAAATTCCCGGCGGCCACGGCCTTTCTCTATGGCAGTCAGATCAAGCTGGTGATTCACGTTTACGACCAAACCACCCAGGATGCCCTGATTTTGGGGGAGGTGGGAGCCTTTTTGAAGGAGCGTCAACTGGCAGCAGGGGTCAGCCAGACGGCCTATCACCTGCGGAATATTTCCGGGCGGCATCAGCAGGCCATGAAGGCCCTGGAGATGGGGATGCTGCTGGAGGGAGCGGGGCCCCTGTTTTACTATGACAGCTATTCCATCTACCACTGTCTGGAGCTGTGTGCGCCCCAGGTGAGTCTGCTCCAGCTGTGTCATTCGGCGGTGCTAAAGCTGGAGTCCTATGACCGAAAAAACGGCACGGAGCTGCTGGGAACACTCCATGCCTATCTTTCCTGCCACAGCAACCTGAGTGAGGCCGCCGCATCCCTCTATATTCATCGGAACACCCTGTCCAAGCGGCTGGACAAAATCAACGACCTGATCCATGTGGATTTTGGGGATGCGGAGACGGTGTTCCACCTGATGTTTTCCTATCGGATTTTGGAATACTACGGAGCCACGGTCATGCGGGACTCCTACGAAAACTGGATGGAGCGCAGCCCCACCCTGCGGCATCCGTAACAAGGGGAAAATGGGGTGCTGCTCCGGCAGCACCCCATAACTCTGCATTTTATCAATACATTCCCTGTCCGGCAGCGGAGGCCTGGGCCGCAGCAATGGCCGCATCCTGCTGAGGATTGGGCTTTTCGGC
Source organism: Bacteroidaceae bacterium (assembly GCA_963649625.1). GTDB lineage: Bacteria > Bacillota > Clostridia > Oscillospirales > Oscillospiraceae > HGM13006. Next base: position 40,741 of record CAVJIP010000169.1, read on the forward strand.
CACCAGAGACTCGGTGGTCAGCACACAGGAGGCGATGGAGGCGGCATTCTCCAGGGCGGAGCGGGTCACCTTGGTGGGATCCACAATGCCGGTGCCGATCATATCGCAGTACTCCTCGGTGTAGGCGTTGTAGCCATAGCCCACCTTGCCGGAGTTCATAATCCGGTCAAAGATCACGGAGCCGTCCACGCCGGCGTTGTAGGCAATCTGGCGGACAGGAGCCTCCAGGGCCTTTGCCACGATGGATGCGCCGGTCTTTTCGTCACCCTCCAGAGTCGCCAGCAGCTTGGTCACGGCGGGGATGGCGTTGACATAGGCGGTACCGCCTCCGGCCACAATGCCTTCCTCCACGGCGGCACGAGTGGCGTTCAGAGCGTCCTCAATGCGGAGCTTTACCTCGTGCATCTCCGTCTCGGTCTGGGCGCCCACCTTAATCACGGCTACGCCGCCGGAGAGCTTCGCCAGACGCTCATTGTACTTCTCCTTGTCATACTCGGACTCGGTATTGGCAATCAGCCCACGAATCTCCGCCACACGGGCCTGGATGGCGGCAGATTCCCCTGCCCCGTCCACAATGGTGGTGTCGTCCTTGGTGATGCGAACCTGATGGGCACGGCCCAGCTGGCCCATGGTGGTATCCTTCAGATCCATATCCAGATCGGAGGAAATCACCTCGCCGCCGGTGAGAATGGCAATGTCCTTGAGCATCTCCTTGCGGCGGTCTCCGTAGCCGGGAGCCTTGACGCAGGCCACGTTCAGCACGCCCCGAATCTTGTTGAGCAGCAGGGTGGTCAGGGCCTCGCCCTCCACGTCCTCGGCAATGATGACCAGCTTCTGGCCGGACTTCATCACCTGCTCCAGGATGGGCAGAAGATCCTGAATGCTGGAGATCTTCTTGTCGGTGATCAGCAGCAGGGCATCGTCCATCACGCACTCCATGGTTTCGTTGTCGGTGGCCATGTAGGGGGAGATATAGCCCCGGTCAAACTGCATACCTTCCACCACGTCCAGCTGAGTCTCGGCGGTCTTGCCCTCCTCAATGGTGATGACACCGTTGGAAGTGACCTTCTCCATGGCCTCGGCAATCAGTGCGCCGATCTTCTCGTCCCCGGAGGAGACGGTGCCTACCCGGGCGATGTCGGAGGAGCCGGAAACCATCTGGGAGTTGCCCTTAATGGCCTCCACGGCGGCGGCAACGGCCTTGGAAATGCCCTTGCGCATCACCATGGGATTGGCCCCTGCGGTGACGTTCTTGATGCCCTCGCTGACAATGGCCTGGGCCAGCACGGTGGCGGTGGTGGTGCCGTCGCCGGCCACATCGTTGGTCTTGGTGGCCACCTCACGAACCAGCATGGCCCCCATGTTCTCAAAGGCATCCTCCAGCTCCACGTCCTTGGCGATGGTCACGCCATCGTTGGTGATCAGGGGATTGCCATATTTCTTGTCCAGCACCACATTGCGGCCCTTGGGGCCCAGGGTGACTTTTACGGTGTTTGCCAGCTGGTCGATACCAGACTGGAGCTTTTTGCGAGCTTCCTCGCCGAAAACGATTTGCTTAGCCATCATGCATTACCTCCAAATTATTCCACTACTGCAAGAATGTCGCTCTGACGAACGATGGTGTATTCTTCCTTGTTCAGCTTGACCTCGGTGCCGGAATACTTGGCAATGATGACCTTCTGGCCAACCTTCACGGTCATTTTGACCTCATTGCCGTCCACCAGGCCACCGGGGCCTACAGCCACGATTTCAGCCACAGAGGGCTTCTCCTTGGCACTGGATGCCAGGATGATGCCGGAAGCGGTGGTTTCCTCCACCTCTACCATTTTGACAATGACTCTGTCAGACAGGGGTACGAGTTTCATAATGGTTCCTCCTTGATTTAGATGACGGCCCTTGGGGGCCTGTCATGGTTCTACAGTCGTTGTATTAGCACTCTTATCTCCTGAGTGCTAACGAGTATATAATAGCCCAACCGCCGCAAATGTACAAGTGTCAATTTGCACAATATAATGGAAAAAATATTATGAACTTTTTCTAAACACCGGGGAGAGCCTGTAGAAACCGGGCTTTTGCGGGCAGAGGCAGTAATAGTGCGTACCGCAACCTGTTGTACGGCACGTCCTGATCCAATTTATGGATACGCCAGCTCCGTCCTGGCCGTATCCAGCAGGAGACGGCCCAGCTCCCCAACATCTGCCTCCTTCAGCTCCAGCTCCCGGAAGAAGGCATAGGCATAAATGGCCTGGTAGACCAGCATTCCAATACCGTTGGCGGTGGGGTGGCCCAGCCGGGATGCCTCCGCCAAAAAGGGCGTCACCGCCGGGGCATAGATACAGTCCAGGGCCGGGGCTCCGGGCTGCAAGGCGGAAAGGAAGGAGAAATCCTGACTGCCTGCCACCCCTTCCATGCCCACGGGGGTGGTGTTGATCAAAATGTCCGTGTCCGGCAGGATGTCCCGGGCCTTAGCCAGGGCAAAGGCCCCCATGGTGGGTTCTCCGGCGCAGAGGGCCTGGGCCTTGGCAAGGGTTCGATTGACAACCCGAACCTCTCTGGCCCCCCTGTCCAGGGCGGTCATGGCAATGGAGCGGGCCGCCCCGCCGGCCCCCAGAATGGTCACAACCTGTCCCGGAAAATCATACCCCAGGTCTTGCAGGGCACGGCGAAAGCCCATGCCGTCTGTGGAGTGGCCCTCCCACAGGCCCTTCCGAAGCCGGACGGAGTTGACACTGCCTGCCCGGCGGGCCTCCGGAGTCATGTCCGACAGGAAGGGGAGAATGTCCAGCTTGTGGGGCATAGTCAGGTTAAAGCCGCCCAGGCCTATGGTTCGGGCAGCGGCCAGAAAGTCGGCCAGCCCGCCCCGGGGAACTCTGACGGCCAGGTACAGGTCGTCCCGGCCCTGCCTGGCAATCATGGTGTTTTGCAGCAGCGGGGACAGGCTGTGGCTGATGGGATCCCCGATCACCGCCAGCAGGCCGGTGCCGTTGTGATATTCAACCCGCATCGTCAGCCAGCTTGTCGATCAGATAGCCCATGGCCGCCACATAGCCGAACTGTCCCAGCCCGCAGACCTGCCCGTCACAGCCGGCGGCGGTGACGGAGGTGTGGCGGAAATCCTCCCGCTTGTGCAGGTTGGACAGATGCACCTCCACCGCAGGTAGCTCCACCGCCTTGAGTGCGTCCAGAATGGCATAGCTGTAGTGGGTATAGGCCCCGGGATTGATGATAATCCCGTCAAAACCGCCTCTGGCCCCCTGGATTTTGTCGATAATTGCCCCCTCATGGTTGGACTGGAACACCTCCACCTCCACGTTCATGCTGGCAGCGGATGTGTGAATCCGCTGCAAAAGGGCCTCATAGCTGTCCTTTCCGTAGATGTCCGGCTCCCGCTGGCCCAGCAGGTTCAGGTTTGGGCCGTTGATAACAAGAAATTTCATGGTCGTACCTCCAGTTGTCTCAAAATTTCCCCCAGGGTGTCCTCCGGGGTGGGATAGTCTCCGATGATAATATGGGCTGCCGCCCGATAGAGCGGCTCCCGCTGGGCAAAGCGTGCCAGGAACGCCTCCCGGCCCTGCTGCCCCAGGGGTCGGCCTGACATATCTCCCTGGTCATAGCTGCGGCCCGGGTCCCGGTTGAGGAAAATCACCGTGCCGCTTTGGCGGAGCAAACGCCGGTTTTCCTCCCCCAGAGGAAGGCCGCCGCCACAGGCCACAATCAGGTTTTCCCGGACCGCCAGCTCCCGGCAGAGCTCCGTCTCCAGATTCCGAAAATATGCCTCGCCGTGCATTGCAAAAATGTCCCTGACGGACATCCCTGTCCTGGCTTCCAGGTACTGGTCGGTGTCCAGCGCCGGTAGATTTAGCCTTTGGTGAAGGAGCCGGGCGCAGGTGGACTTGCCGCAGCTCATCATCCCGATCAAATAGATGTTCTTCACAGAGGTGTCTCCAGATTGGACTTAAAGTTCCCCAGCACCCGGAAATCCGCAGCGGTCTGGGACAGCTCCCGAAGTACCCCGTCCATCCCCGGGGCCGTCAGGCTGCCGGTAAACTCAACGAAAAACATATATTCCCAGCTTTTCCCCGGAATCGGGCGGGACTCCAGCCGCACCATGTTCAGGCCGTTTACCGCAAAAATCCCCAAAATCTCATGGAGACAGCCGGATTCATGAGGGGTTGTCAGTACGGTGCTGATTTTGTCCGCCCCCTCCCGCAGCTCCATCCGGGGAGACACCACCACAAACCGGGTGGTGTTGGTAGCACTGTAATTGACCCGCTGGGCCAGGATTTTCAGGCCGTAAAGCTGGGCCGCCCGCCGGGAGCAAATGGCCGCCTTGGTGATGTCCCCGGTCTCCGCCACATATTTTCCGCTGCCGGCGGTGTCCAGATAGGGC
>CAVJIP010000169.1:45140-54015 GCA_963649625.1 Bacteroidaceae bacterium
AGATAGGGCACGGCAGTCCAGCCGGGATGCTCCTTCAAAAATGGCTCCGACTGGAAAATCCCCTGCTCATGGGAATACACATGGGTGATGGTGTCCAGGGTGGCCCCCGGCGGTGCCACAAGACAATGCTCCACCTTCACCGTGGTTTCTCCCACCAGAGAAAAGGCATACTTGCCCAGCAGGTCGTAAATTTGGCGGATGGCCCCGGTGGAGTTGTTCTCAATGGGAACCACACCGTAGTCCGCCTGTCCATGCTGTAGGGCCAGAAATACGTCCTCAAAGGCACCTAGGCCCTGCGTCTCCACCTGGGGGCCGAAGAAGTTAATGCAGGCCTGCTCAGAATAGGCCCCAGGCTCCCCTTGATAGACCACCTTCGGCTCTTGTACCGGGAGCCGCCGCTGGGCCAGGGCCGACTGTAGACGGGCAAAGTTTGGCTCCTCCGTGCCCTCCCGGACGATTTTTCGCTGCTGCCGCCGGGAGATGCCCATAATGGCCTCATAGAGCTGGGCCACATCGGCCTTTCGGGCCGGATCCTCCACCAGGGCGGTTTTGCTGGCGAGCACCTGCTGCTGCCGACTGTTGTCCAGCACCGGAATATGGTGGGTCTGCTTATACTCTCCCACCTGCCGGGTGACTGCCATGCGCCGGGCAAACAGCTCCACCATTTGGCGGTCAATTTGGTCAATTTCCTGACGCAGAGCGTCCAGTTCCTTCATCATCATTCTCTCCCTTATAGCTTTAGCAGCTCCACGGCAGCTAGGGCTGCGGCAGCTTCTACCACCGGGACGGCCCGGTGTACAATACACGGATCATGGCGGCCCTGTATTCTGATCTCCGTTTCCTCTCCGGTGAGCATATTCACCGTCTCTTGGGGCCGGGAAATGGAGGGGGTGGGCTTGACCGCCACCTGGAACACCACCGGCATTCCAGTGGTAATTCCTCCTAGAATCCCCCCATTGTGGTTGGTGACGGTAATGGGGCTGTGGCTGCCCCGCCGCCAGGGGTCGTTGGCCTGACTTCCCCGCATGGAGGCCAGGGCAAAGCCACTGCCGAACTCCAGGCCCTTTATGGCCGGAATGGCAAAGAGCTGTCGGGCAAAGAGGGTCTCGGCGTTGCGGTCAAAATCCGGCGCACCCAAGCCGGTGGGAAGGCCGGTCACAACGCACTGGATGCTCCCCCCAACGGAGTCCTGCTCCTGGCGGCATTGGAGGATCAGAGCCTGCATGGCCGCTCCGGCAGACCGGGACAGGGTGGGAAATTCCCCTTGTCCGCAGGCCAGAAGGGCCTCCATATCCGGCCGGGCCAGGTCAATAGGGTCATCGGAAATGCCTCCCACCGTGGCGATATGAGCGGCAACCCGCACCTCCCGCTCCCCCAGAGCCATTTTGGCAACGGCCCCCGCCGCCACTAGGGGTGCAGTGAGCCGCCCGGAGAAATGGCCGCCGCCCCGGTAGTCATTGTAGCCCTCATAGCGAACAAAGCCCGGAAGGTCGGCGTGGCCGGGCCGGGCCAGCAAGCGGATGGCCTCATAATCCCCGGAGTGCTGATCGGCATTGCGAATCATCATACACAGTGGTGTGCCAGTGGTTCGGCCCTGAAACACCCCGGAGAGAAACTCCACCTGATCGGCCTCTCTCCGGGCCGTGGACAGGGCGTTCTTCCCGGCGGCACGGCGGGAAAGCTCCTGCTCCAGCAGGGCCCGGTCAATGAGGAGCCCGGCAGGAACATCCGTCAAGGCAACTCCAATGGCCGGACCGTGGGATTCTCCGAAAATCGTATAGTTCATTCCCATTCCTCCAGCTTGCCGCCCAGGGCGGCGTAGTCCCGCCAGAAGTCCGGGTAGGACTTCCGAACGCACTGGGCGTTTGTAATGGTCACAGGCCCCTTGGCCCGGGAGGCCGCCACGGCGGCCATCATGGCGATACGGTGGTCGTTCCAGCTGTCCACGGTGACGTTTCCGGCCAGGGCGGAAACGCCCTGAATTGTCAGGCCCTCCGGCTCCTCCCGAATATCCGCCCCCAGGGCGGTAAGCACCTGGGTGACTGCGGTCAGCCGGTCACTCTCCTTGATGCGGAGCCGACCTGCATTGACAATGTGGGTAAGGGCGCCCCGGCGCAGCGCAGCCCGGACGGCCAGAGCCGGAACCAGATCCGGGCAGCCCCTTACGTCCAGCGTCACCGGGCCAGGGCCATCCAGCAGGGCCTCGTAATCCAGAATCGCCCGATCTCCCTGGCGGGAGCCGGGATTCATACCGGTGACGGTCAGGGGATTGCCCAGGCCGGCGGCGGCATAGAAGAAGGCCGCCTGACTGTAGTCCGCCTCCACGGCAGCCTCCCGGGGACAATAGTGCTGATTCCCGGGGATATGCCAGCCGGAGGCCGTGGGGGTCACGGTAACACCAAACCGCTCCAAAGCGTCCAGGGTCATGTCCACATATCCGGCAGATTCCAGCTCTGTGGTCAGGCAGAGCGCACTGTCCCCCTTCAGCAGAGGCAGGGCATAGAGCAGCCCTGTAATGAACTGACTGGAAACATTGCCGGGAAGGGTGTAGCGTCCCGGGGACAAAATGCCCCTTATGCTCAGTGTATCATCTCTTTGGAAAAAGGCAATTCCTTTTTCCCGGAAAATCGCAAAATATGGTGCCATGGGCCGCTGCATCAGCCGCCCATGGCCGTGAAACTCCCCGCCTCCGGCCACCGCCAGGGCAATGGGCATGAGAAACCGCAGGGTAGAGCCGGATTCTCCGCAGTCCAACGGCCCCATTTCCCCGGAGGGGCGGATACCACGAAGGTATACGGTGCTGCCCTCCCAGCGGAATTGCGCCCCCAGGGCCTCCATGCACCCCAGGGTGGCGGTGATGTCCTGGGAGGGGCTGAGATTGTGCAGCACACTCTCTCCGGAGGCCAAGGCCGCCGCAATAATCACCCGGTGGGCCTGAGACTTGGAGGAAGGCGGGGTAATGCTGCCATGAAGGGGGGATGGGGTAATGGTCACATTCACAGGCCCACCTCCGCAATCAGGGACAGCAGCCGCTGCTTTTCCAGCTTGACTGGCCGGGCCTTTCCCAGTTCCGTGAGAACGATCAGGGAAATTTGGCTGCCTTCGCTCTTCTTGTCCTTGGTCAGGGTGTCGGCATAGTCCCGGGTCGTGGCGGAAATGGCGGTGGGCAGGCCGAACTGACGGAGCACTGCGGCGATGGTTTCCTCCGTGCCGGGAGGCGTAAGGCCCAGGCGGATGCCCAGCCTGGCGGCGGCCACCATACCGGCGGCTACGGCCTCCCCATGGGTGTACCTTTCGTAGTGATAGGCTCGCTCGTAGACATGGCCCAGGGTGTGGCCAAAGTTCAAAAGCATCCGAAGCCCTGTGTCCAGCTCGTCCTGCTCCACCACCTGGCCCTTGATGGCGCAGCAGCGAAGGGCAATCTCCCCCACATGGGCGGCAACGCTTTCCCGGTTTCCCAGCCGGGTCAGGGTGTCAAACAGCGCCCGGTCCCAGATGCAGCCGTATTTTATCACCTCCGCCATGCCGTCGGAGAACACCCGATCCGGCAGGGACTCCAGGCATTCCGGGTCCATAATCACCATTTTGGGCTGATAAAAGGCCCCGGCCAGGTTTTTCCCCGCCTGAAGATCCACCGCCACCTTGCCGCCTACGGAGGAATCCACCTGGGCCAGGAGAGTGGTGGGTATCTGGACAAAATCCACCCCTCGGAGGATGGTCGCAGCGGCAAACCCTGCCAAATCTCCCACCACGCCGCCGCCCAGAGCGATCACTGCGTCAGACCGGGTAAGGCCCAGCTCCATCATCTGCTCCCACAGCTCGGTAAGCACCTGGGGGGATTTGCTGGTTTCTCCGGCGGGAATCTCCAGAATTGCCGGACGGAGGCCCCCCTGGTGCAGACTCCGGGCCAACCGTGTGGCATAGAGCGGCTCCACATTGGAGTCGGTGACTACCACCGCCAGCCTCCCCCGCAGCACAGGACGCAGCAACGTGCCGGCCTGATCCAGTGCGCCGGCCTGGGAAATAATGTCGTATGCCCGGCCGGGAATATTCACACGGAGGGTACTCATACTTCCTTCCCCATAAACTGGGCCAGGGCGTTGGCCTTTTTCATCAGTGCATCAAACTGCCCCGGGGTCAGGCTCTGCTTGCCGTCGCACTTGGCATGAGGCGGGTCGTTATGAACCTCCACAATGATTCCATCGGCACCGGCAGCCACGGCGGCCATAGTCAAGGGCTCCACCAGCCAGGCGGCCCCGCCGGAGTGGCTGGGGTCAATGATAATGGGAAGATGGGTCATTCTTCGCAGGGCGGGGATGGCAGAAATATCCAGGGTGTTCCGGGTATAGGTTTCAAAGGTGCGGATGCCCCGCTCACAGAGAATCACATTCTCATTGCCCTCTGACATAATGTATTCTGCGGACATAATCCACTCCTCATAGGTGTTGGCCAGGCCCCGCTTGAGCAGCACAGGCTTGGACATTTTGCCCACCTCCTTGAGCAGGTCGAAGTTCTGCATATTCCGGGCCCCGATCTGCACCAGGTCTACGGCACTTTCAAAGATCTCGCAGTACCGGGGGCTCATAATCTCCGTGACAATGGGCAGCCCGGTGGCCTTTTTGGCCTTCAGCAGCAGCTCCAGGCCCTGAATCCCCATGCCCTGAAAGGAGTAGGGGGAGGTTCTGGGCTTAAAGGCCCCGCCCCGAAGCAGCTTGGCACCGCTGGCCTTCACGTCCCGGGCCACCTGGACGATCTGCGCCTCAGTTTCCACGGAGCAGGGCCCGGCAATCACCGTAAAGCCCCCATGGCCGATTTTTGCCTCACCGATCTTGACGGTGGTGTCGGCGGGGTGGAACTTTCGGTTGGCCTTCTTATAGGGCTCCTGCACCCGCATGACCCGCTCCACGCCCTCATGGAGCATAAGGTCGTCTGCGTCCAGACTGGTGGTGTCCCCCACCAGGCCCAGAATGGAGCAGCCTACACCGTTGGTGATGCCCACCTTCAGCCCCTTGACCTCCAGCTCATGGGCCAGTGCTTCAATGCGCTCCCGGCTGGTACCGGGCTTCATAATAATGACCATAATACTCTCCTTTCCAATTTGACCTGCCCAGAGGCCACAAAAAACGCCCCGACTGAATCAAACATTCAGCAGGAGCGGACAACCGGTATGCTTCCCTGGAAGGTTATGATTCCATCAACACATGACAACAGCCCACTCCCCGAAAGGAGTAGGTAAAGCAGCCATAAAATCGATTGGACAGAATCTTCATTGCAATACCTCGAAAGCTCGAACAGATGCCCTTATTATAGCACGAAGGACTAAAAATACAACTGTTTTTTTCGATTTATGGGTTTTCCACAAAGGGCAGGGGACAGTCTTGCCTCCGGGCTGGAGGATTCCACAAAGGGCAGCCTCGGCCCAGCCGAAGCTGCCCAGGGAAAGGTTCCATCAGTCTTGTTTGCGGGAGGGCAGCACCACCGTTGCGGCAATGACCTGGGCAATGCCTCCGTCGGGCCAGTTTTCCGCCCAACAGATCAGGTCGATGCAGTGTTCCTTCCTTTCGTTGCTATACTTCTTGGTCACATAGCCCTTGCCGATGATGCAGTCCGAACACATCCCGTGGTGATCTACCCAGCGGCCCGCCATTTCTGGCACCTGGGCCAGGAAACTGTCCGGCGTGCCGTCGTCGCTCATAAAGTGCCAGTCGATATACCGCAGCCAGCCGTCATCGCCCATGTAGTTGGTAAGCAGCCGGATGAGCATATTGCGCCCGGTGGTGTTATAGAACATGGCCCGGCCTCCGGCTTGGTTCCGATGGCAGTAGTGGGCGGCGGTATCAAAGTAATAAATGCCATAGTCGTCTGCAAAGGGCTGCATCCGGCGGCGGCCCTCATGGGTACGAATCACGTCCCGGAGAGGCTGCTGGCCCATGATTTGCAGACCGTGACCCTTGATCATGTCCATCTCTGTCCAGGGGCCGGAGCAGATAGGGGTGGGATGATCCCCCACGGTCACATCCTCCCAATACAGGGTGTCCGCCCCGCGAATGACCTCCTTGTCCCACAGATCGGAGATAAACTCCCAGTCCTCCTCCGTGTAGTGGTGAACCGGGGGATGCTGCATTTTGGGCATTTTCCCACCCGGGCCGCCGCCCAGCAGGGTCCCCTTGGGGCCGGTGTAGTCGTCCTGATAGAAGGAAAACACGTTGTGGCCCCGGGTGATGCCGGTCATAACCAGCTCGCCCCGCTGATTGTACAGGCCGCCCCGGCCCTCCAGGCGCATATAGCGGCCCTGGCTGCCCTCCTCGGGGGTGAGATCCTCAATAATCATATCGTCACACACCGTGGTAAAGGTGTCACCCGGGCGAATGGGGGCATACATCTCAAAGGCCCCGCCATCGTTGGCCCGCTGGAGCTTATCCCCATAGTCCATGGGCAGCATGGGAAACATGGCCCCCGGCTCCTTCCAGCAGGGAATGGCGATCAGGGAGCCGTATTTGGTGCCCTTGGCATATGCCTCGTCATTGAACAGGGGATTCCAGGGATCCCATGCGTTGGCGTAGAGCTTCATCAGGGTAGGGTCGGCGGGGGTCACAGGAAACATGGTGGGCTTGCCGATCTGGGCCTCCAGACGGCTTCTGGTTTCCTCCAGGATTTTCTGCTCCCGGGGGCTGTACTTTCCGGGATAGACGGTTTTGAACTCGCTCATAGGCTCTCCTTCCTTGGCAGGAAAACGGCGGTGCGGGTTCCGCACCGCCGTTTGTTGTTTCAGTCTTAACGGCTCTCGTAGCGGGCGTAGGCAGTCTCGTAGAACTCCTGCAGCTCGGCCAGGCCCATGGCCTCCACCTCTGCCACATAGTCGTCCCACTGGGACAGATCCCGCTCGCCCATCATAAACCGGGCGATCTCCGTGGCCACATGGGTGTAAATGTCCGTATTTACGGCGGTCATATCCTCGGCCTCCTTGGCGGTGAAGGCCAGGGTAGGCGTTGCGGAATACAGGGCCTTGGAGGTGTCATAGTCCAGCCAGATGGTCTTGGCTTCGTTGACATAATCCTCGTTAATGGGGCAGTTCTTGTTGACGATCTGGTAGCCGGGGCCCTCGTCCAGGGAGTAGATCACCTGATAGCTCACAAGCTCCTCGTTCCGCTCCAGCATAAAGGGCAGCATCTGCTTGACCCCGTTGACCACTTCATAGCTCTCCCCCTCCTCAAAGCCGAAGTTCACGGCGGAGGCACCCTCGGTGCTGTAGAACCAATCCAGGAACTGGACGGCCTTCTCCGGCTCGGCGCAGGAGGTGGTGATTACAATGTTCTTCATGCCGGAGGTACGCTGCTTGGCGTACTCATAGTTGTACTCCTTGGGGGCCTCGGAGCCCTCGGGATAGGTCATGTGGACGGCTTTCAAGTCAAGACCGTAGTTGGTTTTCATGTTGGTCAGGTCACGATCCATGCCGCCGAACAGGGCGGTAGCCCCGGAGGTTTGCAGGGAATCGTCAAACATCTGGGCATAGGCATAGTCGGGGTTGATGTAGCCGGACTTAAAGGCCTCGGCAAAGAAGGTAACAAAGTCACGCAGCTCATCGGAGGTGCCGTCATACACCAGCTCGCCGGTGGCCAGATCCACCTTAAAGGCGTGGCCGCCGGAGGTGCCGAAGGCGTTGCAGAAGAAGCCGCCCCGAATGTCGCCGCTGTTGGAAACACCCATGGGGTAGTGCACCCCGTTGTTCTTCATGGCCTTAAAGACCTCCATCCAGTCCTGGGTGGTCACAGGCTCCGGCAGCCCGGTGTCCGCCAGATAGTCGCTGCGCACCAGAGGGCCTTCCCGGACGCCCTGGGGCTCATCATAGACCATTGCCATGGAGTAGAGCTTGCCGGTGTCGGTGGTCAGATCCCGGCGAACATTGTCGTCGCTTTGGAGAATGGCGTAGTAGTTGGGCGCATATTCGGGGATCAGCTCGGTGAGATCCACATAGACATCGTCCTCAATGGCCTTGTCATAGCCGCCGTTGTACACGGAGGTAGCCCCCATAGAACCGCAGTTGGACTCGTAAATCAGGTCGGTCATATCGCCGGAGGCGATCATCAGGTTGTACTGCTCGGAGCAGACGGCCTCGGAACGCTGATCAAAGGTCAGGTTGACTCCCAGCTTATCCTGAACTCTCTGCCAGAACAGCAAATCCTTTTTCAGCGGCTGCTCTGCGCCGCCCATGGCTCCCAGCTGTACCCAGTAGATGGACAGCTCCAGAGGCTCGTCAAACAGCGGAAGGTCATAATCCTTCACCCCCACCGGCTCGGCATACCACTCGTTGGCGGGGCCCTCTGCGGCGGTTTCCACCGTAGAGGCGCCCTCGGCCTCGGAGGACTCCTCCTGGGGGGCCGGAGCGGTATCCGGGGCCTTTTGGGCCTCCTGGGTCACTTCTGTGTCCTTGGTGCTTTCCTTTGCGGAGGTGGTCGTGGAGGCGCTGCCTCCCCCGCCGCAGCCGGCAAGCAGACACAGCATCATGCTCAGGGTCAGCAGGATGGCGGTCAATTTCTTTGACATGGTCAATCTCCTTTCTCCGAATTGCAATCTGCGTAATGCGCAGTTTACAATTCCTTAATATTTATAACATAATTGTATAAATGGAGTGTCCATTTGTCTACATGGAATACCGCATAATTTTTCTCCCCGGTTTTTGGACACTTTTCATAAGCCCCCACTTCCTCCCCATGGTTGGGTTTTGCCGGGCCCTGCTTTTGCGGCGGAAAAGAGAGAACGCATCTTTGCTAATGCCACATAAGGCAGTACTTGAAAATTCAACGATAGAAATCTTATAGGGTATAGCAAAGAGCAAATTGAGGCTTTGACTGTAAAAGGTCAGAGCCTTTTTCTG
>CAVJIP010000170.1:0-5105 GCA_963649625.1 Bacteroidaceae bacterium
GCACTATGACGTGATTTATATGTCGGCGCAGATGCTGGTGGCCAACTCCCTGGAGCATGGCTATCTGGTGGGCAGCCGTGGCTCCGTTGGCTCCTCTCTGGTGGCCTTTATGTCCGGCATCACGGAGGTGAACTCCCTGCCGGCCCATTATCGCTGCCCCAAGTGCAAGCACACGGATTTTGCCGCAGGGGAGGGCTACGGCTGCGGCGCAGATATGCCGGACGCAGTTTGCCCGGTCTGCGGAGAGAAGTACGCCAAGGACGGCTTTGACATTCCCTTTGAAACCTTCCTGGGCTTCGGCGGCGACAAGGTGCCGGATATTGACCTGAACTTTTCCGGGGAATATCAAGCCAAGGCCCATGCCTACTGCATCGAGATGTTCGGCTCCAGCCATGTGTTCCGGGCGGGCACTATTGGCACCGTGGCGGAAAAGACCGCCTACGGCTATGCCATGAAGTACCTCCAGGAGCGGGGCCTGAGCGCCTCCAAGGCCGAGGAAAACCGGCTGGCGGCAGGCTGCACCGGGGTCAAGCGCACCACCGGCCAGCATCCGGGAGGTCTGGTGGTGATTCCCGGGGACAAGGAAATCTATGACTTCTGCCCGGTGCAGCATCCGGCGGATGATACCAGTACGGACATTATCACCACCCATTTTGAATACCACTGCATGGAGGAAAACCTGCTGAAGCTGGATATGCTGGGCCACGATGACCCCACCATGATTCGTATGCTGGAGGACATGACCGGGGTGGATGCCAAGAAAATCCCCTTGGACGACCCGGAAACCATGGCAATTTTCAAATCGGCGGAGCCTCTGGGCCTTACCAATGATGACCCCATTGTGGGGAAAACCGGATCTATCGGCATCCCGGAGTTCGGCACGGCCTTTACCCGGCAAATGCTGGTGGATACCCAGCCGGACGGCTTTGATATGCTGGTGCGGCTGTCGGGCTTTTCCCATGGTACGGACGTGTGGCTGGGCAACGCCAAGGATTTGATTCTCTCCGGCACGGCCACGGTGAAGGAGACGGTGGGATGCCGGGACGACATTATGCTGTTTCTGATTTCCAAGGGCATGGAGCCCAAGATGGCCTTTAAGATCATGGAGGCGGTTCGGAAGGGAAAGGTCAAAAAAGGCGGCTTTCAGGAGGGCTGGGTGGAGAAAATGCAGGAGCTGGGCGTACCCCAGTGGTACATAGACTCTCTGGCAAAAATTGCCTATTTGTTCCCCAAGGCCCATGCGGTGGCCTATGTGATGATGGCCTTCCGGATCGCCTGGTTTAAGGTGCATGAGCCGCTGGCCTTTTACAGCGCCTATTTTTACCGAAAGAGCCAGAAGGGCGGCTTTGACGCCCAGATGATGACCCAGGGCCTGGAGGAGGTCAGAAAGCACATTGACCGCATTAAAAGCGACCCGGAGGCCACAGACAAGGACGAGGACCTGATGACGACCCTGGAGGCCTGCTATGAATTTTATCTTCGGGGCTTCCGGTTTGCACCCATTGACATCTACAAATCCCATGCCACCAAGTTCAATATTGAAAACGGCAGCCTCCTGCCGCCCTTTGTGGCGGTGTCGGGCCTGGGAGAAAGCGCAGCCTGGGACATTGTGGAGGGACGAAAGGGGCAGAGCTTTGTGTCCATTGAGGAATTTAGCGCAGCCTGCCCCAAGGTTTCCAAGACCCACTTGGAGCAGCTAAGAAATCTGGGGGCCTTTGGAGAGCTGCCGGAGACCTCGCAGGTGACGTTGTTTTGAGGATAGGCTGAGGGTTGTATGGATAAGGAAAAGTGTATCGTGATGATGGGAGGATTACAATGAAGCTCTACCATGGCAGCAACACCCTGGACATAGAGATGCTGGAGCCTCGTCTTGCAGATCATGACAGGCCCTACATCTATCTGACAATAAACCCGGTGGTTGCGGTACTCTATCTCTCCAACGCAGTGGAGCGTCCTTATTACTGGTTTCCCTACGGCTATCGGAAGGATGGCGTTGTGGAGTACAGTGAGCTGTTTCCCAATGCGCTAAGAGAAGCGGCGGAGGGGAAAAGTGGCTGTATTTATACGGTGGAGGCGGAAGAAGGCGCAGTCATTCCGTTTCCGGGAAATCCAAATGCAAGGCTGGGAACAGTGCCGTTGAAGGTTCAGGAAACATTGTATATCCCAGACTGCTATCAGTGGTTGATGGAGCAGGAGCAGAAGGGCTTGTTTGCGGTCAGCCGATTTGAGGAGAAAACGGAGTACTCCCTAAATTGGTGGTATGATGCGGTTTTGCGGTATATCACGGAGAAACGCATGATGGAAACGCCGGAGTGCTCCTATGGGAAATTTGTGCAGGAAAAATTTCCTTGGATTTGGGAAAAGTATATAGGGCAGATGAAGCTATGAAATGATTTTTTGTGTCAACCTCAAACCCGGAGCAAAATAGGAATGCCTTGTACAGAGCGGCAGCGGACTATGCCGATGAAAGCAGAAAGGAAGCTATAAATGGCGCGGGAAGAAAAAACAATTTTGACCAATATGTGTATGGTATACGATGATAACGGAAATATCCTGGTGGAGGATCGAAGCAAACCGGAGTGGCCGGGCATCACCTTCCCCGGCGGCCATGTGGAGCATGGGGAGTCCTTTGTGGCTTCGGTGATTCGGGAGGTCAAGGAGGAAACCGGGCTGGACATTGAAAAGCCCGTTCTCTGCGGCGTTAAGCAGTGGTATGTTGAGGAAAATATCCGATATGTGGTGTTGTTTTTCAAGACCAATCGGTTTTCTGGTACAATCCACGCCTCTGACGAGGGAGAGGTGTACTGGATGCCAAAGGAGAAGTTGCGGGAGTGCAGGTTGGCAAACGACATGGATGAAATGTTTGAGATTTTTGAATCCGACGAGTTGACAGAGTTTTATTACTACTATAATGAGGACGGAAGCTGGGGACATACCGTGCTGTGAGGAGGGGAAATTGTGGAGGAATATTACGGAACATCTGTGCATTTTTAGGAGGTTTATATGCGGTTTGTTATTTGCATTCAACACACACAGTCTGTCCATCACACCAACGGAATGGTTGGATCGTGGACAGACTGGGATATTACCAATATTGGCATTCAGCAGGCAAACAGGATTGGAGAAAACCTCAAGAAAAAGTTTTTACAAACTTCCTTTGTGATGTATTCCTCCGATTTACTTCGTGCAAAGCATACGGCTGAAATTGTTGGCTCTTATCTGGGGCTATCTCCAATGCTTGCAGCCGAGCTTAGAGAACGCAGACTTGGAAAACGTACCTTATGCACTTCAACGCATAAGGAACGTTATGAACAGAAATCAATTATGTATAGCACCTCCTTAAAAAGCAGTGAAACAGAGCAAATTGCCCTGTTTCACTGCGCATAATATTTTGGATTTTGTTAGCCAAGCGAGGACAACCACGCAATCAACTCATCATCCTGTTCCCAATGAGATGCCTTTGGAAGATCAAGGTGGGCTGTCGCTTTCTCCAAAACAGCTCGCTTGGCTTCGTTGTCTGCTCTGGCATAGATCTCAGTGGTAGAGATATCAGCGTGCCCCAGATAGTCTTTAATGAAAAGGGGATTACGTCACTCATTCCCACGTTAACCGAGCTGACACCAGCCTTAGTGGGATAACTGTAGGTAATAGTTTCCACGCCGGCAGTCACGTCATAAGCGGTCAGCATAACTTGCACAGGCGCATCATACCAGAGGATCGCCCCAGCCGCCGTGCCCCAAACATCGGTACTGTAGCTAATATTCAGGTTGGAGGGCGCAGTCTTATCCACTGTAAAGGTCTTCTCAACCGCGGTGGCCTGTCTTTGCTTTGCCAAATCGCTGTAGTTCATATCAAAGGTGTAGCGGGAATCGTTATCGTAGGTGATTGTAGCCGTATATGCATCATCCCCTATATAGCTCCAACTGCTGACGGACGGAACGTTTGTAGCGGTGCCATCAATATTTTGTCCACGAATCGTGATGGCCTCGGTGGCTTCCTCTGCGCAGAAGTTCTTTTCCTGTACACGAATGGTTGCAACCGCTGTTGTGCTATAAAAGTCCATCTCACCAGACCTGTAGGAGCCAGCGTAGCTGACAGTAACAACCGGGGCTGTGGTATCAAGAACCAGTCGGGGCGATACATAGCTCTCTGTTCCATTGTAAGAGCTGTTGATCGTATCGGTCATCTGCATGGGGTTCTTAGAATGATCTGCATAGGTGTAGCACGGCACGATTATCTCTTTCACAAGCTCCTGCTTGATAGCTTTCGGAGAGGAGAGCATATCCTTTCGAGTCATGGTGAAATGGGTCAAATCGCTAAAAGAGAGGTAGTTCAGCACAATGCGGTTGTTCGGGGTCTGTGTCCCGTCAAAGGTGATGGTCATTTTGTCCATGTTCTCAAACGGGTTGAGAATAACCATTGTTTTAGCAATTTCGCTCTCGCTCGGTGTATAAGTTGTGAGAAGTGTTGAGCCGTTATAGGTACGGATTGTAAAGCCCGATGGGAGAGAAGTTCCGAACCCCAGTTTTACGCCCTCAAAGGTCTTTACCGCTACGAGAGATACCGTCAAAACAGGTTTCGTGGTAAACACACCGTTTGCGTTTGACACTTGCGAAGAAATATAGCCCGTGTTAAGGGTTGCCGTTCCCGTCTTGGGGACAAAGAACATACCGCCGTCTACGACTGTATAATCTGTAGAGAGAGTGCCGTACTCGTCCTTATCGCTATTATCGAGAATTGCACTCGGCTTGGAGAACGAAGTCTGCCCATTAGTGCTTACGGAGGTTTCGGGAACAATGAGCGAGGTAATCTGTACCTCTCCCGTTCTGCTCTGCATGAGTGTACACCGACAGGCGTTTGCGATAATCTGTAACGCTTCCTTATGCTTTACCCTCGGTATGGGGTTGCTCGTCTTTAGAGCTTTCAACCTCTGCTCGATACTGTAATGCGTGATACCAGCGTCTGCTAAAATCTCCTGCGCCAAATCGTAGTAGCTCTTGCCGCTTGCGTTATAAAGACCCTTGATGTACTCCCCGTCCATTGTACGAAAAACATCTTGGCAACGGATTGTAGCGGTATTATCGTCCGACTCCCACTCCGAACAG
>CAVJIP010000171.1:0-6960 GCA_963649625.1 Bacteroidaceae bacterium
CACCCAGGCTGAGGGTGCCCCGCTTTGGCTCCTTGACAATGTGGACGGTGAGGGCATCTCCCTCCGGGTCAGAGGCGGTCAAAGGCACCTGGCCGGGGATGTTTTTGTAGGTGATAAACCGGGAATCCTCTGCGGCAGGGGGCTGATCCTCCCGGCCACGGAGCCGCAGGGTGGCCTGTAGGGAGGGGGTACCCTCATGGCTCAGCCCGATGCAGGAGATCACGGTCTCTCCCGATACCTCTCCCGAGGGATAAAAGGTCAGCTGGGAAAGCTGAGAAAGGGGAACGGCGTCTCCGGAGCGGAGCTGCCGGGTGCCCAGCATCAGAGCCCCCAGAGTGTCCTCCGGCACCTGGGTCAAAAGAATGCCGGAGCAGGCCTCCGCAGAAAAGTCGGCGGAGGAGAAGCAGTAGACCTCATCCCAGGACACCGTGGCATCTGCGGCCCGGGCAGGGGTGAACAGCAATACGGCCAAGGAAAGAGCCAAAAGGCTCCGAAAGGGTTTTGGATTCATAGCAATACCTCCAATTTGATTTGCAGAGGTAGTGTTTGCCTGGAGGATAAAATTATTCCTTTGGACGAAAAAAATGTGCGCCGCAGGGGCGGCGCACAGGGCTAGACGGGGAGCTGAATGTATCGCAGCTGGGAGTCCGGTGACGGATGCATCCGAACACTGGAAATCACCCCCATGGCAATAAACATGGAGAGAATGGAGGAGCCGCCGTAGCTGAAAAAGGGCAGGGTCAGGCCGATGACGGGCATCAGCCCCAGGCACATACCGATGTTCACCAGAATCTGAAACAGCAGCATACCGGCAATGCCAATGCACATCTGCCGATAAAAATAGCTTTGGGAGTGAACGCCGATATAGATAATGCGGAAAATAATGGCGCACAGCAGAGCGATACACAGAACACAGCCCAGAAAGCCCAGCTCCTCCCCAATCACGGCGAAGATAAAGTCCGTGTGCTGGGCGGGAATGGCATCGGCCTGGGTCAGAGTGCCCTGATAAAGCCCCTGGCCGGTGAGCCCACCGCCGGAGATGGCGTTCAGGGAGCGTTGGGACTGATAGCGGACGGAGGTGCCGGAGGGGTCAATGGAGCTGTCAAAGACCACCAAAATCCGCA
This sequence comes from Bacteroidaceae bacterium, assembly GCA_963649625.1. Taxonomy (GTDB): domain Bacteria; phylum Bacillota; class Clostridia; order Oscillospirales; family Oscillospiraceae; genus HGM13006. The sequence continues at coordinate 1,125 of CAVJIP010000171.1, forward strand.
GCTTCTGATAGTCCTGCACCAGAGAGCTGCTCCACAGCACCGGGACAAACACCACCAGCCCCGCAATGGCCGCTAGGAACCATAGCACGCTAAACCCGGCGGACAGGGCCATGACAATAAAGGTGAACACATAAATCAGGGCCACGCCGGCATCCTTGGAGATTACCAGAATCAGCCCCAGAAACAGGGCCGACAGAAAGCCCAACCGAAGAATACAGGGCAGGGAATTGATGCGCTCCTGATAGATGGAGCAGATACGGGCCACCACGATAATGTAGATGATTTTGCAGTATTCCGCAGGCTGCACCATAAAGTTAATGCCGGGAATCCGAATCCAGCTTTTGTTGCCGGTGCCGTCGTCCATGCCGAAGGGATAGAGCAGGGCCAGAAACAAGGCCGCCGCAATCACGATAATGGTGGTGTGCTCCGCCAGAATTTCCATATCCACAAAGGAAATCAAAACGTAAAGAGCCAATCCCATAAACAGGGCGATCAGCTGCTTTTTAATAAAGTCCGCAGAGCCGTCCAGATTGGTGGCGCTGGAGATCATCACCAGGCCGAAAATGGTGGCAACCAGACACAGGCCCAGCAAAATCCAGTCTGTGCGGGAAAAGAATTTTTTGACTGCGCTAAGCATAGCGGCTCCTTTCCGGGAAAATGTTTTTTTCCCATTCTAGCATTTTCTCCGGCGGAAGTAAACAAGAAAAGGATTTTTATTTGCCGAAGGATGTGCTATAATAAAAGACAACTGTAATCATTGGAATCATCTGGGAGCTATCACAATGGAGTTTTTTACACATTCAGAGCAGGAGACAGAGCGGCTGGGAGAGCATCTGGCAAAGCATCTCAGGCCGGGGACGGTGATCGCCTATGACGGGGATTTGGGAGCGGGCAAGACGGCCTTCACCCGGGGCCTTGCCCGGGGCTTGGGAATCACCCAGCGAGTTACCAGCCCCACCTATACCATTGTCAACGAATACGACGGGAACATCCCCTTGTTTCATTTTGATATGTACCGGCTGACCTGCTCGGAGGAGCTTTTTGACATCGGCTGGGAGGACTATCTGGAGCGGGGCGGTATTCTGGCGGTGGAGTGGAGCCAGCGGGTGGAGGATGCCCTGGGGGACGCCCTGCGGATTTCCATCCAAAAGTCCCCCACCGAGGAAAACGGTCGGCGCATTGTCATAGAAGGAGGAAAAGCCTATGCGAATCTTAGCCTTTGAGTCCTCGGCAAAGGCGGCCTCCGTGGCCCTGCTGGAGGATGGGGTGCTCCTGGCGGAGAGCTTTCAAAACAACGGAAAGACCCATTCCGCCACTCTGATGCCCATGGCGGAGCAGGTGCTCCGGGACTGCGGCCACCGGGCGGGGGAGCTGGACTGTGTGGCAGTGGCCAAGGGGCCGGGGAGCTTTACCGGGGTGCGAATCGGTGTGGCGGCGGCCAAGGGCCTGGCCTGGGCGGCGGAAAAGCCCATCTGCGGGGTCAGCACTCTGGAGGCCATGGCCTATCAGCTGGGGCATATCCGGGGACTGATTTGCCCGGTGATGGATGCCCGCCGGGCCCAGGTCTATACCGGCCTGTTTGAATCGGACGGAAAACACCTGCTCCGGCGGAGGGATGATCGGGCCATTTCCCTGGACGAGCTAAAAAAAGAACTGGAAAATGAAGAAAAACCGATTTTTCTGGTTGGAGATGGGACGAAACTGTGCTATAATACTCTATCAGAGGCATTGCCGAGCCTGATTCTGCCGCCTGCCCACCTGGAGATGCAGCGGGCCAGCGGCGTAGCCATGGCTGCGGAGGTGCTGGCAGAGCGGGGAGAACTGTCCACACCGGAGGCACTGGTGCCAAGTTATCTCCGGCTGAGCCAGGCAGAGCGAGAGCGGCTGAGCCACCAGACATCCAATCAGGCAAAATTGAAAGGAGATTCATAAAATGGGAGAGCTTCATGTTTTAGACCATCCTCTGATTCAGCACAAGGTTTCCATCCTTCGGGACAAGAACACCGGCGTGAAGGAGTTTCGCGAGGTGGTGGGAGAGATCGCAGCACTGATGTGCTATGAGGCCACAAGAGATCTGCCCCTGGAGGACGTGGTGATCCAGACCCCCATCGCCACCGGCACCTTTAAGCGGCTGGCCGGGAAAAAGCTGGCCATTGTGCCCATTCTTCGGGCGGGCCTTGGTATGGTGGATACCATCATTGACCTGATTCCCTCCGCCAAGGTGGGCCATATCGGCCTGTACCGGGATCCGGAGACTCATAACCCGGTGGAATACTACTGCAAAATGCCCCCGGATATTTCCGAACGGGAAGTGCTGGTGGTGGATCCTATGCTGGCAACCGGCGGGAGTGCCGTGGCGGCCATTAGCTTCCTGAAGGGCTACGGCTGTAGGAACATTAAGCTCATGGACATTATTGGCTGCCCCGAGGGCATTGCCGCCGTACAGCGGGAGCATCCCGATGTGGATTTGTATATTGCCTGCGTGGACGAGCGGCTCAACGAGGACAAGTACATTGTTCCCGGCCTGGGCGATGCGGGAGATCGAATCTTCGGAACCAAGTAACAATAGACGAAAACGCCGCCCCCTGGGAACATCCAAGGGGCGGCGTTTCACGGCTTTTCGGGTTTTCAGCAGTCACAGGGATGGAAGAGCTTGTCCCAGAAGCCAATGACCAGGCAGACACCACCGGCAAAGGTCAGAGCCGCACCGACGATTCTCAAAATAAAGCGAGCCAATTTCACAGTAATTCCCTCCTTGTATTGTAAATCTTATGCTTCCATGTCTTTGACACGGAACCAGTATTCATAGGTTTCCCGATAGCCCAGACTGTAGTACAGGCTCCTTGCCCCCAGATTGTCCGAGAGCACCTGGAGATAGGCACTGTCACAGCCCTGGGCCTTTCCGGCCTGCATAATGGCGGCACAGATGTCGCCTCCCAGGCCCCGGCGGCGGTAGCGGGCATCCACGAAAATGTCGTAAAGCCCCACATGGCCCCGCTCCATCACCCCCAGGCCGCAGGCCACCATGGCCCCATCCTCCCAGATGGAGGCGGCGGCAATGGGATAGGCGATGCTCCCCAGCATGGCCACAGCAGCGGCACGCTGGGCATCCGCCGTGCCGTTCATGGTGAGGAAGCCGTCCAGCCACTGGTCGGACATTTCCCCGGCCACGTCCACCGGCACATTGGGCTGACGGGTAAAGGCCGTCAAATCACAGACAAAAATATTGCCGTCCCGCTGGGTGGAATAGCCTCTTTCGTCCAGCAGATCCTGACAGGCCTGGCGCTGGCCCGACTCCATGCCCTCATGGATTTTGAAAATGCACTTGGACAGGCCGGAGCTGCGGTAAAGCTCCTCCACATAGGGGATTTTTTTCCCGGCGGGCAGATGCTCCGGGTACATGGGATTGGCACAGTTGACCCGGTAGGTAAAGCCGCCGCCGAAGCGCACGCTCCAGCCGTCATACATCACTGTTTGTAGGGCCGGAAAGGCGTTGCTTTGCAGCTCCTCATAAAAGGAGATTTCTTCTTGCTCCATTGGAATCACGTCCTCTTTTTCTGGCGTGTCCCAATTGTACAACGGAATGCACATTTTTGCAATGATTTTTTGCCAGGCAGACCCAGGCCTACATCTTTTCCGGGGCCTCAAAGCCCAGAAGGTCAATGCAGGTTTCCAGCACCTGCTTTACCAGGGTGATAAGGGCGATATAGCCTTGCTGCTTTTTCTCCTCCGGCTCCGTAAGAATCCGGGTTTCGTGATAAAAACGGTTGACTGCGCCGCTGAGCTCATAGATATAGGCGCAGACCACATTGGGCTGGGTGTCCCGATAGGCCAAAAGGAGATTGTCGGCAAAGCGGCTCAGCTGGAGCATCAAATCCTTTTCAATCTGATTCTCCGGGGGCAGAATCGTCAGCACCTGGGGCATCGTGCCCACCTTTTCCTGATATTTGGCCAGGATGGACTTGATTCGTACAATGGTGTAGAGAATATAGGGGCCGGTGTTGCCCTCAAAGGCGGAGAAGCGCTCCATATCAAAGGCGTAGTCCTTAGTGGCCAGGTTGCTCAGGTCGCCGTATTTCAGGGCGGCCACGGCGATAATGCCGGCGATCTCGTCCACCTGATCCCCGGAAATAATGTTGTTTTCCAAAATCCGCTGCTTGACGGTATCGGTAATCTCGGAGATCAGGTATTCCAGGCGCATTACGCCCCCGGAGCGGGTCTTAAAGGGCTTTCCGTCCTTGCCGTTCATGGTGCCGAAGCCCAGGAATTGCAGCTCCGTTTCCGGCCGGATAATGCCGGATTTTTTGGCGGTGCGGAACACCTGCTCAAAGTGCAGGGCCTGCCGCTTGTCTACCACATAGAGCACCTTGTCCGGGTGATAGTCCTGCTCCCGCTGAACCAGGGTGGCCAGGTCGGTGGTGGCGTAGAGGGTGGCCCCGTCGGATTTCAGAATGATGCAGGGGGGAATCTCCTTTTTGTCCTCCGGCTCCTGGACGTTGACCACCAGAGCACCCTGGCTCTCCACGGCGTAGCCGCCCTCCTTCAGGTATTTCACCATGTCGGCAATGTACGGCTCTGCGTCGCTTTCGCCCTTCCACAGGTCAAATTCCACGTTGAGGTTTTGATAGTTTTTCTTCAGGTCAGCCACGGAGACGTTCATCACATGACGCCAAATTGCCATATAGCCCCGATCACCCTGCTGGAGCTTTAGGGTGGCCGCATGGGCCCGCTGGGAAAAGGCGGCGTCCTCCTTGCTCCGGGCGGAGGCGGCGGGGTAAATCTGCTCCAGCTCCGAAATGGTAAAGGGAGGGGTGTCCGGGTAATCCCCCTGAAAATCCGGGTCAAAATAGGGCAGCTCCGGCTGACGCTCCCGAATGCCCTCAATGATAAGCCCCATTTGCAGGCCCCAGTCCCCCAGATGCACATCGCCGATCACATGGTTTCCAAAGTACCGGTCAATCCGCTTGACGGCCTCTCCGATAATGGCGGGGCGGATGTGGCCCACATGAAGGGGCTTTGCCACGTTGGCACCGCCGTAGTCAATAATGATGGTTTTGGGTGTGGGCTCCACCTGAAGGCCAAACCGGTCAGCCTGGGCCATTTCATTTACATAATCCGCAACCGTTCTGGGAGCCAGCCGGAGATTGATAAAGCCGGGCTTTACCGCCTCCACCGAGGCAAAGGCATCGTCTCCCTGGAGCCTGGCGGCAACGGCCTCTGCGATTTGGATGGGGGCTTTTTTATATGCCTTGGCGGCCTTGAGGCTGCCGTTGCACTGATACTCGCAGAGGTCGGGCCGGCCAGACAGGGACACCTGACCGTAGGCGGCCTCATAGCCCTCCCCGGCAAAGGCGGCGCAGACCCGCTGGGAGATCAGATCAATGAGCTTTTCCATGACTGTGTTTCCTCGCTTCTTACATAATATCATAAGCTATTCTATCATAGATTTTCCCCGGTGTACAGGGAAAATCCAGGCGAACACTTCCGAAAAATATCCAGGCTGTGGGCCGTGACACCTACCAGGTCGGGTCGCTCACAGACGGTGAGATGGTATTTTAGGAACATCTGAAAGGTGTCCTCGTCCATCTCCTCTTGCTCCCGGCGCATAAAATAGGAAAAGCCCTCTGCCGCCACATAGTGGAGCCGCTCCACGGGAAAATCCGCCATCATTCGGTCGATGTCGCCTTTGCGCACCATGTCAAATAGGTCTGAGGGCTGGGAGCAGGTGACAAAGGTGTCGGGATCCAGCATTCCCTCCCGGATGAGCTCCCACAGGTGGCCCCGGCGAAAGGCGTATTCCAGAATGCTGCCCTCGGAGATGCAGTAGGCCGCCACC
>CAVJIP010000172.1:0-2120 GCA_963649625.1 Bacteroidaceae bacterium
ATGACTCCCGCCCATGACCCCAACGACTTTGAGGTGGGCCAGCGGCACAATCTGGAGATAATCCGGGTTATTGGAGACGACGGAACAATCAACGAATATGGCGGCCCCTATGAGGGGATGGATCGGTACGAGTGCCGAAAGCAGGTCATTTGTGACCTGGAGGAGCAGGGGTATCTGGAGAAAATTGAGGACTACACCCACAATGTCTCCACCTGCTATCGCTGCCACAACGATGTGGAGCCGCTGATCTCCGCACAGTGGTTTGTGAAAATGGAGCCTCTGGCCAAGGAGGCCATTCGGGTGGTAGAGGACGGAGAAATCAGATTTGTCCCGGATCGCTTCTCGAAAAACTACCTGAACTGGATGTACAATGTCCATGACTGGTGTATCTCCCGGCAGCTTTGGTGGGGCCATCAGATTCCGGCCTGGAAATGCCAGGACTGCGGAGAGTATACGGTGGCCCGGGAGAATCCTACCCAGTGCTGTCACTGCGGCTCAAAGCATATTGTCCGGGAGGAGGACGTGCTGGACACCTGGTTCTCCTCGGCACTGTGGCCCTTTGAAACCCTGGGTTGGCCGGAGGACACCGAGGATTTGAAATACTTCTATCCCACGGATGTGCTGGTCACGGGCTATGATATTATTCCCTTCTGGGTGGCCAGAATGATCTTCTCCGGCTGTGAGCAAACCGGGACAATCCCCTTCCACACCGTATTTATCCATGGTCTGGTGCGGGACAACCAGGGGCGGAAAATGAGTAAATCCCTGGGCAACGGCATTGATCCTCTGGATATGGTGGAGCAGTACGGCGCCGATGCCCTGCGGATGAACATGGTCAACGGTACAAGCCCCGGAAATGACTCCCGCTTCTATGTGGAGCGGTGTGAGGCCATGCGGAACTTTGCCAATAAGATTTGGAACGCCAGCCGCTATGTGATGATGAATCTGACCATTGAGAAGAACGAGCTGCCCCCGCTGGAGCGTCTGGAGCAGGAGGATAAGTGGATTCTCTCCAAGCTCAATCGCCTGGTCGGCGAGGTCACGGAGAACATGGACAAATACGAGCTGGGGGTTGCCGTTCAGAAAATCTATGACTTTATCTGGAACGACTACTGCGACTGGTATATTGAGCTGACCAAGGCCCGGCTCTATTCCGACAATCAGGAGAGCAAGACCGTGGCCCAGCAGGTGCTGGTGTATGTGCTGGATCAGTTCCTACGGCTGCTCCATCCCTATATGCCCTTTATTACCGAGGAGATTTGGCAGGCCATTCCTCATGAGGGCGGGAGCATTATGGTGGCCCAGTGGCCAAGCTGCTCCGCTGCTCTGAGCTTCCCCCAGGAGGAGGCTTCTATGGAGAGCATTATGGATGCCATCCGGGCTGTACGGAACCGCCGGGCCGAAATGAATGTGTCCCCCAGCAAGAAGTCCACCCTGTATATTGTCACGGAAAAGCAGGAGGTGTTCCGCCAGGGGCAGGCCTTTATTACCAAGCTGGCCTATGCGGAGGAGCTGGTGATTTGTTCGGAGAACCCGGAGAGGGCAGAGGCCATGGTGTCCTGCGTCACCCATGACGCAAAGATGTTTATGCCCATGGATCAGCTGGTGGATCTGGAGAAGGAGCGTCAGCGGGTAGACAAGGAGCTAAGCAAGAATCGCAAGGCCCTGGAGGGTATCGAGAAAAAGCTCTCCAACCCGGGCTTTCTCTCCAAGGCCCCGGAGCAGGTGGTCAGCAACGAGCGGGACAAGGCGGAAAAGCTCCGTGGTCTGATTGCGCAGCTGGAGGAGAGCCTGCAAAAGCTGGGATAAGGAAATATCCAGGGCCGCCGGCAGAGAACGCCAGCGGTCCTGAAAGGATGATGGTATCATGGAGTATTCGCAGGTGCTGGAGGAGATTCATGAAAGAAGGGCTTTTTCCTCTACGGCCTCCCTGGAGCGGATTCGGCGGCTGATGGAGCGGCTTGGGAGCCCCCAGGATCGGCTTCGCTGCGTCCATGTGGCCGGAACCAACGGGAAGGGGAGTACCTGCGCCCTGGTGGAGTCGGCACTGCGGCAGGCTGGATACCGGGTGGGCCTGTTTACGTCTCCCTATCTGGTGGACTTTCGGGAGCGGATCCAGA
>CAVJIP010000173.1:0-3220 GCA_963649625.1 Bacteroidaceae bacterium
CGTGACAAGGACTACATGAAGATCCTGTCCCTGGCTCCGGAAGTCATTTAAGGGGGTACCGAGAATATGAAGATCAAAAAGAATGATACCGTCGTTGTTCTGTCCGGCAAGGACAAGGGCAAGCAGGGGAAGGTTCTGGCCACCATGCCCACCGTGGGCAAGGTTCTGGTGGAGGGTGTCAACATGGCTGACCGCCACACCAAGGCCACCCGTCAGGGCCAGGAGAGCGGCATCATCCGCAAGGCCATTCCCATGCGTGCCAGCAAGGTCATGGTGGTGTGCCCCAAGTGCGGCAAGGCCACCCGCTGCGGCTACAAGTTCCTGGAAGACGGCACCAAGACCCGCTTCTGCAGCGGCAAGCACGGCTGCGGCGAGACTTTTTAAGGGGAGGAATTGACTGTGCCTAGACTCAAAGACAAATACAAGGCTGAGATCGCCCCGGCGCTGATGACCAAGTTCCAGTACAAAAGCGTCATGGAGATCCCCAAGATCGACAAGGTCGTTGTGAATGTTGGTTCCTCCGAGGCCAAGGACAACGCCAAGGTGGTAGAGGCCATTATCCGTGACATCACCGCCATCACCGGCCAGAAGGCCGTCCCCACCAAGGCCAAGAAGTCCGTTGCGAACTTCAAGGTTCGTGAGGGCCAGACCGTGGGCGTGAAGGTCACCCTCCGCCAGGACAAGATGTGGGAGTTCCTGGATCGTCTGTTCAACGTGGCCCTGCCCCGTGTTCGTGACTTCCGGGGCATCAACCCCAACTCCTTCGACGGCAGAGGCAACTATTGCTTCGGCATCAAGGAGCAGCTCATCTTCCCCGAGATCGAGTACGACAAGGTTGACGCCATTCGCGGTATGGACGTGGTCATCTGCACCACCGCCAAGACCGACGAAGAGGCAAAAGAGCTGCTGACCATGGTTGGCGCTCCCTTCTACAACTAATGGAGGCGCAATATGGCTAAAACGTCTATGATCATGAAGCAGAAGAGAGACCCCAAGTTCTCCTCCCGCTACTACAACCGCTGCAAGATCTGCGGCAGACCCCATGCGTATCTGCGCAACTACGGCGTGTGCCGTATTTGCTTCAGAGAGCTTGCCTACAAGGGCCAGATTCCTGGCGTGAAGAAGGCTAGCTGGTAATATAAGGACGTCGGAAGTCTTTCGGTGTACTCCACCCGAAAGATACTCCGGCATCACAACAGCCTTCGGCTGTAATTCTAACAGGAGGTAAACAAATGCAAATCACTGATCCTATCGCTGATATGCTCACCCGTATCAGAAATGCCAACAATGCCCGGCATGAGACCGTTGACGTGCCCGCTTCCAAGCTGAAGCTGGCCATTGCCAAGATCCTGGTGGAGGAGGGCTACATCAAGTCCTACCAGTTCATTGAGGACGGCAACCAGGGTGTCATCAAGATCACCCTGAGATACCTGGGCAAGGAAAAGGTCATTACCGGCCTGCGCCGGGTGTCCAAGCCCGGCCTGCGTATGTATGCCGGTGCGGACGACCTTCCCAAGGTGCTCCGTGGCCTGGGCATTGCGATCATTTCCACTTCCAAGGGCGTCATGACCGACAAGAATGCTCGTAAGGAGCACGTCGGCGGTGAAGTCCTGGCGTTTGTATGGTAAAGGAGGTAAAGCTGTATGTCTCGTATCGGCAGAATGCCCATCACAGTACCTGCAGGCGTTGAGGTCACCATCGGCGAGGGAAATGTTGTCACCGTCAAGGGCCCCAAGGGGGAGCTGACTAAGACCCTGCATCCCAATATGAACATCACCTGCGGCGACGGCATCATGACCGTGACCCGTCCCGACGACGAAAAGCTCAACCGGAGCCTGCACGGCCTGACCCGCACCCTGCTTCACAACATGGTGGTAGGCGTCACCGAGGGCTTCAAGAAGGAGCTGGAGGTCAACGGCGTTGGCTACAGAGTTGAGAAGAAGGGCACTCAGCTGGTGATGAAGCTGGGCTTCTCCCACGACGTGTTCGTGGATGAGGTTCCCGGTATCACCATTGAGGTTCCCGAAAAGTCCACCAATAAGATCATTATCCACGGCATTGACAAGCAGCAGGTTGGTCAGTTCGCTGCGGAAGTGAGAGGGAAAAGACCCCCCGAGCCTTACAAGGGCAAGGGTATCAAATACGCTACCGAGGTCGTGCGCCGTAAGGAAGGCAAGACCGCAGGTAAGAAGTAACAGGAGGTGTGCCTAAATGATTAAAAAGCCCAATACCAATGCGCAGCGTCTCAAGCGTCATAAGAGAGTTCGCACTAAGATCTCCGGCACGCCCGAGAGACCTCGTCTGAACGTGTTCCGCAGCAATGCCAACATCTATGCCCAGATCATTGATGATGTTCATGGCGTCACTTTGGTCTCCGCTTCCTCTCTGGATCAGTCCTTTGAGGGTGCCGCCACCGGCAACAAGGAGGCCGCCCGGAAGGTGGGTCAGCTGCTGGCGCAGCGGGCCAAGGACAAGGGAATCGTAAATGTCGTGTTCGACCGGGGCGGCTATATCTATCATGGCCGTGTGCAGGAACTTGCAGAGGGTGCCCGTGAGGGCGGCCTGGAATTTTAAGTCGGGAGGAGGACAATACAATGGCTTACAACAGAGCAGCAAAGGATGAAGCTGCACAGGAGTATATTGAGAAAGTCGTCTCCCTGAACCGTGTTTCCAAGACCGTTAAGGGCGGCCGTATCTACAAGTTTGCCGCGCTGTGCGTGGTTGGCGACGGCAAGGGCAAGGTGGGCTATGGCCTGGGCAAGGCCTCCGAGGTGTCCGAGGCCATTCTCAAGGGCATTGCGGATGCCAAGAAGAATATGGTGCAGATCACCCTGTCCGGCACGACCATTCCCCACGAGGTCATCGGCATCTACGGTGCCGGCTCCGTACTGATGATGCCCGCCTCCACCGGTACCGGCGTGATCGCCGGCGGTGCGGTTCGTTCCGTCATGGAGGCGGCCGGCATCACCAACATTCGTGCAAAATGCATGCGCTCCAAGAACCCCCAGAACGTCGTGAAGGCCACCTTCAACGGTCTGATGGCGCTGCGCGGCCCCGAGGAGGTCGCTCGGATCAGAGGGAAGAGCGTGGAAGAAATCTTGGGTTAAGGAGGGCTGCACAATGGCAAATCTGAAAATCGAGCTGGTCAAGAGCCTCAATGGCCGCCTTGACAAGCACATTGCAACAGCCAATTCTCTCGGGCTTCGCAAGATCGGTCAGA
>CAVJIP010000174.1:0-3063 GCA_963649625.1 Bacteroidaceae bacterium
TGGTGGAGGGCGTCATGAGCCAGACGGACATGGACGCCATGATGTACAAAATCGAAGGGGAGGATCTGTATCTCATCGGTACCTCCGAGCACTCCATGATTGGCCGGTTTATTGACCAGATCATCCCCGGGGAAAAGCTGCCCCAGACCCTTACCTCCTATTCTCCCTGCTTCCGCAAGGAAAAGGGTGCCCACGGCATTGAGGAGCGGGGAGTTTATCGAATCCATCAGTTTGAAAAGCAGGAGATGATCGTGGTCTGTCGGCCCGAGGACAGCAAGGAATGGTATGAAAAGCTGTGGAAATACTCCGTGGAGCTGTTCCGCTCTCTGGATATTCCCGTGCGGCAGCTGGAGTGCTGCTCCGGCGACCTGGCGGATTTGAAGGTCAAATCCTGCGATATTGAGGCCTGGAGCCCCCGGCAGAAGAAGTATTTTGAGGTTTGCTCCTGCTCCAACCTGGGAGATGCCCAGGCCCGCCGGCTGCGCATTCGCTACAAGGACGAAAACGGCCGGAACGTGCTGTGCCACACCCTGAACAACACCTGTGTGGCCCCGCCCAGAATGCTCATCGCCTTCCTGGAAAATAACCTCCAGGCAGACGGCTCCGTCCGGATTCCCCAGGTGCTTCGTCCCTATATGGGGGGCGAGGAGTTCCTGCACAAATAAAACAGGGAGGGTTCTTCCATGGAAAAAAAGCAAGGAATCATTGAAGAATTTAAGCAGTTTATCATGCGGGGCAACGTGCTGGATATGGCCGTAGGTGTGGTGGTAGGCTCCGCCTTTACCGCCATTGTCACCGCCCTGGTGGAATGCATCATCAATCCCATTATCGGCACCATAATGGGGGGAATCAATTTTGACGGCGTGGTGGTGGGAATGTTCCCCATTGGACAGCTGATCACCGCCATCATCAACTTCCTGTGCGTGGCCGTTGTGGTTTTCGCCATGGTGAAATTTGTGGGGCACTTTGCCCACAAAAAGGAGGAGGAGCCTGCCCCGCCTCCGGAGCCCAGCAAGGAGGAGCTTTTGCTGACAGAAATCCGTGACCTGCTGAAGGAAAAGGAATAATATGGATATTAAATTCCCGGAGGAAAAGAATCCCTTTCCGAGAACCATGGCCATTGCCCTGGTGTCCTGCCTGGCGGCGTTGGCGGTGGGCCTGTTTCTGGGCAATGCTCTGGGGGCCTTCTTTGGAACCGATGAATCCGTGATCGTGACCTCAAATTATACGGATCGTATGTCCGCCGTGCGGGCCATGTTTACCGACGGGGACCAGCTGGACTCCTATTCCAATACCGCCCTGACCTTTCAGAATATGGACGGGCTGAAGCTCTACACCAGCAAAAACCACGATAAGGTGCTGGCCCTTTACAACGGCAGCTGCACCGACGCCTATAGCCTGTTTGGGGAGGAGATTCGGGCCTCCCTGCTGGAGCTGATGAACACCCAGGACTCTCTCTACGGGCAGGAGACTGCCGCCGGGAATCCCATTGAGGATGTCCGGCTGTGGAACATTGCCGTGGAGGACGGGGTGGTATACTACTACCTTTACTATGACCAGGCGGGCTATATCGGTCTGGCCTTTGACTCCACCCACAGCACCCTGACCGACCAGCAGGATCACGCCCTGCCGCTTACCAAGACCTCCTCCGGAGAGGACGGCCAATACGAATGGTATATCATCTATGATATGGGGGAATGACCCTTGAACAATAATATTATTTTAATCGGTATGCCCGGCGCAGGGAAAAGCACCGTAGGGGTTGTGCTGGCCAAGGCCCTGGGCATGGACTTTCTGGACTCTGATTTGGTGATTTGCCGGGAGTCCGGGAAAACACTACAGGAGATTCTGGATCACCAGGGGTTGGACTATTTTCTGGAGTATGAGGAGCAGATCATCCGGGGGCTTCGCCCGGAGCACACGGTTCTGGCCACAGGCGGCTCCGTGCCCATGCGCCGGAAGGCCATGGAGCATTTGAAAACCCTGGGTACTGTTATATATCTCCAGGTGGGCCTGGAGGAGCTGCGGCTGCGGCTCTCCAATATCACCACCCGGGGGATTGCCTTCGGCCCCGGGGAAAATCTGGACACCCTTTACGCCAAGCGGGTGCCGGTTTATCAGGCCTGGGCAGATTTGACCATTCCGGCGGATCCTGACCATAACAACATTGAAAACATGGTGGATCAGATTGTGGCACAGCTGTAACGCCCGGTTCTATGGCCAATCTCCCGGCGGAGCTTGGCCATATTCGCTGTTTGGGAGGGGCTTTATGATCACTTTGATTGCGCTGGGAAAGCTAAAGGAAGAATTTTATCGCAGTGCGGCAGCGGAATATGAAAAGCGAATGCGGGCCTATGGAGGCATCCGAATCATAGAGCTGCCGGAAGTCCGTCTGCCGGACAATCCCTCCCGGGCCCAGATTCAGACTGCGCTGGAAAAGGAGGCGGAGCTTGTTTTGCAGAGGCTGCCCAAGGGCTGCTGGCTCTGTGTGCTGACCCCGGAGGGAAGGTTCCTGTCCTCGGAAACGCTGGCAGAAAAGCTCCAAAGCCTGCGAAGCGGCGGAAGGTCTGAGCTGGTTTTTCTCATCGGCTCCTCCTACGGCCTGGATCAGGCCCTGAAAAACCGAGGAGATTTTCTTCTTTCCATGTCGCCTATGACCTTTCCCCACCATCTGGCCCGGATTATGGTGCTGGAGCAGCTTTATCGGGCGGAAAGCATTTTGGCCGGGTCAAAATACCATAAATAATAGATTTCCGGAAAAGCTGCAAAAATTTTCTTGTATTATGCCGGATTCTTTGGTAAAGTAATATATCATGCGTAAATGTTCTATTCTTTCTTGGGAGGTTACGCCATGCGGAGACCGATTCTGTCCTTGCTCCTTACCGCCTGTCTGCTTTTTTCCCTGGTTCCCTTTTCTGCGGCTCCTGTTCGTGCCGCAGAAACTACGGTACAGAAGGTGGTTTATATTCCCCTGGACGACCGTCCCTTTAACGACAGTCGGGTAAAAACCATGGCGGAATCCCTGAACATTCAGCTGATTATGCCGGAGCAGGAGCTTTACGC
>CAVJIP010000175.1:0-19234 GCA_963649625.1 Bacteroidaceae bacterium
ATCCCGCAGGGTCTCATTGCCCTTCTTGAAGCCGATGGCGTACTGCTCGGTGGACAGGGGCTCATCCAGCTTCCGGAAGGTGTCGCCCCGGGAGGCCAGCTGATACTGGGCCACACCAATGTCCACGGCAATGGCATCCACTGCGCCGGACTCCAGATTCAGAAAGGCGGTGTTGTAGTCGGCCACCTGCTGAAGCTCCGCAAAGGAGGCGGTCAGGGCCAGGTTCTCGTCGTTGTCCTCCTCGGAGGTCAGGGCCGTCAGAGCGGAGGAATCCGCCTGGGTGACGACCACCTTTCCGGCTAGGTCTGCCTTGGACTGGATGTCGGAGTCGTTCATCACCACAAACACAATGGAGTTGTCCACATAAGGCACGGAGAAGGTGTAGTCCGCCTCACGGCCTGTCATGGTAAAGCCGTTCCAGATGCAGTCGATGGTGCCGGAGTTCAGCTCCATGTCCTTGGCGTCCCAGTCAATGGGCTGCTTCACTAGCTCCCAGCCGTTGCGATCACAGACCTCCTGAGCCAGTTCCAGGTCGAAGCCGGTGTACTCGCCGCTCTCGTCCATGTAGCCGTAGGGGGGATACTCCGCATCAAAGCCCACAATCAGTTGGGTGCGGCCGTCGCTGCTCTCCGCCGTGGAGGCCGCTGCGGCAGCTGTGGCCTCTGTGGTGGTCTCAGCGGGGGCGGTGGTGGCTTCTGTGGTTGCGGAGGCCGCCCCAGAGGATGCGGTGCTGTCACCGCAGGCCGCCATGGAAAGCATCACGGCACCGGCCATTAGCATCGAAATAAGTTTTTTCATGATTTTTCTCTCCTTGACCGAACGCGGTGTGCTTACCGCCGCTCGTTAATATGCTATTATATTAACGAATCAGTACGCTAAAGTCAATAGGGAATAATCACGGATTTTTCAGGGCTTCTCCCTGATGTTTTTGGTAAAAGAACATAAAGGCCCCGGTACCGCAGATAATCAGGTAGCCCAAAAGGCTCCAGTGATCCGGAACCTGGGCAAAAAACACCCAGCCCAGCAGGGCGGAAAAAATCACCTGGGTGTAGTCGTAGACCGATATTTCCTTGGCCGGGGCAAAGCGATAGGCTCCGGTGATGGCAAACTGGCCGGTGCAGCCAAATAGCCCCGCCAGCAGGAGACACCCCAGCTGTCCCAGGGTCATGGGTGCGTGTACCACAAGAATATAGGGCAGACACACCAGACAGGAAAAGGTGGAGAACACAAAGACGATCAGGCTGGAGTTGACCCCCTTCTTGCTCATAATCCGGACAAAGGTATAGGCCACACCGGCGCCGAAGCCTCCCAGCAGGCCGATCAGGCTGGGCATCAGGGCCATATTGGAGGGGTTTGGCTTAATGATCATCAGGCTGCCCAGAAAGGCCACCGCCACGGAGACACCCTGAAACAGGGTCAGCCGCTCCTTCAGCAGAAAATAGGACATAATAATGGCGAAGAAGGGGGACATTTTGTTGAGCATGGAGGCATCGGAAAGATTCAGCCGGTCCAGGGCGTAGAAGTTGCACAGAAGCCCCAGAGTGCCGAAGGCGGCCCGGGCCAAAAGATACCGCCAGTGGCTCTTTTCCGGAGGGCGGAAGGAGACGTGGTTTCTCTTCATCACCAGAAAGGCGAAGAACATGGCCACAAAGTTCCGAAAAAACGCCTTTTGCATGGAGGGCACATTTCCGGCCAAATGGACAAAGTTTCCCATGAGGGCAAAGGAAAGCGCCGCAAGAATAATGCACACAATGCCCTTTGTTCGATTCTGCATCATACTTCCCCCTTACCAGCTTCCCACCACGCCGCCGGCTGCCTCCTCATATTCCGTAGAGGACAGGCGGCTCATGTCCTGGGGAGAGCCATAGCGGTTCAGCTCCAGAATCAGATAGCTGCACAGCAAATTTAGTGCCACCTGGTCGTGCTCATAGGGCAGCTGGAACAGTTCGCTGATCCGGCCCAGCCGGTATAGCAGGGTGTTTCGGTGGATGCACAGGGCGGCGGCGGTGCGATCCTTATTGTGCATATTAAAGGAAAACAGCCGCATGGTCTCATCATAGGCGGTGCCGTATTCCTTGTCGTATTCCCGCATTTTGAAAATGGCCGGGTGGATAAAGGTCTCCGGGGTGTCCTTTTCCAGCACGGACAGGAAAATGGGCAGAGGCATTAAATCCGAAAAGGTGGTGGACCTTTCCCTTCCCAGCTTTAGGGCCAGACGGGCCGTCAGCAGGGCCTGCCGGTAATGGCACCGGGTCTCCCGAGGGTCGGAGAAGCTGTCGGAAAGGCCGCAGACCATATCATGGCTGCCGAAAAATTCAAAGAGCTTGTCCGCCAGAGAGGTCTTGGCCATGGGGGCCCCGGATCCGTGGGGGGTAGTTCCCCCATAGAGGGTGACAATGGTGTTGTCATAGATCAGGCAGATCACGTTGCGGTAGAGCTGCTGGAGCTCATGGACGGCATATTCCGCAAAGGCCCGCTGAGAGGCCAGGGCCCCGATGGTGGTGACACAGACGGTGTACTCCGGCTGCATGGTTCTGGTAATGGCCTCGCAGGCCAGCTTTTCCAGATGGGGCGGGGTGTTGGGGGCCAGCAGGTCCTCCAGCTTGGTGGACAGGGCCAGATTCCAGCTGCCCATGGACTTGATGCGGCTGGCAATCCGCAGACACAGGGCGTCCAGCACCAGGTCAATGATCTGAAAATCCTCCTCCGCGGGAGGCTCTCCGTCCCACAGCACGATCACATGGCCGTGAACGGTGCCGTCCTGTACCACCTCCGCAAAAACTCTGGGCTTTTCGGCGCAGGAGCCGGTGTTGGCAAAAAACGGCTTATAAAAGGCCTTTTTCCCGGAAAGAAACTCATCCAGGGTCTGGAAGATCTGTTCCCGGTTCAGGGCCTTGTTCCGATAGATTTCATCCCATTCCGGGTCGCCGGTGACGCTGGACGGCTGCATGGACACCACATGAAAGTATTCGTCCACAAACAGCACAGGCCGTCCGAAGATCTCATGGGTGGCGGCGATGACGTTGTTCATGCTTTGGTCGCAAACGGCCTTATACAGCTTTTCATAAACCTGGGCCATACGAGCAGATGCCATAAAAATCCCTCCTAGGCTGGGCAAACTACATAGTAAAATTATTGTAGCGAAATTCCGGGAAAATTGCAAGCTGAACCCTGGAATATTTCACAAAATTCATTTTCTGCGCCGGACTGTATTTTAATTTACAATCCGGCCGAGCCGTGGTATACTATGGTGAGTTCACAAAGGCGTGACCCGCCTAACACTATATCATGTCCCAGGAAAGGAGCGTTTTCTACCATGAATGTCACCGATCTTACCCGCACCGATCAGCCGGAAGCCCGGGATAAGCTGGAAAACGGCCGGGAGGGCTATTCCTTCTACGCCTATATTTCCCGGATGCGCTATATCACCCGGTGGGGACTGATGCGAAATTCCTTCCCGGAAAATATCCAGGAGCACAGCCACATGGTGGCGGTGCTGGCCCACGCCCTGGCCCTGATTGCCCGGAAGGTCTACGGAAATAAAAACGTATCCCCGGAGAAATGCGCCGCCGCCGCCCTGTTCCACGATGCCGGAGAGATCATCACCGGCGACCTGCCCACCCCGGTCAAGTACTTTAACCCGGAGATTCGGGATGCCTACCACCAGGTGGAGGACGTGGCGGCCAGCCGGCTTTTGGCCATGCTGCCGGAGGCCCTGCGGGAGAGCTATGAGCCGCTGCTGCGGGAATCCGACCCGGAAACCCGCCGAATCGTCAAGGCGGCGGACAAGCTCGCAGCCCATATCAAGTGCCTGGAGGAGCTAAAGGCCTCTAACCACGAGTTTATTCTGGCGGCCCGCCAGACCCGGCAGGCCCTGGACGACATGGATATGCCGGAGGTACGCTATTTTATTGACAACTTCCTGGACAGCTTCACCCTGACCCTGGATGAGCTGAAATAACAAGTAGGAGGAACAAGCCATGAGAGCAATCGTAACCGTCACCGGAAAGGACGCCGTGGGCATTATCGCAGGGGTCTGCACGGAGCTGGCCGGTCTGGAGGTCAACATTCTGGACATTAATCAGACCGTAATGGACGGCTTTTTTGTGATGAATATGCTGGTGGATTTGTCCGGCTCCAGCAAAAGCTATGACCTGGTTCGGGATGCCCTGGACGAGCGGGGCCTTCGCATGGGCCTGACCATCCGCATCCAGCGGGAGGACATCTTCAACGCCATGCACAGGATTTGAGGTGAGATCATGCTAAGACAGAACGAAATCATCCAGACCCTGGACATGATCGACCACCAGCACCTGGACATCCGCACCATCACCATGGGCATTTCCCTGCGGGACTGCTGCGGCCCCGACCCAAAGGCCACGGCCCAGAAAATCTACGACAAAATCACCCGCTGCGCCGAGAAGCTGGTACCCACCGGAGAGGCCATTGAGCGGGAGCTGGGGATTCCCATTGTGAATAAGCGTATTTCCGTGACCCCCATGGCCATGGTGGCGGAGTCCTGCCAGACGGAGGACTACGTTCCCTTTGCCGTGGCCATGGACAAGGCCGCCGCCGCCTGCGGGGTAAACCTGATCGGCGGGTTTTCCGCCCTGGTTCACAAGGGCATGACCCTGGGGGATCAGCGGCTGATCCGCTCCATTCCCCAGGCCCTGGCCGCCACCAACAACGTCTGCTCCTCGGTCAACGTGGCCACCACCCGGGCGGGCATCAATATGGATGCCGTGACCCTGATGGGCAAAATCATCCGGGAGACGGCGGAAAAGTCCCCGGAGGGAGAGGGCCGGGCCTGCATGAAGCTGGTGGTATTTTCCAACGCCGTGGAGGACAACCCCTTTATGGCCGGTGCCTTCCATGGAGTGGGAGAGCCGGAGTGCGAAATCAACGTGGGGGTCTCCGGCCCGGGTGTGGTCTACCACGCCCTCCAGAGCGTCAAGGGCCAGCCCTTTGACGTGGTGGCGGAGACCATCAAAAAGACGGCCTTCCAAATCACCCGGATGGGCCAGCTGGTGGCCCAGGAGGCCGCCCGGCGGCTGGGGGTTCCCTACGGCATCGTAGACCTGTCCCTGGCCCCCACCCCGGCCAAGGGGGATTCCGTGGCCCGGATTCTGGAGGAGATCGGCGTGGAGGTCTGCGGCACCCACGGCACCACCGCCGCCCTGGCCATGCTCAACGATGCGGTGAAAAAGGGCGGCGTTATGGCCTCCGGCCATGTGGGCGGCCTGTCCGGGGCCTTTATCCCGGTCAGTGAGGACGAGGGCATGATCGCTGCGGCCAAGCTGGGCACCCTGACCCTGGACAAGCTGGAGGCCATGACCTGTGTCTGCTCCGTGGGGCTGGACATGATCGCCATTCCCGGAGACACCTCCGCCGACACCATCTCCGCCATGATTGCCGATGAGGCGGCCATTGGGGTGGTCAACAACAAGACCACGGCGGTTCGGGTGATTCCCGCCATTGGCAAGACCGTGGGGGAGGAGCTGGAATTCGGCGGCCTGTTTGGCTCCGCTCCGGTAATGCCCGTTCACGATAAAAGCGCCCAGCGCTTTGTGGCCCGGGGCGGGCGGATTCCCGCCCCCCTCCACAGCCTGAAAAACTGACCCCCTTTTTGGGGGAGAAAGCCGGTGAAGCCATGGTTCTTCCGGAAAACACCGCCCAGGTGCTGGGCCGACTGGAAGCGCAGGGCCACCGGGCCTATGCCGTCGGCGGCTGCGTCCGGGACAGCCTTCTGGGCCAAACCCCGGGAGATTGGGACATCTGCACCTCGGCCCGGCCAGAGGAGACGGCGGCCTGCTTCCCGGACTGCCGGGTGGTGGAAACAGGCCGAGAACACGGCACTCTTACGGTGCTTTGGCAGGGGGAGCCCTTTGAAATCACCACCTTTCGCCGGGAGGGAGGCTACACTGACCACCGGCATCCGGGGCAGGTGGACTTTGTAAGCTCCCTGGAGGAGGATCTGGCCCGCCGGGACTTTACCATAAACTCCATGGCGGTGAACGCCGCCGGGGAGATCACCGACCTGTTTGGGGGACAAGGGGATTTGAAACGCCGGGTCATCCGCTGCGTAGGCCACCCGGACCGGCGCTTTCAGGAGGATGCCCTGCGGATTCTCCGGGCCCTTCGGTTCGCCTCCCGGCTGGAGTTTACCATTGCCCCGGAGACGGCGGCGGCCATGGAGGAAAACCGGCTGCTGCTTGGGCATATCAGCGGGGAGCGTATCTATAAGGAGCTCACGGGCCTGCTCACCGGCCTCGGGGCGGCGGCGGTAGTGGAACGATACGGGACGGTACTGACGGCGGTGCTCCCGGAGCTTGGCCCCGCCATGGGCTGTCTCCAGCGGAATCCCGGCCACAACCGGGACGTG
This sequence comes from Bacteroidaceae bacterium, assembly GCA_963649625.1. GTDB lineage: Bacteria > Bacillota > Clostridia > Oscillospirales > Oscillospiraceae > HGM13006. The sequence goes on from CAVJIP010000175.1 coordinate 6,383, forward strand.
TGGGGCCATACGGTGGAGGCCATCCGCCAGTCCAGGCCGGACAAGCTGGTTCGCTGGGCCCTGCTGCTCCATGACCTTGGAAAGCCGGACTGCGCCGTCCTGGATGCCCGGGGCATCGAGCATTTTCACGGCCACCCCGCCCGGAGTGAGGAAATTGCCCGGGAGATATTCCGGCGGCTCCGCCCGAATCGGGAAACGGCGGAGGCGGTATGTACCCTGGTGGCCCACCACGACGACTGGCTCGAGGTAAACCGGCGGGTGGTGCGGCGATGGCTGGGGCAGTACGGCCCGGAGCTGCTGTCGGCTCTCCTGGAAATAAAGCGGGCGGACACCCTGGCCCATGCGGACACGCCGCTGGTGCGTCGCCGGTATCAGGAGATCATGGAGTTTGCGGCCCTGACCCGGCAGGTGCTCCAGGAGGAGCATTGCTTCTGCCTGGGAGATTTGGAGATTACAGGCAATGATCTGCTGGCCCTGGGTATGGCCCCCGGCCCGGCGGTGGGCAGGCTACTTGGGCAGCTGCTGGAGGATGTCTGGGAGGAACGCTGCCCCAATGACCGGCAGGCCCTGCTGGCCCGGGCAAAGAAAGGACTTAACCATGCTGATTGATGTAATATTGCTGCTGATCCTGCTGGCCCTGGCCCTTTCCGGCTATCGGAAGGGGCTGCTCATGAGCCTGCTGGGGCTTTTGACCGTGGTGCTGTGCTGCCTGGGGGCCTCCTGGGCCCAGCAGGCCCTGACCCCAAGGGCCGCAGAATATCTGGTGCCCCAGGTGGCCTCCACCCTGGAATCCACCATGACCGTGCAGGTGGCCGAGGCCACCCAGCAGACCCTGGAGCAGGCCGGAGAGGTGGGCCTGAAAATCGGCGGTCAGGAGATGACCCTGTCGGACATTGCCGAGCTTTTGGCCCATCTGGGCATTGACGTGGAGGGCACCGTAACGGAGGAAACCTCCAACGCCCTGGCCCCGGCGGTGGAGACTGCCGCCCAGGCTGCGGCCCAGGCCCTGGTGGAACGGGTGGCGGGGGTGTTCATCTATCTGGTGGCCTTTTTGATTCTCTACCTTCTCCTCCACAGCGGGGCCTTGGCCCTAAACGTGATGTCCCGGCTGCCGGTGATCCATACCCTCAACCAGGCCGGCGGCGCATTGGTGGGCATTGCCGAAGGAATGCTTGCCATGGTGGTGGCGGCGGCGGTACTGCGCCAGAGCGGCCTGGTGCTCCAGGAGCTGGGCCCCTTTAGCGCTCTGCTTATGCGCCTGGCGGCGAGTCTGTTCTAAGGAAGATACAGGTAAATGTTACAGGAATGTTAAGCGAAACTTTATAGAAAGTTCATATAAATTTGGTGGTTTTTGTAATATACCCCCTGTATTATAATAAGCGTAACAATTCTTTTTCATTTCTCCTTCTTCCTGATAAGACACGCAGATGGGCTGGTCCCCTGTCTGTGTGTCTTTCTTTTTGCGGATGATTGCCATAGAAAGAAGATGTTTTTTTGCTTCGTGACAAAGGAACCCTGTTTTCCCGCCGGGATCTCCGGCTGCTGCTTCTGCCTCTGGTGGTGGAGCAGATTTTCACCGCCCTGATGGGCACGGCGGACACCATGATGGTGGCCCGGGTGGGGGATGCCGCTGTATCCGGGGTCAGCCTGGTGGATGCCATCAACAACCTGATGCTGATGGTGTTTACCGCCACTGCCACCGGCGGCACCATTGCCTGCTCCCAGTATCTGGGTGGCCACGACCCCAAGGGGGCCAACGAAACGGCCCGTCAGGTGCTGCTGTGCGTAACGGTGATTTCCCTGGGCTGCTGCGGCCTGTGTGTGGCCCTGCGGGGGCCTCTGCTTCGTCTGGTGTTCGGCCAGGTGGAGCAGGAGGTGATGGACGCAGCCCTGATTTATTTTCTGGTAACGGCCCTGTCCTATCCCTTTATCGGCATCTACGATGCCAGCGCCGCCCTGTACCGGGCCACGGGAAACTCCCGGCTGCCGATGATCGTTTCCGCCGTGGGAAATCTTTTGAACATTGGAGGCAATGCCCTGTTTATCTTCGGCCTGGGCATGGGGGTCTTTGGGGCGGCCCTGAGCACCACCCTGTCCCGGGTGTTCCAGTGCGTGGTGATTCTGCTGCTCCACCGGAGGCCGGGCCAGGTCATTGTGCTCAATCACTATCGGAGCATCCGGCCCAACTGGGCCCAGATCAAGACGGTGCTCCGGGTGGGGATTCCCACCGGGGTGGAAAACGGAATGTTCCAGCTGGGGCGGCTGATGGTGCAAAGCACCGTGGCCACTTTAACTACGGCGGAGATCGCCGCCCAGGCGGTCATCAACACCCTGGAATACTTCACCTCCATGCCCTCCATGGCCATCGGCCTGGGACTGGTGACGGTGGCGGGACAGTGTATGGGGGCGGGGCGGCCCCAAGAGGCCAAATATTACTCTATCAAGCTCACTCTGTACTCCGAAGCCCTGGTGCTCATAACCGGCGGCATCATCTTCCTTTCCGTGGACTGGGTCTGCGCCCGCAGCGGCCTAAGCGCCGACAGTTCCGCCATTGTGTCCCGGATGATGCTGATCATTACGGTGGTCAAGCCCTTTGTCTGGCCTCTGGCCTTTACCCTGCCCAACGGAATGCGGGCCGCCGGGGACGTGAAGTTCAGTATGCTGGTGTCCGCCGGCTCCATGTGGGTGTTTCGAGTGACCCTGTGCGTGGTGCTGATTCGATTCCTGGGCTTTGGGGTGCTGGGGGTATGGCTGGCCATGTTTGCCGACTGGGCAGACCGGGACGTGTGGTACACCCTTCGGTTCCTTCGGGGAAAATGGATGGAAAAGCGGGTGCTGGACCGGGATTTGTAAATATTTCTGAAACTCTGCGGAAAAAATACCATGGAGCTTGCGCAGATGTGATATAATAGACGGTGAACAATGTAACTTATACAGAAGGTGTTATTATGACAAAAATTGATATTTTCTCCGGGTTCCTGGGCGCAGGCAAGACTACCCTGATTAAAAAGCTCCTGGGCGAGGTCTACAGCGGCCAAAAAATCGTGCTGATTGAAAACGAGTTCGGTGAAATCGGCATTGACGGGGGCTTTCTCCAGGAGGCGGGCATCCAAATCACGGAAATGAACTCCGGCTGCATCTGCTGCTCCCTGGTGGGAGATTTCGGCAAGGCCCTCCGACAGGTCATGGAGCAGTATCACCCTGACCGTATCCTCATTGAGCCCTCCGGGGTGGGCAAGCTCAGCGACGTGGCCCAGGCCGTAGAGCGGGCCGAGACGGAGGATATGGAGATCGGCTGCATGGTCACAGTGGCCGATGCCGCCAAGTGCAAAAACTATATGAAGAATTTCGGCGAATTTTACAACAATCAAATTGAAAATGCGGGAACCATTGTCCTCTCCCGCACGTCTAATATCCAGGAGGACAAACTCCAGGCTGCGGTGGAGCTGCTGCGGGCCAAGAACCCCACAGCCGTGATCGTCACCACCCCCTGGGAGCAGCTGACCGGCCGGCAGCTTATGGAGGCCATGGAGCAGAAGGATTCCCTGCAGGCGGCCCTGGAAGCTCTGGCAGCCCACGGAGGCCAGGAGTGTGACGACCCGGAGTGCAGCTGCCATCACCACCACGACCATGAACATAATCATGCGCACGAGCATGAGCATCATCATGACCACGACCATGAACACGAGCACGACCATGAACACGAGCATCATCACGATCATGAACACGGCCACCACCATGCCGACGAGGTGTTCACCTCCTGGGGCATGGAAACCCCCAAGCGCTTTACCCCGGAGCGCATTGCCCAGTGCCTCCAGGCCCTGGGAGATCAGGTGCGCTACGGCATCATTCTCCGGGCCAAGGGCATTGTGGCAGGCCAGGACGGCAATTGGATTCACTTTGACTATGTACCCGGTGAGCCGGACATCCGTACCGGCCCCGCAGGTGTCACCGGGCGGCTGTGCGTCATTGGCTCCAAAATCAACGAGGCTGCCATTGCGGCCCTGTTTACGGACTGATCGGGGGGGCATTCATGGCCATATCTGTCTATGCGTTTACCGGGTTTCTGGACTCCGGCAAAACCCGGTTTATCCAGGAAACCCTGGAGGACAAGCGCTTTAACGCCGGAGAAAAGACCCTTCTGCTGGTATGCGAGGAGGGGGAGGAGGAATATGACCCCTCCGCCTTCGCTGCGCCCAACGTCTATATTGAGACGATTGACGACCAGGACGCTCTGGATGAAGCCCAGCTGGAGGCCCTGCGGAAAAAGCACCGGGCCCAGCGGGTCTGCGTGGAACTCAACGGCATGAAGCTCATCAGCGATTTCTACGCCAAGCTCCCCAAAAGCTGGGTGGTCTATCAGGAGATCATGTTTGCCCAGGCGGCTACCTTTCCCATGTACAACGCCAATATGCGCTCTCTGGTGGTGGATAAGCTGGGGGGCTGCGAGATGGTGGTGTTCAATCGGGTGGACGAGAGCACAGACAAGATGGAGCTCCATAAAATCGTCCGAAGCGTCAGCCGCCGCTGCGACATTGCCTATGAGGACGCAGCAGGCGAGGTGGTCTATGATGACATTGAGGATCCCCTGCCCTTTGACCTTGACGCAGATGTGATTGAGATTCAGGACGACGACTACGGCATTTGGTACCGGGATGTTACCGAGGACATGAAGAAGTATTCCGGCAAAACCGTGAAATTTAAGGCCCAGGTGGCCCAAATGAAAAAACGGGAGAAGGATTGGTTTGTACCCGGGCGGTTTATTATGACCTGCTGTGTGGAGGACATCCAGTTTATGGGTTTTGTGTGCTCCTGGCCCGGAGCGGAGCAGCTTTCCCAGCGGGATTGGGTCTGGGTCACGGCGAAGATTTCTCTGCGCTATCACAAGATGTACAAGGAAATGGGTCCCGTGCTCACCGCCCTGGAGGTCACTCCTGCGGAAAAGGCGGTGGAGGACGTGGTGACATTCTAAAGGAGCGACTATGGCGAATCGAGGAAACTACAACGGCTATTCCGGCGGCGATATGGACGAGACCCGGGTCTACCGAAACGGCATTCCCGGCGTTCAGGCGAGCCCCCAAAGCGGCCAAAGAAGTCAACGCAGCTATCCCCAGGACTATTCGGAGGAGAGCTGTTACGCCGGAGGCCAGCAGGGCTATTATGAGGGCAGTCAGCCGGATCAGAACGGCTACTACTACGATGGCGGCCAGGACGAAGGCTACTATGACGGCCAGGACTACTACGACGACCAGGGCTACTACGACGACCAGGGCTACTACGACGAGGGCCAGGACTACTATGATGGAGGTCAGGGCTATAGCCAGCCCCAGCAGGGCATGAGCATGGCGGCCCGGGCCGCCGGAAAGCAAAATCCCGACCCCTATCGCCGCAGCCGGAGCAGCGAGCGGCAGCGGGCCCAGCAGCAGGCCCGGCGGATGGCGGGGCAGTCCTATGACTACGACACCAGACCCCGCCAGCCCCAGCGCCGACGGAGAAAGCGTCACGGCCTTCGGAATTTTCTGATTTTCCTGCTGCTTCTGGCAGGGCTGCTGGCCGCCCTGTATTTCCTGCTGTTCCGGGCCCCGGAGGTCTATGAGGACGGGGTTCACACCCGGAAGTCCGGCTTCTACAACATCCTCATCTGCGCCACGGACGAGGAGCAGACCCGGACGGACACCATGATGCTCCTGAGCCTGGACGAGAAAAACAGCACCGTGTCCCTTACCAGCCTGCCCCGGGACACCATTGTGGACAACGGCGCATCGGTGCCCAAGCTCAACGGAGTCTACGGCATTGCCGGAGGGGGCACGGAGGGGGCGGAGGCGGTAAAGTCCCAGCTAAAATCCATTCTGGGCTTTGAGCCCGATGCCTATGTGATTATTAACTATCAGGTATTTAAGGACGTGGTTAACGCCCTGGGCGGCGTGACCTTTGACGTGCCCATGGACATGACCATGGACGACCCGGATACCGGCGACCCCATCTATCTTTCCGCCGGAAAGCAGGTGCTAAACGGCACCCAGGCTCTGGGTCTGTGCCGGTTCCGCTATGGCTATCTCATGGCGGACATTCAGCGGCAGTATGTCCAGCAGAGCTTTTTGAAGGCCCTGATTCAGCAGGCCGCCTCTCCCTCCAGCTGGACCAAGCTGCCGGCGGTTTACCGGGCCGTAATGGAAAACACCGTCACCGACCTGGAGGATGCCAACATCCGCTATCTGGCCCTCCACGCCCTTTTGGCGGGAATCAGCGACATCCCCCAGAACACCCTGCCCGGGGAGGGCGTGGACTACTACGGTGCCTCCTGCTACGGCCTGTACGGACAGTCCGTGGTGGATATGGTCAACGAGGTGATGAACCCCTTTACCGAGGATATTACCATTGAAGATGTACACATTCTCACGGTGTCCGAGGGAGAGCTGGTGGAGAGCACCTCCCGGGGCGTGGCCTTTGACGCCAGCACCTACGACTATAGCTCCTACAGCGAATAGCATTTGGCCCCTGGAGTATGGAAATACCCCAGGGGCTGTGCTTGTCCTGTTTCGTGCTGTTTTGTCCTATTCTGTTGGAGACTGGACAGGGGGCTCCGTTCCGCCCCACTTTTCGTGCTGCATATTCACCAGATCCCGGAGGGTGATATGATCCACCACTCCGTCAATGGCCCGGTCAATCTGCCGGTACACCTCCACGGTAACACACTGGCACTGGCGGGGGCAGGCCTGCTCTCCCCCGTCCAGACAGGCCACCGGGGCCAGGCTCCCTTCAATGACCCGAAGAATCAGCCCCACGGTGTAATCCTCCGGGGGCCGGGTCAGCTGATAGCCGCCCTGGGCCCCCCGGCTGGCCCGGAGATAGCCGCCCCGCACCAGGGGCGTGACAATCTGCTCCAGATATTTCACGGAAATCTCCTGCCGCTGGGCAATGGACTTTAAGGAGACACTGGGCTCCTCCGGATGCAGGGCAATATCCAGCATCATGCGCAGGGCGTAGCGGCCCCTTGTGGATAGCTTCATGGAGATCTCCTCCCATCGGTACTTTGGTAACTCCTAATATACGATAGGAATGCTAGGAAATCAAGTGTTATTTTTTGTCCTGGGGAGGGCTTTCTTCTGTTCTGTGGGACTCCCCCCGGCTCCCGTTATTTTTTTGTTGCACTTTGCCAAATTGTGATGTAGAATATAGTTAAAATCCACGAAAATGAAAGAGGAAGTATATGGAACCAGAACTTTTTTCTCAGGCCGGCATGGAGCTATCCTGCCGCAAATTTATCCAGCGGCTCAACAGCGATAGGGATCAGCGGGGGCCGTCCTTTAGCGTGTTTATGCAGCCCCGGTTTGAAGCCTGCGACTTTTCCGCCAAGACCCTGCTGGTGTCCTTCCCGGTGGAGGAGCAGATGCGCAATCCTGCCGGGGTCATGCACGGCGGGACTGTGGCCGGGGCTGTGGATTCGGCCATGGGCAGCCTGACCTTTTATCTGTCCGGGGAATTTCTCACCCCTACCATCAACATGAACGTGTCCTATGAGCGGCCCATTGCCACAGGCAAGCGGCTGTTTATTGAGGCCACCTGCCTTTCCTGCGGCAAAACCATGGCCTACGCCACTGCCCGGGCCTATTTGGAGGGGCAGCCTGAGAAGACCGTGGCCAGTGCCTGCGGCACCTATTTTACCGCCAGTGGTATGCGCTAATACGAAAAGGAGCTGTCTCACCGGGAGGCAGCCCCTTTGTTTTTTACTGCTTTCGGAAGGTAATTGTACCGCTTTCTCCGTCCATGGCCTCCACAATGGCCAGGGACTCCAGCCGCAGGCCCTGGGCCCGGATCCGATCTCCGGCCCCCTGAAAGCCCTTTTCAATGGCAATGCCAATACCGCAGAGGGTGGCTCCTCCCTGACGTACCAAATCCATCAGCCCCTCCAGAGCCTTGCCGTTGGCCAGGAAGTCGTCAATAATCAGCACCCGATCCTGGGGTCCCAGATACCGCCGATCCACCACCACGTCGCTGATGTTCTTGTGGGTGAAGGATTCCACCCGAGTTGTGTACACGTCCTTGCCCAGATTCAGGGACTTGGACTTTTTTGCGAACACCACCGGACAGTCAAACTCCAGGGCCGCAATACAGGCGATACCGATGCCGGAGGCCTCTATGGTAAGTATCTTATTGACACCCGCATCCGCAAACAGCCGTTTCCACTCCTTCCCCATTTCCCGCAGCAGACCAATGTCCATCTGGTGATTGAGAAAATTGCTGACCTTTAATATATTGCCGGGATAGACCTCCCCATCCTGGGCAATGCGTTTCTCCAAAAGCTCCATGACGTTTCCTCCCCTGTCGGCCAAAGGCCATTTCCATATTAAAATTTCAGCTCACTGTCAGCGGTCAAGCCGTCCTTTTCCAGCATACGCTCCATAACCTTCAGGTCAGCGGAGATGTCCAGCACATCATCGGCAAAGAGCTTGTCCAACTGGGCTTCATAGCCGTCCACCAGCTTGTCCATCATGCCCTCGATTTTACCCTTGGCCTCCGCAATATTCTCCCCCTCCACCCCCTGGGCCTCCAGCTTGGAATAGCTCTCCAGGATTTTCAGGGTCTGGGGCAGATAGTAGTTCATAAAGCGCCGCAGCTCTCCGGCCTTTTCCGGCCTCTCCTGCGCCAGCTCAAGTATCTTCGCCGTAAGCTCCTCGATCCGGTCTATTTTATCGGACAGCTCCGGATTGGCAATGGCCTCGTTTACCTGGCGGATATGCCGCAGGGTGGCCTTGGCCGTGTCCTCCCCCTCCTGCAGGGGCTCCGGCTGAGGCTCCGGCTCCTCCTCCAGAGGGCCGCCCAGAATCAGGGCCCGGCGGGCCGCATCCACATAGCCCTCCGCCCAGAAGCCCCGCTCCAGCATCTCCTCCAGCTCCTTCTCCACGTTTCGTTCGCTGGTGCCCATGGCCTTGGCCAGGGAGGCCAGAGAAACCGTGGTTCGGCTCCCGATCATGGACAGATACCGCTCAAACCGGCGGAGCTTTCGTTTCCGGCTCTCCCCTGCCCCGATCAGGGCCACGCCCACCAGGCACAGGGCCAGCAGGGGCATAGTCTCCCCCACAAGCCAGCCCCAGCTATAGAAGTACCGAATCTCATCCACCAGCTGGATCAGAAAGGCAAAACCAAAGACCCCCGCTATGAGACCGCCGGCCACCCGGAAGGCCCTCACATGGCCCAGCCCATAGGCCGCACCGGGCTCCTGCCGTTTTTTCCTGGCGGCAGGCTGACGGCTCTTGGCCTGGGCCGCCCGGGCTTTTTCGATCTCCTCCTGCCGCCGCCGGGCCTCCTCCGGGGTGGCATAATTGGTGCCTCTGCGCTCCTTGTTCACCTGGGTATAGACCTCCTTTGCTTTATGCCGGGCTGCGCTTGCCGCCCGGAGAAGCTCCCGCTCCACCCTCTGGCTGCCGGGCCATTTCCCCGCCAGGTGTAAAAACAGCAAAACCAGTCCCACCGGCCAGAACGCCACAAAGCCCAGCACAATCAAAATCCAGTGCCAGCCCTCGTCGCCCCTTTTTCCGCCGGAGGAGTCGCCGGGATTTTCTTCCTCCTCCTCCACAAAGACGGCATTGCCCTCCTGGTCAAACTCCCAGCGGCCCTTGCGCTTATTGTTCTTCACGGCTGCTCCTCCAATTCCCGCTCCAGCACATCTGCAATGCGCCGGGAGGCGTAGCCGTCTCCGTAGGGATTGGACGCCTCGGCCATGGCGGCATAGGCTCCCGAATCCTCCAGCAGCAGCCGGAAACTCTCATAAATCATGGCCTCGTCCGTTCCCACCAGCTTCAGGGTCCCGGCCTCCACCCCCTCGGGGCGCTCCGTGGTGTCCCGCATCACCAGCACGGGCTTGCCCAGGGAGGGGGCCTCCTCCTGGATGCCGCCGGAATCCGTCAGAATCAAATAGCACCTGGCCATAAAGTTGTGAAAATCCAGCACATCCAGTGGCTCGATCAGATGGATTCTCGGCTCCCCGGACAGCTCCCTGGCGGCAATCTCCCGGACGGCAGGATTCATGTGGATGGGAAATACCACCTTGGTGTCCGGGTGCTCCCGGCAGACCCGGCGAATGGCCCGGAACATCCGTTCCATAGGCTCCCCCAGGTTTTCCCGGCGGTGAACCTCCACCAAAATCAGCCTGCTGTCCTTGGCCCACTCCAGCTCCGGGTGGGTGTAGTCCTGCCGAACCGTGGTGCGCAGGGCGTCAATGCCGGTGTTGCCGGTGACATAGATTTTGCCGTCGTCCCGCTGCTCCCGGAGCAGATTCCTCCGGGCCGTCTCCGTGGGGGCAAAGTTAAACCGGCTGAGAATGCTCACCGCCTGACGGTTGAACTCCTCCGGGTAGGGGCTATAAATGTCATAGGTGCGCAGTCCCGCCTCCACATGGCCCACGGGAATCTGCATATAATAGCAGGCCAGGGCCGTAAAGAAGGTGGTGGAGGTGTCTCCATGCACCAGAACCACCTGGGGCCGCTCCCTTTCCAGCACCGGCTTGATGCCCTCCAATATCCCGGTTCCCACATCAAAGAGGGTCTGCCGGTCCTTCATAATGTCCAGGTCATATTCCGGCTTCACCCCGAAAGTCTCCAGCACCATATCCAGCATCTGCCGGTGCTGCCCCGTGACGCAGACCACCGTCTGGAGGTCCGGCCGGGTATGAAGCTCCTTCACCAGGGGACACATCTTAATGGCCTCCGGCCTGGTGCCGAAAACCAGCATCACCTTTTTCAAGGCCACATCCCACCTTCCAAAATTCTGTGGGTATATTCTACACATTTTCTTGAATACAGTCAACCAGAATCCGCTTTCGCCGGAAAAGCCCAGGGAAAATATCCTTTTTTTGTAAGTCCTCCGGGTTTTTTATGACATAGTGCATAAATTCATTGGCGGTTCCGGGCAATTTTTTTGAAAAAAACGAAATATCAGCTTGAAAAAGCCCTTCACCTGTGCTAAACTTTAAGCATTGGATGGCACGAAACAAACCTTGGCAAAAAACTATGACTTGGAGGGTTCCGTATGTTAGACATGAATAACCTGCGGAAGGAAAAACACGAGGGTCTTTGCAAAATCCTTGACTATATCCTCGTGGGACTTCTTGCGGTGTTCTTCATTCTCTCTTTGTTTCCCTACTACTCTGTGGAGGAGGGTGACCTGGTGTCGTCCCGCGGTTACGGGGATGGGACCAATGTAGAGAAAACCGTAGAGGCGGAAGAGGCCGATTCCTGGTCTCTGCTGGGCTACTGTGGTTTCCCCTACAACCATACCTCTGTAGAGGGATGGCAGGCCGATATGTACAAAGAGAACAAGAGTACCATTAAGGAAAATGAGGAGAACGGCTACGACGGCTTCTGGAAAGAGCTGGGCGGCAAGCTGGGCATCCAGCAGACCAACGATAAGGGCGAAAAGAACCCCTATCAGGATCTGGCGGTTCCCGGCATCACCACCAAGACGGTTTCCATCAAGCAGGTGGGTGCGATCCTGTTCCTGGATGTGTTCGCTCTGATCGGTATCGCAATTCTGCTCCTGAAGAAGGGTACTGGCCGTGCCGTCTATAATGTCCTGTGGGGCATTATTGGGATCTTGGCATTCCAGTTCAACTATCTTCTCAACATGGGCAACAATGCCCTTCGCCCGGTGATGATGGCTCTGACCGTCATTGTCCTGGTGGTTGCTCTGATCGATGCGGTGTTCTACATCATCGACGGTCGTTCCAGAGCCGCTTACCTGAAGTCCGTCAGCGCTGCCTACGCTTGATGGGCCCCTGGCTCAAGCTCAAAATCCCCGCACCTTGCCTGGTGCGGGAATTTTTTGTCTCTCCCGGTTTGTACCCCTCCCCCTCCGGGCATACTTTTGAGGGAGGGATGCTTATGGAAATCGCACAGCTGATGACCCGCCGGGTGGTGGCACTGGAACCTGGGGAAACTGCCGACACCGCCGCCCGACTTCTGAGCCGGAGCAACATCGGTGCCGCCCCTGTGGTAGACCGCCGTGGCCGGGTGGTGGGGATCCTCACCGACCGGGATCTGGTGGTTCGGTGTATGGCGGCGGCGCTGAACCCCCGGCAGGTGCCGGTGTCCCGGATTATGACCGCCGGGCCCCAGCTGGCTCAGGCCCAGGAGGCGGTGGAGGCCGTCACCGCCCGCATGGCCCGGCATCAGGTGCGCCGAATGCCCGTTGTCCGGGACGGTGCCCTGGTTGGCATGGTCTCCCTGGGAGATTTGGCCCGGCAGAACGCCCCGGGGGCTGTTCAGGCCCTGGCGGCCATTAGTCGGAATGTGAGCCATAGGTAGGGGTTTCCCCGGAGGAAAAAGGGGCCCTGGCGAACCCCAACGAAGTGGCTTTGACGGAGCCCCATAAAGAGGCGGGGAAAAAGCGGGACAAAAGTGGGACAAAAACGGGACAAAAACGGGACAAAAACGGGATGAAAACGGGATGAAATCTACTGTCTCCTGTGCTACACTGGTATCATCACCCTTGGAGGGTGTCCTTTTTCCCTCCGGGGGCCCACCTTTCTGACTGACCAGAAAGGTGGGGCAAAGAGTCAGCAAAGGGCAAGCCCTTTGCAATCCCCACAAACCTGTTCCCCTCTACTCCTATTCCTTTCACACCTGGAGACTTCCTCCCCGAGAGCGACAAAAATCCTCCTGGTTTTTGCGCTCCGCTGATAGTCCTCAGCACTTCTTGTTCTATATCTTGGAGTTTTTACAAAGGGGCAAAGCCAAGCCGCCCAGCTGGGGAACCATAGCTCCCCAGGCCTTTAGCGAGGACGATGGGTCGTTTTGGGGCCCCGGCGAAGCCCAACGAAGTGGGTTCGCTGGGGAGAGGAGGAGCAAGGGAGCG
>CAVJIP010000176.1:0-8893 GCA_963649625.1 Bacteroidaceae bacterium
CATCTGACCCGGCGGGGCAGCAATCTGTTCGGCCTGTGCCCCTTCCACAACGAAAAGACCCCCTCCTTTTCCGTGGCCCCGGACAAGGGCATCTACTACTGCTTCGGCTGTCACAAGGGTGGGGGCGTGGTCAGCTTTATCATGGAGGAGGAGGGGCTGGACTTCCCGGACGCAGTCAGGTTTCTGGCCAGGCGGGCGGGCATGGAGGTGCCCGAGGAGGCCCGGCAGGAGCCCTCCAGCTACCGCTACAAGGAAAAGCTCTGGGGCCTGTGCCGGGAGGCGGCAAGATATTATCACGCCGCACTCAAAAGCCCGGAGGGCCGGGAGGGCCTCAACTATCTTCTGGGCCGGGGACTGACCCCGGACACCATTGTCCGGTTTGGCCTGGGCTTTGCCCCCAACCGGTGGGACGGGCTGCTGAAGGCTATGGAGGAAAAGGGCTATTCCCCAAAGGAAATGCTGGACGCAGGGCTGATTCGGGAGAAGCAGAACACCAGAAGGAACCCGGACGGCACGGAGAGCCAGTGGGTCAGCCACTATGACTGGTTCCGGAACCGGGTGATGTTTCCCATTATTGACGTGCGGGGGAACGTGATCGGCTTTGGAGGCCGGGTCATGGACAGCTCGGAGCCGAAATACCTCAACTCCCCGGAGGGGCTGCTGTTTAACAAGCGGAAAAACCTGTTTGCCCTGAATCTGGCCAAGAAAACCAAGCTGGATATGCTGGTGCTCACCGAGGGGTATATGGACACCATCTCCATGCACCAATACGGCTTTGACTGCGCCGTGGCCTCTCTGGGCACCTCCCTGACCCAGGAGCAGGCGGGAATGCTGGCCAAGTACAAGAAAAACATGGTGCTGTGCTATGACGGCGACCAGGCGGGCCAGAACGCCGCCCAGCGGGCCATTGGAATTTTGGAGAAAACCGGGGTCAGCGTCCGGGTGCTGCGGATGCAGGGGGCCAAGGACCCCGACGAGTTTCTGAAAAAATACGGGGCGGACGCCTTTCAGCGGCTGCTGAATACCTCCCAGGATCAGGCCACCTATCAGCTGGAGGCCATGGGCCGGAAGCACGACGTAAAGGACGACCAGGGGAAGGTGAGCTTTCTCCAGGAGGCCGCCGGGTTTTTGGCGGGGCTGTCCTCTCCGGTGGAGCGGGAGGTGTACACCGTCCGGGCGGCGGAAATGGCGGGGGTTCCCCCGGAGGCCATGAAGCAGGAGGTGGAGGGAGCCAGGAAACGGCGGCTCCGCCGGCAGGAAAAGCAGCGGGAAAAACAAAATCTCCGTCCGGCCCAGGCGGTACAGCCCACCGCCTCGGGGCTGAAATATCAGGACGTGCGCTCCGCCGTGGCGGAGGAGGGGCTGCTGGGACAGATTTTTCTGGAAAACAGTCTCATGGAGCTGACGAAAAGCCTAAAGCCCGAGGAGTTTTCCGCCCCCCTGTTAGGCCGGGTCTTTGCCTGGATGCAGAAACGGTGGGAGGAAGGAAAAAATATCTCCGTGCCCGGGCTGGAGGGGAGCTTTTCCCCGGAGGAGATGGGACATATTGCGGGGATCGCCCGGAAGATGGAGGGCGTGGTCAACGAGCGGGCGGTGGAGGACTACATTCATGTGATTCACAATCAGGCGGCCAGACGGGAAAGCAAGGATCTGATGGCGGCGAGAAATCGGCGTTTGGATAAAAATGGGTATGGAGGTTGACGGATATGACCGACAGTCAGAAGAAGTGCACGGAACAGGCCCTGAAGGAGAAGCAGGCCCAGCTGATTGAGCAGGGCAGGGAGACAGGAAGGATCACCAGCGGAGAGCTGACCGGGGCCCTGTCCCCGCAGGGGGCCACCATGGAGCAAATCGAGGAAACCTACAACGTGCTCACCGATGCGGGCATCACCGTGGAGGACGCCGGGGAGGAGCCGGAAAAGGCCCCCAGCGCCGAGGAGCTCAGCGCCCTGGAGGCGGAGCTGGAGGAGGGGCATCAGGAGAAGCCCGAGGAGGCCACCGAGGAGGACATGATCGAGGCGGGGATGAACGATTCCGTCCGGATGTATCTCCGGGAAATCGGCAAGGTGCCCCTTCTCACCCAGGAGCAGGAGGCGGCCCTGGCCCGGCGGGTACAGGAGGGAGACCAGGAGGCGGCCAAGGAGATGGTGGAGGCCAATCTCCGGCTGGTGGTGAGCATTGCCAAGCGGTATGTGGGCCGGGGAATGCAGATGCTGGACCTGATTCAGGAGGGGAATCTGGGGCTCATCAAGGCGGTGGAGAAGTTTGACGTGAGCAAGGGCTTTAAGTTCTCCACCTATGCCACCTGGTGGGTGCGCCAGTCCATCACCCGGGCCCTGGCCGACCAGGCCAGAACCATCCGGATCCCCGTCCATATGGTGGAGACCATGAACCGGGTGACACAGACCTCCCGGGTTCTGCAGCAGGAGCTGGGCCGGGAGCCTACCCTGGACGAGCTGGCAAAGGCCATGGACATGAGCCCCACCAGAATCAACGAGATTCGCCAGATGTGCATGGAGCCGGTGAGCCTGGAATCCCCTGTGGGGGAGGAGGACGACAGCCATCTGGGGGACTTTATCGAGGACACCACCGGCCTCCAGCCCACAGACCGGGTGGCCAGAAGTATGCTGCGGGCCCAGCTTATGGAGATTTTAGGCACCCTGTCCGAGCGGGAGGCCAATGTGCTAAAGCTCCGCTACGGCCTGGAGGACGGACGGCCCAGAACCCTGGAGGAGGTGGGCCGGGAGTTTAACGTGACCCGGGAGCGGGTGCGGCAGATCGAGGCCAAGGCGCTGAGGAAGATCAGGAATCCCAACCGGTCCAATAAGCTGAAGGATTATTTGTCGTAGGGTGCCTCCGGCGGCCATACCTTCCCCTTTGGGGAAGGTGGCACGGCTTTAGCCGTGACGGAAGAGGAAAACGGGAGAACGCCCCCGGAGGGGACTTGTGAAAACCACCAAAAAAGCGAGAAAAATTTGTGAAATATTTCTCGGGAGCGAAGCAGAAAGGACTTGAAAGAGTTGGAAAAAAGTAGTATTATAGGAAAGAGAATGAAAGCGCCGGGAGGTGGAGCCAGGTGACAGACCCGGTGTACGCCTTTCGGACGGCGGTGGGGGGCTTCCACAAGGGGGACGTGATTGGCTACCTGACCCGGGAGACCCAGGCCCACAGCCAGGCAATGGCCCAGAAAGACCAGGAATTGGAGGGGCTCCGGCAGGCCCTGGCGGAGAAAAATCAGGCCCTGGAGGAGGCCCTGGCGGCCCTGGAAAGGGCCCGGAAGGGGAAGGACGATTCCCAGATGCTGGAGGAAAAGCCCCGGGAGGGGGCAGAGGCCAGCCGGGAGGGGGAGGATAATTCCCCTAAAATCAAGGAAACAACCCAGAAAACGGAAACCATAGAGGCCCTGCCCCAGGAGCTTTTGGCCTATCGCCGGGCGGAGGCCATGGAGCGGCGGGCGGCCCAGCGGGTGCGGCAGCTCTACGAGCAGGTAGACGAGCTTCTCCGCCAGTCGGCCCAGAGTGCAGGGGCGGCCTGCCAGGGCACCAAGGAGCATTTGACCCAGGCCATGGGCCAGCTGGCCCAGATGGAGGGCCAGGTAAAAGCCCTTTACGGGAATTTGGAAAAATTACAATCCTCCCTGGAGGAGCTGCAAAAAACCGTCCCTGACCCAGGGGCAGAGGAGGGGAGGGAATGCTGAGGCTTCACACGGAGGAATTGGAGGGGGCCATTGCCAGGCTGCGCCAGGGAGACAGGGTGCTCCTTTCCGGGGTGGTGTACACCTCCCGGGACGCAGCCCACAAAAGGATTTTCCAGTTATTGGATGAGGAAAAGGAATTGCCCTATCCCTTAAAGGGGGCGGTGATTTACTACGCCGGGCCGACCCCGGCCCAGAAGGGCATGGCCGCAGGCTCCTGCGGGCCCACCACCTCATCCCGGATGGACCCTTATACTCCAAGGCTTTTAGACCTGGGGCTCACCGCCATGATCGGAAAAGGGGAGCGTTCCCCGGCGGTGGTGGAGGCCATCCGGAGAAACAAAAAAGCCTATTTTTGCGCCGTGGGCGGGGCCGGGGCCCTGATGGCCAGCCACATTGTCAAGGCGGAAGAAATCGCCTTTCCCGACCTGGGGTGCGAATCCGTCAAGGCGTTGACCATAGAAGAGCTGCCCCTGATTACCGCCATAGATTCTACCGGCGAAAGCATTTTTGACACGGGACGGCGGGCCTATGCCCTCCGGGGGAGGTAAGTATGCACGACTTTGTAATTTCTACAGACACCGGGGCGGATCTGCCCCAGTTCTATTGTGAGGAAAACCAGATTTTGGTTCTGCCCCTGCCGGTACACCTGGAGGGGGAGGACGTTTCCCAGGCAGATGTGAAGGAATTTTATGGAAAACTCCGGGCGGGGGCTCTGCCCACCACCTCGGCGGCCAACCTGGAGGACACCTGCGATTTGTTCCGGCAGGTGCTGTCCCAGGGGAAGGATCTGCTGCACATCGCCTTTTCCTCAGGGCTGTCCAGCTCCTGCCAGACGGCCCTTATGGCGGCGGAGCAGGTGGGGCAGGAGTTCCCCGGGCGGACGCTGCTGGTGGTGGATTCCCTGTGCGCATCGTTAGGAGAGGGATTTTTGGTCCATCAGGCGGTGAAGCGGCGGAAGGCCGGCAAGGACATCCACCTGACGTGCAGGGAAATTGAGGAAATCAAGGGAAATGTTGTACATGATTTCACCGTGGACGACCTGAATCATCTCCATCGGGGGGGCCGGGTCAGCAAAACCACCGCCGTGGTGGGCAGTCTCATGAACATCAAGCCCATTCTCCATGTGGACGACCAGGGGCACCTGGTGGCCGTGGGGAAGGTGCGGGGCCGGAAGGCGGCCATTCGGGAGCTGGCCAATCGGATGGAGTGGCAGATGGAAGGATTTGACAACCCAGAAGTGTTCATCTCCCACGGGGACTGCCTGGAGGACGCCCAGACCCTGAAGGACATGGTGGTGGAGCGGTTTCACGTTGAGGACGTGCTCGTTAGCCCCATCGGCCCCACCATCGGCACCCACTCCGGGCCGGGAACCCTGGCGCTGTTCTTCCTGGGAAGTCCCAGATAATGAAGATATTGGGAACGGTCAAGGGCTATCTGGATAGATTTAACAACTACCATGTGGCCACCTACGCCGCCAGCGCCTCCTTCTTTATTGTGACGGCGGTGGTGCCGCTGCTGATGCTGGCGTTGAGCATTGTGACCATCACGCCCTGGAGCACCCAGGAATTTATGGAAATGCTTGCCACAATCGTCCCTGCCTCCTTCGGCCCGGTGCTGGACGGCATGACCCAGGAGCTGGTGCTGCCCAATTTGACGGCCTTGTCCCTGTCCCTGGTGGGGCTGCTTTGGACTTCTTCCAAAAGTATGCTGGGTCTTTTGGACGGATTAAACGCCATCGCCGACGTCAACGACACCCGAAACTTTGTCCTCAAGCGGGTGGCGTGCATCGGGTATATGCTGGTGCTGATTTTGGGGCTGCTGGTGAACCTGGCCCTGCGGGTGTTCGGCCAGCACATACTCACACTATTAAGTGGGAATTTACCCAGAGTTGCCCGGGTTTTCCAGGGATTTATGCAGCAGCGAGGTTTTACCATGTTTGTGATTTTCACCCTGGTTTTTATGCTGATTTATACCTTTTTTCCCAACAAAAGGATGAAATTCTATATGCAGCTCCCCGGGGGAGCCTTTACCAGCCTGGCCTGGATGGTGTTTTCTCACCTGTTTTCGATTTATGTCAACCAAATTGGCCAGTTTTCCACCCTCTACGGGGGGCTGACCACTCTGGTGCTGGTGATGGTGTGGCTGTATTTTTGTATGTATATTGTGTTTATCGGGGCCTTTCTCAACAAGTTTTGCCCGGAGATTTTCTGGCGGCTCTATGTGGCCGCCCGGCGCACCGGGGAGGCTCGGAGGCAGAAATAATTCCTTTGGTTACTATCCCTGCTAAAAATTGGTTGGGAGGTAATATATGGTTATGGAGCGTTACGCTCCGCCGGATATGGGTTCGGCGGGCACCAGGGGGGACCGGGGGTTCCCTCTGGTGTTTTTTCCTCCCCATTGCAGCCGCTGCGCTGGGCTCTGCCGGGGCCCCAAATTGGGGGAAGGTCTTGGTGCAGGTGAACGTAGAAGGTACACCCCATAACCTTCCCCTTTAGGGAAGGTGGCACGGCCCCGCCGTGACGGAAGAGGATTTGTCTCCGATGGCCCCCCGGGAGGGGAAAAGGGGCAAGAGGGAGATATTTACAATTTCAGTCCCTTCGGCCCGGTGTAATAGGCCACCGCCTTCTCCACGAAGGCCTGGGGGAGCTGGAAATATTCTGCCAATTCCGCCAGGTCGCTTCTTCCTTCATGTACCGCTGCTTGCAAAAGCTGGAAGGGCAGCAGCAGCTCAATGGCCCACCGGTCCGCCCGCTGCTCACTGCGGCCCCGCTCGTCCAAAGGCGTGTCCAAACGATACAACGCCCCGGTGGCGCTGTGGCCCAGCTCGTGGGCCAGCTTGTATTTTTCGTCGGACAAATCCTTGAATTTCAAGGGGTCCAGGGCAATGGCCGTGTGCCCGGGGGCCACCTCCACCACCAGAGATTCCGCCGCCGAATCCATGGCATACCAGTACACAGGGACGTCCAATTTCTCGGCAAGGCAGTAAAGTGCTGTCACATCTGGGGAATTATGGACGGTTTTTGAACTGCTCGTTGGCAAATTTTGCAAATCGCTTGACCTCCTCATACACCGCCTCGTCCACCTCCGTGTCCCCGAACAGGGCGAACTTGATGGCCTGGTCGTCCGGGGCGTCCCCGGTGAAATAGCTCAGGGGCAAATGGAAATGTGCTGCCAATTTTTCCAATGCTGCCCTGCGAGGCTCCTTCTGCTCCGTCTCCCAGGTGGACACCGCCTTGTCCGTGACCCCGGCAATGGCCCCCAGCTCCGCCTGACTGAGCCCCTGCTGCCGCCGCAGCGACTTGATCTGCTGCCCTATACTCATAGTAGAATCCCCCCTTTTTGTGGATGGCACCATTGTATACCAAAAGTAGAGTTTTGTCAAGAAGAATCGGAAAAATTCCCTTGACATTCTACTGATAGTAGGGTATTATAGAGCCGTCCCAAAAAGCGGGGATTTTTTCGCCGGTGCATTCTACTAATAGTAGAGTTTTCCCAGGCCGGTTTTCCCGGCATTTCCCAGGAACTCCACCGGAAAGGCCCCGCTGCATGGAATAGAATACCACAGGAGCAGTCCCAAAAACGGGACTATAGAAAGGGGAAATCTGTATGAATTGGAAGAAAGAAGCGGAGCAGCGGCTACGAAATTACGGCGTGCGCCGCCGGGCCCTGGTGACGCTGCCCCAGCAAATCGCCCAGATTCGTTCTCAGCGGGAGGACATCCGTTCTTCACGGACGGACGGAACCCCCGTGACCGGAGGCGGCTCCCGGCGGGAAAGCTACCTGGTGGGCAGCATCGCCTACCAGCAAGAGCTGGAGCGGCAGCTCCGGGAAATTCATACCTCCCTGGCGGGAATCCAGGAGGCCCTGGAGGCCCTGAGCCAGGAGGACCAGTTAATTTTAGACAGATTTTACATAAATCCCATGTCCGGCGGGGCAGACCGGCTCTGCGAGGAGCTCAATGTGGAGCGTTCCTCGGTGTATCGCCGGAAGGAACGGGCCCTGCGCCGATTTACAATGGCATTTTTTGGATGGGAGGAGATTAAAAATGGAACAGATGGAACAAATTGACGGCTTTATGTTCTTCCGGAGCTACTACGAGGCCATTCGCCAGCTGCCCAATCCCGCAGACCGCTGCGCCCTGTATGATGCAGTTTGCGACTATGCCTTCCGCCGGGAAAAACCAGAATTTACCGGGATAACGCAGGCCATGTGGCAGCTGCTTTTGCCCACCCTCCAGCGGTCCATCAAGCGGGCCCAGGCGGCCCGCATGAGAAAATTGGCCCAAGAGGCCAGCAAATCGGTAGCAAATCGTGAGCAAACCGGCAGCAAAACGGTAGCAAACCGTGAGCAAAGTGTGACGGAAGAGAAAGAGGAAGAGAAAGAGAAAGAGAAAGAGAAAAAGAAAGTGGAAGTGGAAGAGGGAGGAAAATTGGAAATTCCCACCCGGGAGGAAAATAAAGGAAAAGGTGAATTTCATTCAGCCTCAAAGGTGAATCTCATTTCCCCTTCGGGGAATGACCCCCTCGCTCGCCCGCCGAAAAAAGAACAAATTTTGGAATATTGCCGTTCCCATGGGCTATCGGTAGACCCTCAGCGGTTTTTCAACTATTACGAGGCCCGGGGCTGGCAGCTCCCCACAGGGCCTGTAAGAAATTGGCAGGCCTGCCTGGAAAGCTGGGAGGGAAACAAGTATTCCAATCCACCGGCAAAATCACCTAAAACCATGAATCAGCAGCAATACACCCTGGGCGAGGATGAACTCTACGCCATAGAAAAGATGAAAAGAATGGCCTCAAGTTCATAGTGGGATTTTAGCGGGACAAAAACGGGACAAAAGCGGGACAAAAACGGGACAAAAACGGGATGAATTCTACCCCATTCCCTGCTAAAATGGTATCATCAGGAAAGGAGGAACCCTATGTTATCCATCATTCAAGTGGCCCTGAGCCAGGTGGGATACCTGGAAAAGCGGTCAAATCAGGAATTAGAAGAAAAAACTGCCAATGCCGGAACCCAAAACTTTACAAAATATGGAGAATGGTACGGCCTCAACGGCCAGCCCTGGTGCGATATGTTCGTGTCCTGGTGCGCCGACCAGGCGGGAGAGATTGAAAAAGTTGGGAAATTTGCCTACGTTCCCGCCCATGTGGCCTTCTTCCGGGCCCGGGGAGAATGGCACCCAAAATCTGGCTACAC
>CAVJIP010000176.1:8903-14593 GCA_963649625.1 Bacteroidaceae bacterium
CTCCCAGTTCCGGGGACGTAATCGTGTTCCAAAACGAAAGTCACATCGGTTTGGTGGAAAAGGTAAATGACATTTACGTTTTCACCGTGGAGGGCAACACCTCCGATTCCTCCGCCCTGGAGGCCAACGGAGGCGGGGTTTTTCGGAAAAAATATCCATTAAACAGCGACTACATTTTGGGCTACGGCCACCCGGATTATAAAAATTCCAAAAAGGAGTGCTTTGAATTGGCAAAAAACTATCGCAATGGCTCCACCCCAGAGCCGGTTTTCGCAGACACCGGCCTGGAACATCAAATCGGAAGCCTGAACCCCTGGGAGAATTGCCCATGTCTGGCAGAGGTTGACGGAAAATACCTGGTCTACTACCCGGTGGACGGGGAAAACCGCCACAAGGCCGGCTTCGTCAGCTACCATGGGGAAATATAATTTACCCGGAAAGGATTGGTAAAAATGGATATTGTGCAAGAGGTAGAGGCGGCCCTGCTCCAGCGGGCCCTGGGCATGACCCTGCGGGAAGTCCGCGTGGAGGAGACAGACAAGGGGGAAAAAACCGTCACCACCGAAAAGGCGGTGCCCCCGGATCTGGCGGCGCAAATCTTCTATTTGAAGAACCGAATGCCCGAGCGTTGGCGGGAAAAGCCCCCGGAAATCCCCCCGGAGCAGCCGGAAAACAACCTGCTGGAGGTGCTCAGTCAGGCGGCGGCGGGGCTGAATTGTCCCTGCGAGGAGGACAGGCCATGAATTATCAGCCCCTGTCTGACAAGCAAAAAATGGCCATGCTCTGGTGGCTCCGCCCGGAAAATCAAGGCTATGATGGGATAATCTGCCACGGTGCTGTCCGCTCAGGAAAGACGATTTCCATGGCGGTGGGCTTTCTCCTTTGGAGCATGACCCAGTTTGACGGCCAGACCTTCGCCCTGTGCGGCAAGACCATCGAGAGTCTCCGGCGGAACCTTGTGAACCTGATCCCCACCTGGCTGGGGGGCGTTTTCACCTTTGAGGAGCGGCGCTCGGAAAATTTATTGTTGGTACGAAATGGTGAAACAGTAAATTACTACTACCTTTTCGGGGGCCGGGACGAGAGCAGCGCCGCCCTGATTCAGGGCATTACCCTGGCCGGGGTGCTCCTGGACGAGGTGGTTTTGATGCCCCGGAGCTTCGTAGAACAGGCAATTGCCCGGTGTTCCGTGGAAAATTCTAAGATTTTCTTCAATTGTAACCCAGAATCCCCCAATCACTGGTTTTACAGGGAATGGCTGGAGCAGGCGGAGGAGAAGCGGCTGCTGACCCTCCACTTCACCATGTCGGACAATCCGGCCCTGACCCCGGAGGTGCGGGCCCGGTACGGGCGGATGTATGCGGGGCAGTTTTATCGCCGGTTCGTCCTGGGCCAGTGGTGCGCCGCCCAGGGGCTGATCTACCCCTTCGACCCGGAGGAAATTACTGCCAATTCCCTTTCCGGCCCCCTGCGCTACTTTATCAGCGTGGACTACGGCACCCGAAATCCCTGTTCCATGGGTCTTTGGGCGGTGGACATCGGGGGCCGAGCCCTGCGGGTGCGGGAATACTACCACGACAGCCGGAAAACCGGGGAGCAATTCACGGATGGGGAATATTACCAGGCACTTTGTGCGCTGGCGGCGGACAAACCCATTTCCGCCGTGGTGGTGGACCCCTCGGCCCTGAGCTTCCTGACCCTGATTCGCCGGGCGGGGCGATTTTCCCTGCGAAAGGCGGACAATCGGGTGCTGGACGGCATCCGGACCGTGGGGGAATACCTGAAAAACGGGCGGTTGAAAGTCCACCCACGGTGTACATCCCTTCTGGAGGAGCTGGGCCGCTACCGCTGGGACGCCAACGCCGCGGAGGACCGGCCCGTGAAGGAGGACGACCACGCCATGGACGAAATGCGCTACTTTGTGATGACCATTTTGCGCAAGCTATGATTTCCAAAGGAGGAATCTTATGGTTGATTTACCAGTAAAAAGCCTGATTTCCCCGGCCCGCTGCCGGGATTTGACCCGCTGGCGGCAGCTTTTGGAGGGCCGGAACCTGCCCCCGGGGAGCCATCCTGCGGGAATGGCCGCCGCCCTGACAGGAACCGTGGCCACCCTGGCCACCTCGGAGCTGTATTTGTCCGTAAAAGGAGGACAGCGGGCGAGGTTTTTGCAAAAAGTCTTGGAAAAATTCCAACCCCGCCTGACCCAGGGGGTGGCGCTGGCCCTGGCCCTGGGCTGCTGCATTCTCCGGCCCCGGGCCGAGGCGGGGGAGCTGGTTTTGGAGCTGATTCCCGGGGACCGATTTTATCCCACCCGGCTTCAGGGCAACGGCCAGCCCGGGGCGGGATTTTTCCTGGACCATCGGGTTTGGGAGGGCCGGGAGCTGATTCGGCTGGAGGGCTTCGATTTTCAAAATGGAACACTTTACCAGACCAATCGGGCCATGGAATTTTCTGATGGCTGCTGGAAGGAAATCCCATTGGATTCCCTGGAGGAATGGTCGGAATTAGACCGGGACGTGACCATCGAAGGGGTCGCCGGGCCCCTGTTTGGATTCCTACAGTTACCATTTCAGGTAGAATCTGATTCATTTTTGCCAAAAAGTCTCTATTCTGGGGCCGAATCCACCCTGGAAGAGCTGGATCGGCTGTGGGGTGAGCTGCTTTACGAGCTCCATTCCGGCAAGCGCAAGCGGATCATCGAGCGGCAGGCCCTTCCGGCGGAGGGGACAAAGCCATTTTTTGGCAGTCCAAATTACCACGATTTGGCAAGTGACGTGTATTTGGTGCTGGATCCGGAGGAGCAGGTCAAGCCTTTTGACGACTATTCCCCCGCCATTCGCACGGAGGCCTACCTAAATTCCCTGGGGGCCCTGCTGCGTTTGCTGGAAAATCAGTGCCATTTATCCCCTGGAACCCTAAAAATGGAGGAATCTACCAGTAATCTTGCCACTGCCACGGAGGTGATCTCTCGGGAAAAGACCACCTATCACACCTGCGGAGCCATCCAGCAACTGGGAATTTTGCCAGCGATCCACCAGCTTTTCCAGGCCATGAACGGCCTCTGCGACCTATATAATATGTGTCCTCCCGGCCCGGCGGAGCTAACCGTCACCTTCGGGGACAGCGTTTTTGAGGACACCGGCACGGAATTTGCCCGACGGATGGAGATGGTTCGAGCGGGAATTTTGCCCGGCGAGGCCCTGAAAAGCTGGTACTTCCAGGGAGAGGACGGGGACTAGTTGGAGTATTTACAAAGTTTTCCCCGGAAAACTGTCCGCTGTGAGCGTACAATCCGCAACGCCGCTTTTTCGGATTTGTCCCATTGGATGCCAGCTTTACCTTATCTGTCTTGTCCTATGTCCTCTGCCGTCACGGCAAAGCCGTGCCACCTTCCCGGGACTTTGCGACGACGTGGGACAAAAACGGGACAAAAACGGGATGAAATTCCGGGAAAAGTCTGATAAAATGGTATCATCAAAATCATCAGAGGACAAACGGGCAACTTGACGGTTGCCCCATTTTCGTCCCCGAAAGGAGGAGCCCATGCCGCCCAACACCCCCGACACGCCCCTGGATCTCCAGGCCCTGGCCTACCGAATCACCTCCCCGCCCCCGTCCACAGGGGCAGTTTCCCCGGAAATTGACAAGGAAACATTGCCAGATTCCCCGGAAATCCCCAGTAATTTACCCCCAGAACCGGAAATTGACCCCAGAATATCCCAGTTAGAGGAACAGCTGCAGTCCCAAAAGCTGGAATTTCGCCAGTATCGAATTGGACAAGCTGCCAGAAACTGCCAAGCTCGGGACCCGGAGCTGGTGGAACTGCTTCTGGAGCGCAGCGGCCAGGAGGATTTGGAGGCGGCGGTCACGGAGCTGCGCACCACCCGGCCCTGGTTATTTTTGGATAACGGCTGCCGGCCCCGGTTCGCCGCACCGGCCCAGGGCCAGGCCCAGACCGCCGAGGAGGAGGCCGTGGAGCGGCGCTATCGGAACAATCCCTGGTATCGCAAGCGGTAGTTCCAGGAATCTTTGGGGATAGATTCCAATGTAATTTGACCTGCTGTTGGAGTTTCTACAAATTGAAAATATGCAGACCATATTCCAGCATCGTAAAGTCATCGCCACGTCGTCGCAAAGTCCGCTCCCCCTTCTCCAGCAGACCCGCTGTGCTGGGCTCTGCCAGGGCCCCCATTTCCCCGCAAAGTCCACGCTCCTTCGGGCTCCTCCTGGTTGCCCTCCCGCCGTTTCCTTGCGCCTCCTTTCCCCATCAAAACCGCTGTGCTGGGCTTCGATGAGGCCCCCATTTCCACGCAAAGTCCACGCTCCTTCGGGCTCCCCCTGGTCGCCCTCCCGCCGTTTCCTTGCGCCTCCTTTCCCCATCAAAACCGCTGTGCTGGGCTTCGATGAGGCCCCCATTTCCACGCAAAGTCCACGCTCCTTCGGGCTCCCCCTGGTCGCCCTCCCGCCGTTTCCTTGCGCCTCCTTTCCCCATCAAAACCGCTGTGCTGGGCTTCGATGGGGCCCGGATGGGGAAGGTTGTGGGTGCGCCCAGGCCCAAGCCCTCGAAGCGGGGGAAAGAGGAAAAGCTGCAATCTGTCCTCTCCACAAATACAAAAACGTAAATCACATTCACCCACTGAGAAAGGAGAACCCATGTCCATTACCTATAATTCCCTCCACGTTGACGAACGCTACAGCGACAAGCTGGAGGCCAACCTGTATTACGCCTCGGTGCTGGTTCCCGGCGTAACCTGCGATGACAGCCAGTGCGCCGGTCCGGCCGGGGGCATATACGTCCACAAAATCAGCTCCGAGGTGGCCACACCGGGACTTCCCGGCCGGGATTTCGCCGATGAGGAGCTGGAGGACGAACTTTTGCTGATTCGGCTGAACAATAATTTCCAGAAATCCCGAAAAATATATGGCGTCCAGGCCGCAGCGGTCAGCGCCGACCTCCGGGACGAGAGCCTGGCGGCGGCCCAGCACGAGGTGCAGTCCGGCTGGCAGTCCAGCGGAATCGCCTGCCTGGTAAATGAGGCTACCCCTTCGGGTAACTCTGATTTACCCACCGTGTCAACTGCCAAGAACCTGGTCATTGACGTTCGCACGGAAATTGTCTCCCAGGGAGGGACAGCTGACGTGGTGCTCTGCGCCCCCAGCTTCTACGCTCTGGTGCTCAAGGCGGCGGGCAGCGAGTTCATGCCCGTGACCAACGATGCCATGGCGGCCACCGGCAACGTGGGCCGATTCCTGGGGATGACCTGGGTGGAGGCGGGGGCCATGGCCCAGGGCTCGGCCAAATATTACGACTACACGGACGCACTCCAGACGGTAGATTTTTCCAATGTTGACTTTGTGGTCTACCATCACAGCGCCCTCTCCGCCGTCACCAACTTTGAAACCGCCCGGGTGGTGGACAGCGAGAGCTTTGTCGGCTCCCGGGCCCAGGTGGAGATGAACGCCGGTTTCCGGGTGCGCGACCCGGGCCTGTGTTATGTGCATATTCATGAATAGACTGACATAAAATCCCAAAATATGCCCCTTTGAAAACAGAGCGTTAGATATTTTACAATCATCTCCTGGGAAAGATCTTCCCAGCGTTCCCCCTTCTCCAGCAGACCCGCTGCGCTGGGCTCTGCCGAGGCCCCGGATGGGGGAAGGGTATGGGGTGTACCGATTCAAGACCC
>CAVJIP010000177.1:0-3350 GCA_963649625.1 Bacteroidaceae bacterium
AATCCAAACCGAGCAAAACCGATGAGCAGGAATAGTAGCACCGGGGAATCCTTTAGAGAGCTGTGGATGGTGGAATCGCAGCGGAGAAACCGAATGTGAATGGGCCTGCGAGGGTGCCTTGAACGGATTTCATCCAAGTAGATGGCAACGGGGGTTCCAGCCCGTTATCACATTGGAGCGCATGACTGTGCGCAGAGCGGGTGTTTTACACCAACCAGGGTGGTACCGCAGGAGTTTAACTCTTGTCCCTATTTTAGGGATAAGAGTATTTTTCATACCCCCAGGCCCAGCTTCACCCGGCCAAATGCAGTCAAATATCTTTTAGGAGGAAACTTCCCATGAAAAAATGCAACCTTATCAAGCACGCACTGTCCCTGACTGCTGCCGCCGCCATGATGTTCTCTATGGCCGCCTGCGGCTCCGGCACCGCCGGAGGCTCCGCTTCGGATTCCGCAGCCGCCCAAACCACCGAGGCCGCCGCCGGTACGACCTATAAGGTGGGTATCGTCAAGTATGTGGACGATGCCTCCCTGGATCAGATTGAGGAGTCCATCCAGAAGGAGCTGGATGCCAAGGGCCAGGAGCTGGGCGTTACCTTCGACTACGCCGACTACACCAAAAACGGTCAGGCGGATTCCACCACCCTGAACCAGATTGCCGCTGACCTGCTGGCTGATGGCGTAGATGTGATTGTTCCCATCGCCACCCCCGCCGCCCTGATTATGCAGGCCGCCACCGAGGAAACGAAAACCCCCGTTGTGTTCTCGGCAGTGTCCGACCCGGTCAGTGCGGGCCTGGTAGCCACCATGGATGCCCCCGGCTCCAACATTACCGGCACCTCTGATGCCCTGAACGTAGAGGCTCTGATCGACCTGATGCTGGCGGCCAACCCAGACCTGAAAACCCTGGGTCTGCTGTACGACCAGGGCCAGGATTCCTCCAAGTCCGCCATTGCCAGTGCCAAGGCCTACTGCCAGGAGAAAGGCATTGAAACCATTGAAAAAACCGGCACCACCAATGACGAGCTGTCCCTGGCGGCGGATGCCCTGATTGCCGCAGGCGTAGATGCCGTGTTTACTCCCACCGACAACACCGTCATGACCGCCGAGCTGGCCATTTATGAAAAGTTCATTGAGGCCAAGATTCCCCACTATGCCGGTGCGGACTCCTTCGCCCTGAACGGCGCCTTCTGCGGCTACGGTGTCAACTATGTGACCCTGGGCACCAAGACAGCGGATATGGTGGCTGACATTCTGGTAAACGGCGCAGACCCCGCCACAACTCCGGTGGAGATCATGTCCAGCGGTATCGCCATGGTAAACACCGAGACGGCCGAGGCCATCGGCCTGGACTACAGTGCCTTCCAGGGCCTGTGCGAGGAGGTCAAGGAAACCACCACCCAGGAGAGCTTTAGCTGATACTTGTTAAAATCATAACACGGGCGGGTGAAATATCCCGCCCTCCTTTGAGGAGGGGAATCTATGGAGCTTTTGTCCTCCATTTTTACTCTAAGCACCGCCCAGACCGCCATGGAGCTGGGATGTATTTACGCTCTGGTGGCCCTGGCCCTGTTTCTGAGCTTTTCCATTCTGAACATTGCCGACCTGTCTACAGACGGCTGCTTTACCCTGGGCTGCGCCGTCTGCTGTCAGGTGACTCTGCTGGGGCACCCGATTCTGGGACTGCTGGCCGCCATGCTTTCCGGGGTGCTCTCCGGCTATATTACGGCCCTGCTCCAGACAAAGCTGGGGGTTGCCAGCATTCTGGCGGGCATTATCGTCAACACCGGGCTTTATACGGTCAACCTGGCGGTAATGGGCTTTTCCTCCACCCTTAGCGTGTTTAAGTGTGACACCATCTTTTCCATGGCAAAAAGTGTGCTGGAGCCTGTCATGGGCAGCTGGTATAAGCTATTCGTGGCCGCAGCCATTGTGCTGATGATGGGGGCCTTGCTGGCTTGGTTTCTGAAAACCCGGCTGGGCCTGTCCATCCGGGCCACCGGCGACAGCCCGGACATGATTAAGGCCTCCTCGGTGAACCCCTCCTTTACCATCACCGTGGGGCTGTGCATTGCCGGCAGCTTTACGGCCCTGTCCGGGGCAGTATTGGCCCAGTATCAGAAAAGCTGTGACATAAATTTGGGCACCGGCATGGTAACAATCGCCCTGGCCTCTCTGATTATCGGGGAAACCCTGGTAGGGAAGGGGGGAATGCTCCGCCGGGTGCTGGGGGCCATTGTAGGCTCCTGCCTGTACCGGCTCTTTGTGGCCGTGGCCCTGCGGCTGAACGTCCCGGCGGAGTGCATGAAGCTGGTTTCCGCCCTGATTGTGGCCATTGCCATTGCCTCTCCCACCATGAAGCACTTTATTGCCTTCCAAAAGCAGAAGGCCCAGCGCAGAAGGGAGGGAGCCTCATGCTAAAGCTCACCGGCATTTCCAAGACCTTTAATCCGGGAACCGTCAACCAGAAGAAAGCCCTGGAGGGCATCACCCTGCACCTGCCGGAGGGGGATTTCGTCACCATCGTAGGCTCCAACGGGGCGGGAAAATCCACCCTGTTCGGTGCCATTGCCGGAACCTTCTATGTGGACGAGGGCACCGTGGAGCTGGACGGCCAGGACATCACCTTCGCTCCGGAGTACCACAGAAGCCACTCCATCGGCCATCTGTTCCAGGATCCTCTAAAGGGCACCGCTCCCAACATGACCATTGAGGAAAATCTGGCCATTGCCTATCTTCGCCAGTCCCGTTCCCGGTTTGCCTTTTTCAGCCGAACCAGCAAAAAGGAACGGGATATGTTCCGGGATATGCTGGCCCAACTGGACATGGGCCTGGAGGATCGGATGAAAAATCCTGTTGGGCTCCTTTCCGGTGGCCAGCGTCAGGCCCTGACCCTGCTGATGGCAACCATGGTCACGCCTAAGCTGCTGCTTCTGGACGAGCATACCGCCGCCCTTGACCCTGCCACGGCGGAAAAGGTTTTGGAAATCACCCGGCAGGTGGTGGCCCAGCGGAACATTACCTGTTTGATGGTCACGCATAATATGAAGCAGGCCCTGACCATGGGAAACCGCACGCTGATGATGGATGCAGGGCATATCGTCCTGGACATCTCCGGGGAGCAGCGGCAGCACATGACCGTGGAGGATCTGCTTGCCCAGTTCTCCCAAAAGGCCGGCAAGGCCCTGGACAATGACCGCATTCTTACCACTGCGGCAGAATAAGAAAACGGCCCGTCTGCAAGGTTCGCAGACGGGCCTTCGCCATAACTTATAGTCCCTCCGGGGAGCTCATGCGAATGGTGCAGTCAAAACGGTCTGTGCCATCCGGGCCAACCCCATGGATGTACAG
>CAVJIP010000178.1:0-10273 GCA_963649625.1 Bacteroidaceae bacterium
GCATCTTACATCAACTCCCAATTACATTATACATCGCTTGTAAAGACCTGCTGGATATTTTGAGAATTGCTATAGTGCGTTTCGATTGATACAGTTTGGGGATAGCTGCAATCCGGGAAAAGTGTTGTATTTCAACGACTTGGAGAGCATCAGCAGGTATGAGCAGGCACTCCATCAATAAATTGCATTCGAAATTGGTAAGCATGAGGTCGGAGGGTTCCCATGGGCCGGGGCATGGGACAAGGAGGCATCACCATGACACAAAGAACGTACACCCCGGAATACAGGGCCAAGCTGGTATTGAGATTTTGCAGAGAGAAAGACCTGAACACAATTGCTGCAGAGAACAGCCTCAGTCCGAATATGCTTCGGAACTGGAAAGCGGGAGTTTTGGAGAACGCAGACCGTGCCTTTGAAGGCAACTGCCAGGAGAAGGAAGCCGACAGCAAGGTATCTCAAGACAAATCTGTCAAAACGGAACTTCTAAGAGACAATTGTGCCGTATGTACTCCGAAATAAGGTAGTTTTTCTACCAAAACAGGTATTGTCTATTGACATCACCTACATCAAAATGCAGCATGGATATATGTATTTGACGGCGATTATCGACTGGTGCAGCCGCATGATTGTGGGCTGGAATTTGTCGAATGCGCTAGATACTCGATATGTCATTCAGACTGTCAGAGATGCCGTTGAGGCGCACGGATTTCCCAGTATTTTGAATTCCGACCAGGGTAGTCAATTCAGCAGTACAATGTCGGTCGGCCCCACCAAGCACAGGATTATAAGATGCCGCAAGTCGTATATCGGAGCTGCTTTGCACCACCATCCGCTGACCTTGACAGCCGATTCTGGCTGGTTGATCTGCGGCGGCGAGGGTGCGAAGCGGGTCGATGGTATTCCCGGGTGTCTCGCCACGACCATTGTACCAGCCAGCCCTGCCAGTCAGGGTGACCCTGCGCCGCAGGGCAGCTGCTACCCAAGACGCAAAAACAGCTGGCTCAGGAGATAAAATAGGGCAATATGGTATTATCTGGTTTATAATATTTTTTTTGATCTGGACAGGGGGATCATTATACAGCACCTTGGCGAAGAAATCATTGTGGATGCAAAAGCCCAGAGAATTGTGGCTTTTATCGCACGTCTCGCCTGTGTGGTGCACCGCTCTAATACTACTTCCAGTTATTGTAAAACAGCAAATGTCTTTGCCATGCCACGCAAGGTGTCGGGGCGGCCCGGCCTCTTATAGGGACATACCGGCCTCGCAGCCCGCCCGAATGGCATCTATGGCCTTGCCCAGCCGCTGGGCGTTGCCAATTGAAAGGACAGGGTGTCCCGCCTGCTCTATGGCTTGGGCCAGGGAGCTGTCCTCATGGACACCGGAGGCAACCACCACGCAGTCACAGGGGTAAAACCGCTCCGTTACGGTGCCATCCTTTTGGGTTTCCCGGGCGGAAACCCCCCGGCCAGTGATGGCGGTGACCTGGGTGATCTTTTGGAAGGGAACCCCCAGCCGGTTCAAATCCCCCAGCACCGGCCAGCTTGTGCCGGATTCAAAGCCGAAGCCGATTTTCTTCCCCTGCTCCAGCAGCACCACCTGCCGGTCTGAATGGTTCAGCCGCCGGGAAATATGCTCCATGGTGTCGGCGTGGTTTGTCAGGAAGAAAAACAGCTCCTCTGGATTCATGGCACCCTCCCGGGCCAGATACTGGGCGGTAAAGCAGCCGATATAGCTGCCGCCGATCACCACCACAGATTCCCCCACCATCACCTCCCCGGAGAGAATTTCCCGGGCGGTATACACGGGAACCGAATCCGGCTCCACCGGCAGCTCCGTGTGATTGGGTACGCCACCGGTGGCCACGATCACCTGGTCGTAGCCCTGGGCATCCTCCGGGACGGCGGTACGGCCCAGGAGAATCTCCACCCCCAGCCGCCGGAGATTTGTCTCATAAAAGTGAAGCAGCGTTTGGAACTCCTGTCGGGCCGGCACATGAATGACTTGGCGCAGCTGACCGCCCAGGGCCTTTTCCTTTTCCATCAGGGTCACATGATGCCCCGCCTCTGCGGCACGGTAGGCGGCCTCACAGCCCCCGGGGCCGCCGCCGATCACCAGCACCCGCTTAGGTGGTTTCCCGGTGAGAAGGGGCAGCTCCAGCTCCCTGCCGCAGCGGCCGTTGACCAGACAGGTGATGGGCCGGTCAAAGAAGGTATTGGCCAGGCATCCCTGGTTGCAGGCCATACAGGGGCGTATCTCCTCCCGGCGGCCGCTGCGGGCCTTGTTGGGCAGCTCCGGGTCGGCCAGCAGAGAACGGCCGAGGCCCACCAGATCGGCCCGGCCCAGAGCCAGCAGCTTCTCGGCGGTATCCGGGTCCTGCACCCGGTTGCACATCATCACCGGCACATGGACAACGGAACGAATGCCCTTGCCCAGATAGCTCAGGCCCCCTCTGGGCAGATCGCCGGTGAGCTGGGGAATTTTGGTTTCATGCCAGCCGCCGGTCACATTAAACAGGTCAACCCCATGCGCCTCCGCCAGCGGGGCGAAGACCATGGCCTCCTCCAGGGTGTTGGAGCCGGGAACAAAATCATCCGCCCCCAGCCGCAAAATCAAGGGCACCCGACCTGCCAGGGCGGCCTTTACCCGGTCAATAACCATCAAGGGAAACCGACAGCGGTTTTCAAAGCTGCCACCGAACTCATCCTGGCGCAGGTTGGTCAGAGGCGAGAGGAACTGACAGAGCAGATACCCGGAGGAGGCGCTGATCTCCACTGCGTCAAAGCCCGCCCGGACGGCCCGCTCCGCCCCGGCGGCGTAATTGTCCAAAAGCTCGAAAATCTGCTCCCGGGTCATTTCCGGGGCAGTCTCCCGGGTATAGGAGGCAAAGGTGGCCGAGGGAGAGAGGGCATCCTTTCCGCAGGGCACATCGGCTTTGGGCATATACCGGCCTGCATGATAGAGCTGCACTGCCACCTTCCCGTCCCGGGCGTGGACGCCATATGTAAATTCCTTCCATCCTGGAATGGTGTCGTCGGTGCGCAGGGACATGGAGTTCATTTTTGCGCCGTAGTCGTCAAACCGGCAGGAGCCCACGATAATCAGTCCTGCGCCTCCCTCCACTCGGTCCCAGTAATACCGGCAGAACCGAGGGGTAGCATAGCCGTTTTCCGTATAAAGATGGTGCATGGCAGGCATAACGATTCGATTTTTCAGCTTGAGAGAGCCGATTGTAATGGGGGTAAACAGTCGGGAATATTGCATCACAAGACCTCCTGTACAGGGTGTGCATAGAAACGGCGGCTTCCGAATATAGTGTTCCATCACAAGGAAGAGAGGGATGGAGCAGTCCATGTATGATTCCAATAATATCGTACTTCTGCGGGGAGAATTGGCGGAGCTGCCACAGTTTTCCCACGAAAACCACGGCATTCGGTTTGACCGGTTTACCCTGGAGGTACAGCGACTGTCCGGGAACCGGGACAGGGTGCCGGTGATTGCGGCCCATGGGCTTCTGGAGGGACTGGACCCCAGCGGCGGAAACATGATAGAGGTGTCGGGTCAGCTCCGCTCCTACCACAACCCCAGCGGCCAGGGCCGTCGGCTTATCATCTCCGTGCTGGCCGGCCAGGTGGAAATCACCCAAGGTGCCCCGGACAACCAGGTGGAGCTGCAGGGGCGGATTTGCCGGGAGCCGGTGTACCGCAGGACGCCTCTGGGCCGGGAGATCTGCGATGTGATGCTGGCGGTGGAGCGCCGCTACGGGCGGATGGATCACCTGCCCTGCATCCTCTGGGGCAGTCTTTCCCGGATGGCAGCGGCCTGTCCCCGGGGCACGGAGCTTTGGCTTCAGGGTCGGCTGCAAAGCCGGATATACCTCAAGCAGACCGACCAAGGCAGCCAGGAGCGGACGGCCTATGAGGTCTCCGTCACCACGGCCCAGGCCCTGCCGGATTAGCCCCGCATTTCCATAAGCCTGTCCAGAATGGCGTGGGCGGCGGCCTCCTTGTCCATCAGGGGAAGCTCGACACTGCTTTCGGCGGTAATCAGGGTAATCACGTTGGTGTCCCCCTGAAAGCCCGCTCCGGGAACCTTCACGTTGTTGGCCACCACCATGTCCAGATGCTTTTTTTCCAGCTTTTTTCGGCTGTTCTCCAGCATATTCTCCGTCTCCATGGAAAAGCCGCACAGAAGCTGCCCCGGCCTCCGATGCTCCCCCAAATGGCCGATAATGTCCTGGGTGCGGCAAAGGGGAATGGACATATCCCCCTGGGACTTTTTGATTTTATTGTCCGCCACGGCGGCGGGGGTATAGTCCGCCACGGCGGCGGCCTTGATAATCAGGTCGGCCTGAGAAGCCCGAGCGGTGATGGCCTCGTACATCTCCCGGGCCGTGACCACCGGGACAGTCTCCACCAGGGGCGGATATTTCAGGGCCGTGGGGCCGGAAACCAGCGTCACCTCCGCTCCCCGGAGCATGGCCGCATGGGCCAGGGCATAGCCCATCTTCCCGGAGGAGTGATTGGTGATATACCGCACCGGGTCGATAGGCTCCTGGGTGGGCCCGGCGGAAACCAGCACCCGCAGGCCGGCCATGTCCTTCTCCCGGGCGATCAGGGCCTCGATTCGGTCAAAGATGTCAGATGGCTCTGGCATTTTTCCGGAGCCCTCAGCTCCGCAGGCCAGATGCCCGGAGGCCGGAGTCATAATATGAAAGCCCCTCTGCCGGAGGGCCTCCAGGTTCTCCTGGGTGGCGGGATTTTGATACATGGCGGTGTTCATAGAGGGCACCAGCAGAATGGGGCAGGTGCAGGCCAGGGCCGTGGTGGTCAGCAGATTGTCCGCCAGCCCCCAGCGGAGCTTTGCCAGAATGTCCGCCGTGGCAGGGGCAATCACCAGAAGCTCCGCCTCCCGGGCCAGGGCAATATGCTCTACCCTGGCGGTGTCCAGCGGGTCAAAGGTGTCCCGGTGGCAGCGATTGCCGGAAAGGCTTTCAAAGGGGATGGGGGAGACGAACCGCTGGGCGTTTTCCGTAAGAATCGTCTCCACATGAACCCCCCGCTTCACCAGCAGAGAGCAAAGATTTGGAATTTTATAGGCGGCAATGCCGCCGGAAACCCCCAGCAGCACACGCTTTCCCTGTAGCATGGGAATCCCTCCCTAGATATTTGTTCCCCTTCATCATACCATTTTTTCAGACAATTACAAGGGGAAAGCGGATATAACCTTGATTATTTCCCCGGTTTCAGGTACAATACTCCCGGGAGAATGTCACCAGAAAGGATGCACAACCATGATTCTGACGCTAAGTGCAGAGAATACCAGCCTGGTGCTGGGGGTGTTCCGGGGGGAGGAACTGCTGTTTACCTCCCGAATGGCCACAGACCGCCGCAAGACCGGGGACGAGTATGCCATTGCCTTCCACAGCATTCTGGAGCTCCACGGACTAACACCCCGGGATATTGGCGGCGGAATCATCTCCTCGGTGGTTCCGGCTCTAATCAACGAGCTGAAGGCGGCCCTTCGGCTGATTCTGGGGCGGGAGCCCTTGGTGGTGGGCCCCGGGGTCAAAACCGGCCTGAACATTCTCATGGACAACCCCGGCGCACTGGGCAGCGACCTGGTGGTAAACGCCGTGGCGGCCACGGCGGAGTATCCCGTGCCCCTGATTGTCATTGATCTGGACACGGCCACCACCCTCTGCGCCGTCAACGAGAAAAAGCGCCTGGTGGGCACGGTAATCGCCCCCGGTGCGGCCCTGGCTGCGGGGGCTCTGGCGGATGCCTGCGACCAGCTTCCCCGCATCTCTCTGGAGGCTCCCCGGTCTGTGATTGGGAAAAACACCGTGGAAAGCATGAAGTCCGGGGCCGTGATCGGCACTGCCGCCATGGTGGAGGGCATGGTAGAGCGGATGGAGGCCCAGCTGGGCACGGCCTGTACGGTGATCGCTACCGGATCCCTGGCTGGGGTGATTGCCCCTCACTGCCGCAGAAGGCTGCTGGTGGATGAGCGGCTGCTTCTGAAGGGCCTGCGTCAAATCTATGAAAGAAACACCCGAAAATAACTCCGGGGGCCCTGACCCCGGCAAATCATTCTCAGGAGGCACAATGAAATATATGAAGTGTAAACGGCTCCTGGGCCTGGCTCTGGCCCTGGGCCTTGTTCTATCCGGCTGCGGAGACAAGGAAAGCTCCTCTCTCCCGGCTTCTACGGTACAGTCCGAAAATCCCAGTACCACGGCGGCGGCTGTGGTGCCCCAGACCACCCAATCCCCCCAGGAGCAGACCGGCTACGCCTATCAGGCCGCCTGGTCAGACCTGGAGCTGGAGGGCGCACCAGAGCGGCTGTTTTTCCTGGGAGATACCCTTCTGCTGGAGGTGTCCGGGGAGGACGGCAGCCGCAGGGCCTATGACCCTTTGACAGGCAGCACCCTGGAGGTCGATGGCCTCAGCGGCACGGTTCTGACCATTGCCCCGGGAGAAGGGGAGCTGTGGTACTGCCTGGAGACGGAGGAGGGACTGATTTTGTCCTCGGTCCCGGCAGAGGGCGGCAGCGTCCAGACTACGGTTTCCCTGGCGGATTCCCAGGGGCTTTATCCCTACACCATGGCGGTGGACGGGGACGGGAGTTTTTATCTCCTGGGTGCAGGCTGGCTGCGGGTCTATTCCTCCCAGGGCAAGGCTCTTTCCGCCTTTGACCTGGGCCAGGAGCAGGGCATCAATCTGGTGCGGCTTTCCGGCGGTCAGGTGATTCTCAGCACCCAGAAGCTAAGCGGCAGCTCCTACCAGGGGGCGGTAAAGCTGCTGAATACCGAATCCATCGGGGCCACCCTGACAGAGGCCTCCAAGACCTACCGAGCCTATCCGGGCTGGCAGGGGACGGCGCTGCTCTCCGATGGCGGCAGCCTGTACGCCCTGGATGGGGAGGCCACCACCATGACGGCGGTGCTGGACTGGATCGACACGGACATTAACCCGGAGACACTTGTATCAGCCGCCGCCCAGGATGCCGCCACCATCTATGTGGTGTCCAGCACCCAAAGTGCCACCCGTCTGGGGACGCTGACCCAGGTGCCCGTGTCTCAGACCCAGGAAGGAACTGTGATCAACGTGGGCTACTGCCTGGGAAACCCGGAGCTGACCAGTGCCCTAAACGCCCTGACTGTGGACTTTAACCAGTCCCAGGAGGATTTCCGGGTACACCTGGTCAACTACCAAAGCTACAGCGACGGAAACGCCCGGCTTTTGGAGGATGCTGGAGATTTGGATTTGATCCTTACCGAGGAGTTGGGTGACGGGGTGGAGCTTACCGACCTTTCTACCCGCTTTGACGACCAGGTCGGGGCCTCTACCCTGACCGAGGGACTATATCAGGCCCTGACCGCCCAGGGAAGCATCACTGGTCTGCCCCTGTACTTCACCCTGGACACCCTGGTGGGAACCGCCTCCACCCTGGGCAGCCAGGAGGGCTGGACACCGGCGGAGTTTGCCCAGACCGTGGCCCAGCACCCGGAGGCTGCGGTGCTGCAATACAGCAACGCCTATGACACCCTGGACACCCTGCTGGAGCGGGACGGCAGCCTTATTACAGACTACGCCTCCATGCTCACGGCAGTACAGAGCGTTCCTGTGGAGGACAGCGATATTTATGCCCTGGCCGCCAACCAGGTTCAGGAGGCTCTTCCCTGCCTGAAGGACGGCTCTCTCCTGCTCTGGCAGGTCAACATCTCGGATTTTTCCACCTGGCTGGGACTACAGAAGGCATTGGAGGGAGATATGGTGCTCAAGGGCTATCCCTCGGAGTCCGGCAACGGGGGAATTTTGCAGCTTTCGCCCCAGCAGCTGGCCATTCCCGCCGCCTCGGCTCATCCGGCGGAGGCCTGGGCCTTTCTAAAGGCCATTCTCTCCAGCGACTTCCTGCGCCAGTATCAAGGCGGCTTCCCGGTGCTGGAGGCAGCCTACACCCAGGCGGAGCAGGAGGCCATGGCAGGGCTCACCTATGAGACCAGCGACGGAACCTCCGCCACCACCGGAGGCCAGGTCAATCTGGAAAACGCCACCTATGAGGTGGAGCCCCTGACCCAGGCCCAGGCGGACACCTTCCGCAGCTATCTTACCCTGTGCGGCATTGCCGGAGATACGCCCTCCCTGCGCCGGCAGGCCCGGGAGGCACTGAAATCGGTGCTGGAGACCGGCACCGACCCGGCCCAGGCAGCCAAGGCCATCGGGGGATAAGAAAGGGCTTTCTCCCCAGAAAACCTGCGCCGAGGCGCAGGGCTATTACAGCATTTCATCAATCAAGGCACAGCTGACAGGTGGTATCTCCCCATGCTGTGCCTTGAATTTCGCAAGAAAAATGTTATCCCGGCAAAGGGAATTGGGGATGCGTATACTGCCCGTGCTTTTTGGTGTGTTTGCCGTATTGAATCGCAAATTTGGGACAGTGATGCAGACAAGACAAGCACATTACGCATTGCTCTTTTATCCACTCCGGCTTGCGGCCGTTGCATTTTATGGCGGAAACGGGACAGCTTTTGGCGCACAATCCACAGCCTATACAAGTATCTTCCACGGAAAAATGTTTTGTTTTGCGCATCAAAGCATATCCTAGGCTGTGCCCTATCCTTGCAAGGGGATAGGGCGGTTTGTGTTTCATAAAATC
The DNA here is from genome assembly GCA_963649625.1 of Bacteroidaceae bacterium. Taxonomy (GTDB): domain Bacteria; phylum Bacillota; class Clostridia; order Oscillospirales; family Oscillospiraceae; genus HGM13006. The sequence continues at coordinate 8,660 of CAVJIP010000178.1, forward strand.
CCCGACAGCAGAGCTTTTTATTTTTTCGATAATGTCATCCATCTCAAGCTCGGCATTATCGTTGATTTGCCGCACCCTTTCTTGATTGCTCAAATCAAAAATCGGCGTCCAGGTGTCCGGCATTTTTACGCTGAACTTTGCGGACAACGACAAGCCCTTGGGGGCAAGAATATTATCTGCAAATCTCCCGGTCTGTCCCGGTGTTGTGCCGTAGGTTGCAATGAAATACACATACTTTGGCCTATCGCCTAATTCCAATCTTTCCAAAAATTCCGTTACAATAATCGGCAGGCCCCAAGAATATGTGGGGCTTACGATGCCGAGCCCTTGGTAATTCTCATGAAAGGAGAAGACTTGCTTTTTGTGGCAAGCTGTAATCGAAAGGGCAGTATCATCCGTGGCGGCTGCGATTCTTTTGGCAACATATTCGCTGTTTCCGGTTGCCGAAAAATATAAAATCATAATCTCTCTCCCTATCCAAGACCTGTAAATTTAACAAGAAGCCTATGGGGTATCAGCTTTGCAAGCAAACGATAGCCCTTGTAAAATACGCCGGTGGTGTAAACGGCTCTGCCTTTCTTGGCCGCCTTTAAGGATTGCAAAGCGGCGGCTCTTGGGTCGATGACAGGCAAGCGGCTTTGTCCCTTGGTAAGCTCCGGCCTTGTCATTTCGGTCAGCATAAACCCCGGGCACATAGCACACGCATTGATGCGCCTGCTTTTCAGCTCCTCACGCAGTCCAAGGCACAGGGCGGACACATAGGATTTGGACGCACAATAAACGATTAAGTTAGTATTTGGAACAAATGCGGAGGTGGAGGACACCTCCAGAATTGTACCTCCGTCTATGATATAGGGCAGGCACACCTTTGTGATTGCCGTTGCTCCCTTGCAGTTCAGGTCAATGATTTTCAGCATATCCGCAAGCTCCATATCCTCAAAGGGTGCGCCCGCTGACATACCCGCATCATTGATAAGAACTTCAATCTGCGGCATTTCAGCTTTCAGCTTTGCGACAAGTGCTTTGAAGCTGCGCATATCGGACAGATCCATAGGGATGCTTACAACCTGCTTATCGGGATATTTTTCGGCAACCTCCTGCAATCGCCCTTCACGGCGGGCAATCAGCCATAGCTCCTCTATTTCCGGGAATACTTTGGTGACGGCCTCCACATAGCAAACTCCAAGTCCGGAGGAGGCTCCGGTGACAACTGCAATACTCATAAAAGGGCTCTCCTTTACACAGGTGAATAAATTTAGACACTTGCAAAATTCTTGATTTCATCCTACACTATACTAGATGCCAGTGCAAGCAACAGACTTTAACCATTGTTCAAGATTAGACAAGTATTTGATTTTGCAAAAAGGAACAGCCATGAAATATGATTTTTCAAAGCCCTTGACAAAAGGGGCAAAGCGAACCCTTGAGGCCTTCAGCAGGGAAATGTTTGCCTTGTTATCCATAAAATCCTTTGAGAAAATCACTGTCGGGCAGTTATGCGAAGGGGCACAATATCCCCGTACCACATTTTATAATTACTATGATGATAAATATGATTTGCTGGATTACTGCTGGCAGAGGCTTGCCCTTCAGATTGGGTTTGACGAGTACCAC
>CAVJIP010000179.1:0-15085 GCA_963649625.1 Bacteroidaceae bacterium
CAGCAGCACGGCGGATTGTCGGAGATCCACCTTGCCGGGGCCGTTGGTGAGCCGGATGGTTATGGCCCGGGGGGCGGAGGTAATTTCAATCAGTCCCCGCTCCTGGAAAATATCCAGGCACACCCGGAACCGGGCAAAGGAGCAGGGCATTGCAGCGGTGCGGGAGATTTTCCGGGCCATCACGTCAAAGTCCTCCGTAAGGACACCGTCCTGGGCGTTGGCGGCCAGATACCTCCAAATGGCGGCGGACTCCCGCCGGGGCGGAATCAGCCCGGTGGCCTCCTCTCCGGAAAGACAGCCCTCCAGAAAGCGGCGGTAGACCTGCCGCTGCTCCTCCATGGCCTTGCGCCAGGCGTAGGTGGGACGGATGTCGATGATATTCAGCTGCACGGAGCGGACCCCTCGAAACTCGTTGATTTGGGGGGTGAAGGCCACCTCCACCGTATCTCCCAGGCAAAGCTCCGCCCGCTGGACGTTGGTGGAGAAGAAAATACCGCTCAGGCTGACCCCGGAGGGGGCACGGAGCCGGAGCTTCAGGTGCTTGCCGCCGCCTACCTCCGTCAGCTGCTCCACCGTCAGGCCGCCCAGGTAGAGCTGAGGCCGGGAAAAGCCCGCCCCAAAGGGCTCCAGCTTCTCCAGGGCCGTCACATTGGGCACGGTAAGCAGCTCCGGGGGCACCTGGCAGTCCAGCTCCAGGGCCTTGCCCTCCGGGTGCCGGAGCCGGTATTCCTCCGCCAGGGCCGTGACCGCCTCCCGGAAGGGAGCGATGTTTTCCCGTCGGATGGTAAAGCCGGCGGCCAGCTCATGGCCTCCGTAGTTTTCCAGCAGGGGGGCCACCTGCTCCAGAGTGGAGAACAGGGGAAAGCCCATCCAGCTCCGGGAGGAGGCCTTGCCCACGTCCCCGGACAGGCAGATCAGGAACACGGGACAGGCATATTCCTCCGCCAGCCGGGAGGCCACAATGCCCACCACCCCCTGATGCCAGCTTTCCCCGGCCAGGACAATGGCGGTGGGGTGCTCCGTGCCCTCCAGCATAGCCACCGCATCTGCGAAAATCTCCGCCTCGATGGCCTGACGCTGGCGGTTCAGATGATAGAGGGAGGCGGCCAGCTCCCGGGCCTCATCCGGATCCTGGGTGAGAAACAGCCGGGCGGCCAGCTCTACCTGGCCCATCCGGCCTGCGGCGTTGATGCGGGGGGCCAGGGTGTAGCCGATGGCGGAGGAGCTGATGCTGCCGGGGCTCAGCTGACACTCGCACATCAGGGCCAGCAGCCCTACCCGGCGGCAGTGCTGTATGGCGGAAATGCCGCCTGTGACCAGCACCCGGTTTTCCTCCAGCAGGGGCATCACGTCGGCGATGGTGCCCAGGCTCACCAGGTCGCAGTATTCCCGGAAAATGGCGTCCTGCTTTCCGCAGACGGCAGCGGCCAGCTTAAAGGCCACGCCCACTCCTGCCAGATGGGGAAAGGGATATTGGGAATCCTTCCGATGGGGATCCACCACCGCCACGGCCTGGGGAAGCTGAGGCTGGCACTCATGGTGGTCGGTGATCACCAAATCCATGGAAAGAGCATGGCAGAGCCTGGCCTCCTCCAGGGCGGTGATGCCGCAGTCTACGGTGATGATCAGGGAAACCCCCTGGGCGTGAAGCTGTCGGACGGCACGTTGGTTCAGGCCGTAGCCCTCCTCCAGGCGGGCGGGGATATACCAGGTGCAGTCTGCCCCCTGGCGGCGAAGAAAATCCGTCAAAAGGCAGGTGGAGGTGATGCCGTCTACGTCGTAGTCTCCGTATACGGCGATTTTTTCCCGCCGCTCCAGTGCCTGCCGAATCCGGGCCACGGCCCGATCCATATCCGGCAGCAGCATAGGATCCAGCAGGGCACCGTGGCCCTGGCCCAGCAGTGCCTGGACGGCCTCCGGGGTCCTGTAGCCCCGGGAAACCAAAAGGCAGGCCGCCAGGGGGGAGATACCGGCTTGGATCAGGTCACTGAGGTCGCTATTGTCCAGCTTCGTCACATTCCATGTACTGTATTTCAAGCTCGAACACATCCATATCATATATTTGGGACAATTATAGCAAAAAACACCTGAAAGCTCAAGGGAAACCGTGAAGTTTCCCTGAAACCCTCACATTCCCCGGCCCCGCCAGAATTGACCTTCTGCTCCCATCTGCTCACGGAAGGAAACGGGAAGTGTTTATAATGTACTGCGGTTGGTCGATTTGCACAGAGAATGTTGCGAGCAGATTGCGATTCTGTTATATTTTTTCTGAAATGCGGTACAGTGCCGCAGAATGGGATGCCAACTGAGGAAAGCATTTCATTTCGGTTCCATGAAAAGTAGGAGGAGGAGCTTTATGAAGAAATCAAGTCTGAAACGGCGTTTTCTGGCCCTGGGCCTTACCACGGTCATGACGCTGGGCCTACTGACAGGCCCCATTGGGGCGGCAGAGGCCAAGGCCGAGGGGGAGGAAGTCCCCACCGGCAACCAAATGGAGGGAAACTGGGTCTATGAAGTGACCCAGCAGTCCGGTATGGGCGGCATGGGCGGCCCCGGTGGCCCCGGTGGGGGCGGAGGAGGAGACGGCGCACCCGGCGGCGGTGGCGGCGGTTCCGAGCCCAGCCAGGAGGATTTGGATGCCTTTATGGCCCAGATGATGGCCGGGTCTGACCCGGAGGCCACCCTTCTGTGGGGCAGCGGCGAGGAGAAAAGCGGCAACGTGGTGATGATTCCCGCCACCCTGGGGGGCTACCCTGTAACGGTCATCGGCAACGGGGCCCAGACCATCTCCTCCAACAACAAAAACGACGATGTATATGTGCTGTTTCCCGAGGGCGTGACCACCTTCTCCGCCCGGATGATCTATGACTACAACTCCACCAGCGGCTGGTCCATTCCCGGCACGGTGACATCTATTGCGGACGGCACCTTCCTGTCCTGCCCCGGCACCTTCTACGGCGTGTCCGGCGGCGTAGCGGAGACCTATGCCGGCTCCGATGCCACCCGGGACTTTGTGGATTATACCGCTGACGGCTCCCTGACCTTTGCCGCCCAGAGCGGGGAGGAGGGGTATATGCAGCCCAACGGCACCTACTATCTCCCCAGCGGTATGCTGGACGGCAGGCACACCGTCACCTTCCACATTGTGGCGGACTACCAGTACAAAATTGCGGCCCTGACCGTGGACGGCCAGGAGGTGGCGGCGGCAGCCGGTCAGAACGAATATGACCTGGAGTACACCTTCACCGCAGGCTCCACCGGGGTTTCCGTCACCTATGAGGCCAACCCCAAGGACAGCCGGGATCCCAAGGCCATGACCCAGAGCTATGACTATGATGCTCCGGAGATCAGCAAAAAGGCTGTGGCCGTTGGGGCGGAGCTTCCCGAGGATGTCAATGACTACATCGGGGTGAATACCGGCTCCACGGCCAAATATGACAACACCATGGGCATCTCCACCGGCGCATACTATGCCGCAGAGGGCAAGGTCTATGAAATGGTCAAGTCCTATCAGAACACCCAGGAGGCCCAGTATATGTCCAAGGCCGAGGCCATCAATGGGGTCTACAAGGCCGACAAGCTGGTTTACGGTAAGGACTATGACCTGATTCGGGTCTATAATTACTATGAAAACGTCACCTCCGGCCCGGCCCAGGGGGTGGTGGAGCTGTACTGCACCTATCTCTATAAGGAGATTGAACCCCAGGACGTGAAGAGCCCCAACACCGTCTCCAGCGACCACACAAACACCGCCTCGGTGTTTGTCCAGAAGGGCGGAGATTTGACCCTGGACGACTTTACCTCCTACTGCTACACCGCAGGAAAGGGCCCCTCTGAGGCGGGCAACTTCTTTGGCATGGGCTCTGCCATCCATGTGGACGGAGGCGATGCGGCCACGGCGGCCACCACTATTATCAACAAGGCCACCTCCACCCTGACTCTGAACAATCCCCAGATTCTGGGTACCGTGAACTCTATCTATGCCACCGCCAACGGTGTGATCTACCTGGAGGGGGGCAACATCTTTTCCTGCACCTCCGGCGGCCACGGCCCCTATGTGTCCACCGGCGGACAGATTCTCATTAACACCCAGGATACCGATCTGATCGGCTCTGACGGCATGGTGAACCGGGTCACGGCCCAGCTTACCCCGGCGGCCCGCCCCAGCAGCGACCTGGGCACCATGGCCCGGAACAAGAAGGGCGAGATGGAGGGCGTGTATGAGGAGCATCCCGATGACGTGACCGTGGTGGTCACCGGGGATGAGGCCGGTACGGCCCTGGCCACCGATTCCGGCGGCGGTGTAATTGTAGCCAATCAGGTGGTCACCAAGACCTTCGGCCTTCGGTGCGCCGGTGTGTACTCCATCGGCTCCAACGAGAGCTGGGTGTACTGCTACAACTCCAGCCTGACCTCCTATTTGGATGCGGGCCTGTGCTCCGCCTCCGGCGGCTATATCTACGCCTATAACTGCGACATCGGCGGCGTGATGGGCATCAAGTGCCGGGCCGGCGGCTCTGCGGATGCGGAGGAAACCGGTATCCATGTGGCAAATTCCCGGGTGGCGGCCTACTTTGACGCCGACGAGATGAAGTCCGCCTACGATGTGGGCGACCCGGACACCATGCGGGAGCAGCTGGCCAGCGGCGAGCTGGATCTGGACAATCTGGGCGTGGGCTATTCCAAGCTCAATATGTTCATCGACAAGGCCAACTCCCCCAAGTTCTACGAGGATTCTCTGGACTGGTGGTTTACCGACAAGTCCAAGACCCCCGGCTATTCCGGCGGCAACAAGTTTGCGGTGATCTATGTGGAGAACTCCTCCACTCCCGTGAACGTGGAGGCCTCCAAGATGGTCAACCAGAACTATGTGGAATACGGCAACCTGGCCAAGCTGGAGGCCGGTCAGACCCCGGCGGACAATCTTCTGTTGAGCGTGGAGGGCGCAGGCTCCGCCACCGTAAACTTCAAGGATGAAAACGACCAGACCCTGTGGGATCTCACCGGAGAGAGCAAGGACACCACGGAGCTGACCGGCGACTTCTTCCTGGGAGCCTACTCCCAGTCCACCGGCAGCCCGGACATTGGCACCGGGGCAAACTCCGCCACCATCTCCTTTGAGAACTCCCAGTGGGAGGGCACTGTTCTCTACGGGGACACCGAGGAGATCACCGGGGTGTGCAACCTGAGCTTTGACCGCCACTCGGAGTGGAAGGTCACGGCGGACACCAAGGTGGCCAATCTGGAGATCGCCGATGTGGCGGGCATTACCGCCGATACGCCGGTAACTGTGACCTTTGATTCCACCTCCTCGGTGGTGGCGGGCACCTATGGCAACGTGACCCTGGAGGGCCCCGGCGTGGATCAGTGGCCGGAGCTTCCCCCGGAGGAAACCCCGGAGCCCACGGAAGAATCCGTCGTGGAATCCGCTGCCCCTGCCCAGACATCTACGCCTACCCCTGAAGTCTCTGCGGCGCCCCAGGAGGCGGAAAGCACCGGACTGTCCGGCGGCCTGATTGCCCTGATCGCGGTGCTGTGCGTCGGCGTGATTGCCGGGGTAGTAGTCGCTGTGGTTCGGAAAAAGAAGAAGTAAGGTAAGGGTCAATCCTAGATGCTCTGCGGTTTCTCCACCAAATGAAAGGAAAAGCGCTATGAAGAAAGTATTGATTACTGGCGGAACTACTTTTGTTAGTAAGTATGCGGCAGAGTATTTTGTAAAGCACAATTATGCAGTATATGTACTCAATAGAAACTCAAGGCCGCAGGTCTGCGGTGCGAGGCTCATTGAAAAAAATCGGCATTATTTGGGAGATGTATTAAAAGACATACATTTTGATGTAGTAGCTGATATTACTGCATATACCGCAAATGACATTTGTGATTTATACGATGCACTAGGCTCTTTTGATCAATACATCATGATTAGTTCCAGCGCCGTATACCCAGAGTATGGTGTTCAACCATTTTCTGAGGAGAGTGAAAAGGCTGCAAACAAATTCTGGGGACCATATGGAACAAACAAATATGAAGCGGAAAACGCCTTGCTGGAGAGGGTCCCAGATGCCTATATTCTTCGTCCTCCATATTTGTATGGACCGATGAATAACGTCTACAGGGAGGCCTTTGTATTTGATTGTGCGCTGGCAGACCGAAAGTTCTACATACCAAGAGACGGCAGCATGAAACTGCAATTCTTCCATGTCAGGGATTTGTGCAATCTAATGGAATTAATCATAAATGAAAAACCGGCAGATCATATTCTGAATGTGGGCAATGCAGAATCCGTTTCCATTAAGGACTGGGTAACAAAGTGCTATGCCTGCCTGGGGAAAAAGCCGGAGTTTGTGCCTGTCTATGAGGATATAGAGCAGAGAAATTACTTCAGCTTCTATGACTATGAATATTATCTGGATGTTCGACGTCAAAGAAAAATCTATGCGAAAACCATTCCTTTGGACGAGGGCATAAAGGAATCGGCAGAGTGGTATCTGGCGAATCAATCAGAAGTACGGAAGAAGCCATATTTTTACTATATTGACGCAAATCTTAGCAAAAAATAGATGGAAAATGGCGCTTCCCTTGGAAACAGATAAATGTTTGGAGAAAATAAATGGAACACATGAAAAAGATTGTGGGCGAAAAGGTATATTTAGCACCCCACAGAACAGAAGATGCCGAGCAGCTTTATCGTTGGAGAAATGACTTATCTCTTACCGAGCAGATCGGAAGCCCCACACGGCTTTCCAGTGTAGAATCAGAAACAGAGGGGATTCAGGCCAGAAACTCCGGAGAAGGGCACCACTTTGGCATTTTCGCACTAGAAGATGATACAATGCTGGGCTATTGCGGAATACGAGATTTCAACTGGCTTCATCAGTCTGCCAGAGTTGGCATTTTTATCGGTGACACAGAACATCAAAGCAAGGGCTATGGAACAGAGGCCATGGCACTGCTGGTGGGCTTTGGCTTCGATTACCTCAATATGCATAGGATTTCTCTTGGTGTGCTGGATTTCAATGAGCGGGCAATCGCCAGCCATAAGAAAATCGGCTGTCGAGAGTGCGGGAGAAGCCATGAATCCTATCGCCTGTATGGGCAGTGGCATGACTGGATCGAGATGGAGCTTCTGGAGCAGTGGTGGAGAGCACGAAACTCGAAATAACATCGCAGAGGAGAACCCGCAGCAAAATAGGGACATATTCTGCAAGGCGGCATCGGCTGGATCCGATGCCGCCTTGTCTACAAGATGCTTCTGGCTGGTGTTTGTCGGGCATCCGATCCTCAAAATAAATCGCCGTTGGGCAGCCCCGCATCCCGGAGAGCATCCGGGCAATGGCCGCCTACTCCTCGGGGGTGTAGACATTTGGATAGGATACCTCGTACTTTGCCGGAAGCATCTTTCGTGCCAATTTCAATATGCTTTCTATTATTGATTTTGCGGGCAGTTTGGCCTGAAGATTGCTGCAATTAAGAGGTTACGAAAAGCGGAGGGGCCAGGCTACTGTGGAAAATATTACCATAAACAACCTCGTGGCCGGGTGCCTGCCCACCATTTCATGGGCTATGCCCTATAAAAGGCTTTTCAAGCGTTTTTATCAGCTGCAGTACAAAGAGGAGGATTTTTCATGAACACAAAATACCCGAATCTGCTCTCCCCGATCCGCATCGGCAGCGTGAACTTCCGGCATCGGATGTTCTCCGCACCCATGGGGGCCACGGACATCACCGCAGATTGCTCTCCCGGCCCTCGCACCCAGGGCTTCTATGAGCTCCGGGCCAAGGGCGGCGCAGCGGCAGTTACCGTTTCTGAGCTGGTGGTACACCCGGACACGGACGGGAGCCATATGCTCCACCTGAACCTCAGCACCCCCGGCAATCTGGCGGCCCATACCTTTGTGGCCGACGCCATTCGGCGGCATGGGGCCGTGCCCAGCATCGAGTTTTCCCATTCCGGCCAGTATGCGGGCACCTACATGACCGACAAAAATCAAAAAGCCGCCCTGAACCAGTGGGGCCCCAGCGATGATGTGCGTCCGGACGGGATGCCGGTCAAGGGTCTCAGCAAGGAGCAAATTGCGGACATTGTGAAGGCCTACGGCCAGACGGCGGCCCTGGCCAAGCGGGCGGGCTATGAGATGATTATGGTTCACGCAGGCCACGGCTGGCTCATTAACCAATTTCTGTCCCCCTGGTTCAATAAGAGAACAGACGAGTACGGGGGCTGTCTGGAGAACCGGGTGCGCTTCGCCCGGGAGATTCTCACCGCAATCCGGGAAAACCTGGGTGCGGGCTTCCCCATTGAGCTTAGAATGTCCGGCTCGGAGCTGTTTGAGGGTGGCTACAACTTGGAGGAGGGCTGTAGAATCGCTCATGCCCTGGAGGATTTGGTAGACCTGATTCATGTGTCGGCAGGCTCCTACCAGTTCGGATTTTTCAATACCCACCTGCCCATGTTCGCACCCCACGGGAGCAACGTGTACCTGGCGACAGAGATCAAAAAGCACGTCTCCAAGCCTGTGGCGACCATTGGAGCCATTAACGACCCGGCCATGATGGAGGAGAGTATCGCCAGCGGAAAGGCGGACATAATCTACATGGCTCGGGCGTTGCTGGCCGACCCGTTCCTGCCCAACAAGGTCGTGGCTGGCAAGGGCGATGAGATCGTCAAATGTCTCCGGTGCTTTACCTGCATGGCCGAGCGGCCCGTCACCGGCACCCGGCGCTGTGCGGTGAATCCTCTCATTGGCCGGGAAATGGAGGACATGGAGGTTATGCCTGCCTTGAAGCGGAAGAACGTCCTTATTGCAGGCGGCGGCGTGGCGGGCTTGAAAGCGGCCATCACTGCGGCCCAACGGGGCCACAAAGTCACCCTCTGCGAAAAGTCCGACCAGCTGGGCGGTATTCTGAAATCCGAACAGGCCATCGACTTTAAGTACGAGATGTATGAGTTAGGGCTTACGCTGGAACAACAGGCACGGAACGAAGGCGTGGACATTCGCCTGAACACTGTGGTCACGCCGGAGTATGTGGAAAAGGAAAAGCCCGATGCTCTGATTCTGGCGGTGGGTTCCAGCCCTATTGTGCCGCCCCTGCCGGGCATCAATGGGGACAAGGTGGTGGTAGTCAACAACTACTATCTGGAATTCCACAAGGTGGGAGATTCCGTGGTGGTGCTGGGCGGCGGACTGGCTGGCTGCGAGTGCGCAGTGCATCTGGCCCAGGAAGGGAAAACCGTCCATCTGGTGGAAATGCGGGACACCCTGGCCCCGGACTGCAACATCCGCCATCGGCCCATTCTCATGCAGAAAATGGAGGAAGTGGTGACAGTCCATCTGGGCCATGCTGGCCTGCGGGTCACGGAGGAGGGCCTGGTCTGCAAGAATCCCAAGGGGGATGAGGTTCTGATTCCCGGTAAGACGGTCATTTGTGCCGTGGGCCAGCGGGCCAACCGGGATGACGTAGAAAAGCTGCGGCTCACTGCCCCCTTTGTCCGGGAGGTGGGCGACTGCATCCGCCCTGCCAATATCACCAAGGCCATGTACGAGGGCTATCACGCAGCCCTGGACATCTAAGGCGCACGATTCCCTTCTTGCCCAGGGATGGGGTGCTGTCCCGGGTCGCATAGGCCAGGAAGGCCCTCGGCTTCCCAAGAACCGAGGGCCGACAGCTTATATTCCATATTTTTTCATTTTGTTGTAAACGGATGCCCGACTGATGCCCAGCAGCTTGGCCGCCGAGGCCGGATTCCCTTTGACCGCATCCAGGGCCTTTTGGAGAATCAGCCGCTCATACCCCTCCATGGTCAGCACCTCTCCGGCAAGAAGCTCGGACACCTCCTGTGCCTTTTCTGCCTCCCGCCGGGGCAGGGTGTTCTCTCCGTATTTCGGCATAGTGGGCTGGGGCAGCGGGTCGGTCTGATTTCGGTATTCCGGCAGCTCCACCAGATGGAACATCTCCCCGGTGGCGTTGTACACCTGCTGTACGCCAATGATTGTGTTGGGGTACAGAAAGCTCAGCCGGTTCAGCACATTTCTCAGCTCCCGGACATTCCCTGGCCAGACATAGTTCATCAGCATTCCCTTGGCATCCTCGGAAAACTCCAGGGTCAGGCCGTCTAACTGCTTGAAATGCTCGATAAGCAGGGGAATGTCGGATTTATGGGCCCGCAGCGGCGGGATGTTGATTTCAAAGGTGTTCAGGCGGTAGTACAAATCCATACGGAACTTCCCACTGGCTACCATCTGCTTCAGGTCTTGATTGGTGCTGGCAATAATCCGGGCCTGCATGGGAATCACCCGGCTACCGCCAATGCGCTCAAATTCTCTGGCCTCCAGCACCCGGAGCAGCTTACTCTGAAGCTCAAAGCTCATTTCCCCAATCTCATCGAGAAGGAGTACGCCCCCTGCCGCCAATTCAAACTTGCCCTTTTTCAGCCCGGTGGCCCCGGTAAATGCCCCCTTTTCGTGGCCAAACAGCTCCGATTCCAGCAAATCCTTGGGGATGGCGGAGCAGTTGATTTTCACAAAGGGGATGCTCTGTCCCTGGCTGTATTCGGAATAGAGGGCATCGGCGATAATCTCCTTGCCCACCCCGGTTTCCCCGATGAGCAGCACAGGGTGGTCGGTGTGGCTGATGCGCTGACACTGCTCAATGGTCAGCACCACATTGTCCGCCTCACCAATATAGTCGGAAAAGGTATAATGGCTCCTTCGCTTTGCTCCTGTGGGCGGATTCGGCTCCAGGCTTCGCTCCAGGGTCTGGATGGCACGCTTCAGCACGGCCATACTGCGGAAGGTAATCAGCACCATCACGCCAATCACCGTCTCCGCCTTTTCCAGGGAGACAATGGGCACCAGATTGGCCAGCAGCCGCTGAGACCCCACTTGCATGGGCACCGCCATTTTACGGATGCCGTCCTTTAGCACCTGGTCAATATGCCCTTGCCCGTCTATTTTTATCTCATCTATGGTGTGCTCCTCATAGTCCGCCATGGTCTGGCCGGTCAGCTCCGCAAAGCCCGGAGACAGATAAATCACTCGGCGCTGACTGCTGACCAGCACAGCGGCATCCGCCGTGTTGTCCAGCACCTTGTTAATAATGGGAATCGCAGGCTTTAAGTCCTGCTCGGACAGTGTGAGCGTATGCTCCATGGAAAAACACCTCGGCTTCTGTGGAATCGTCCAGAAATTTGCCATCCTTGACATCTCCTTTATAGCACAGAAACCGATAGTTTTCAAGGGGCTTGTCCAGGTTTTATACAAGGTGTATAAATTGTGGATTACACCTCGCACCGAATGACCCGGCCGTAGTGGAGCACCAGCTTTACGTTTTCCCGGTCAAGGGCGGCAAAGCTCTCGTCCACCCTGCCGGGCACGGCGATCAGGTTTGCCAGACGGCCCTCCTCAATCAGCCCTTCCTCCTTTCCGGTGCCCACAACCTGGGCGGCGGTGATGGTTCCGGCGGCGATGGCCTCCTGGAGGGTAAAGCCCACGCCGGTCAAGGCCTTCAGCTCCGCCACGGGAATCACCGCATCCTCCAGGAAATTCCGGCTGTGAATCAGGTCTGTCCCTACCACGACCCTGCCCCCGGCCCTGTGACAGCGGCCCAGGTTCTCCACCATAATCTGCCAACGCCTGCGCTTTTCTGCCGGATCTGTTTTGGGCATCCCAGGGGGCGGGCCCATGGGCCCATCTCCCGGGCCCCCGGGCAGCTCCATTCCCGGAGGCGGTGCCATATCCACGGCCTTGTCCGGGTCGCCTACGGTGGTGTCCATGACGATACCCTTTTCCACCATTTCCCGAATCATCCTCTCCGGCATAGGGTCAGAAGGGGTATGGGCCAGCTCATTTACCCCAGCATCCAGCATAAATTCTGCGCCCCGGCAGTTCCCAATATGGGCGGCCACCCACATTCCCTTTTCGTGGGCAGTATCGCAGACGGCCTTGGCCTGCGCCTGGGAGATGTGGGGCGTGGTGTCCATGGAGCCGTCATGAATGCCGATTTTAATACCGGGGAAGTCCAAATTGTGCGCTTCCGTTACGAAATCTGCCGCCTCCTCCGCTGTGGTAATCAGATTGCCCACAGGATGGTTGGGGTTGGGCCCTGCGCCGTAGCCCCCGGCCACATCAATGTACTTGCCGGTGGCAATGACCCTTGCCGTTTCCGGCTGCTGGTTGACCTTCCGAATCCACTGGGCATACGCCCCTTGGGGCAGTGTGGACAGCATTCCCAGCTCCCGCACGGTGGTTACGCCGTTGTAGGCCCAGGCCCGGATGGCATCCTCCTTCAATTCATGGTCGTCCACCGCCACATGAACGTGGGCATCAATAAACCCCGGCAGAAGCGTATAGCCTGTCAGGTCAATGATTTCGTGGGCAGGGCCTAAATCCTTGCCCACGGCGGCGATTTTGTCCCCGTCCACCAGAACATCCATGGGCTGGTGGTTCCGGTTTGCGTCCAGTAGGACGGCGTTTTTTAGAAGCATAGACATTGTAACGTCCCCTTTTTCGTGAGATATAAGCCTATTCAGCAAGTTATGTGCCAATTTGCGGTAAGTTTTTCCCTTTTATCATATCACATTTTTCTCCTTTTGGCACGGAACCTGCTAAACAATTGGTAGAATAGAAAGGAGTTCTGCCCATGAATATTATAGCTGCATACCAATTGACCGAAAGCATTGCCCTGGGCCGGCTTACCATTGGCCCGGAAGGAAGGCTCCTGCCCCCGGAGGGTAAGCTGCTGACCATGGTGGTAAACGGGGTAGAGGTGGACCCGGTTCCCGGGGAATACACCGGGGACATCCGCCTGGTGGCTACGGACTACATCCCCGCCCCCATTGAGGGAATGCACGCCAAGCCCACGGATCCCCCGGAGCCCTACCGGGCTGCCCTGTTGCTGGGCCCGGAGGGGGCGTCGGACAACGCCGTTTCCGCCGCCTATGTAGGCGGAAAGGTCGAGGGCAGCACCGTTGCCGGCGGCAAGCTCCAATCCACCGGCGAGTGCTTTAACAATCTGGTCGTCACCGGCGGCAAGTATGAACTAAAGAACCTGACCATTGAGAACCAGGGCCACTCGGTGGATGACGGCAAGGGCCTGGGTGCGGGCATCCTCTGCGGCGGCGACAGCGAGACGGTCTTTGAAAATCTCACCATCTCCAACAATGGCATCCGCAACGATGCCATTGTCACCGGGCATAATGCCAAGCTGACCATCAAAAATTCTAACATTGAGTGCGTAGGCGGCACCCCGGCTGAGATTCAGGCGGTACACAAAATTCGTCCCGGAAAAGCCTGCATGACCTACGTCTCCGGCGGCTGGGGCACCACCCGAACCATCAACGTCCAGAATGATTCCAGCGTTTACTTGGAGAACTGCACTGTCAAGTCTGACAGCTGGGGGGTTCTTTCCACCGACAATATCGCCTCTCCCAAGGAGTTCCACGAGGCCAAGACCCGCATCTACGCCAAGGACTGTGATGTGGAGATTACCGGCCATCACGGCTACGGCTCCTACTCCATCGGCGACTGCACGAATATCTTCGACCACACCCGGATGGTGGCCCCGGACGTGGCCTACAAGGTGGCAAACGAGCTGGCCGGCGGTGAGTTCATCAATGGAAGTGAGATCATCGGCGGACGCTTCGGCGTCATGTGGCAGAGCAACCAGGGCGGCAGGCTGATGGTCAAGGACAGCTCCATCAAGTCTGGCCGCAGCACCTTTATTGCCCGGTCTTGCTTCCCCAATATCTACTGCGAAAACGCCACCTTGGAGCCCGGCAACCGGGTCATTCTCCAGATGTTCGACTCCGATGACCCCGGCTTCGGCAAGTCGCAGGTGGAGGTGGACACGGAGGTGGCGGTAAAAGACCCGGCACATGACGTAACCCGGCCCCAGTATCACCCCATTTCCATCTGGGGTTTTCAGCAGGAAAGCTGGTGTACCGACCTGCAGGCCACCTTCAAGGACATGACCATCCTGGGCGACTTCTACAACGGCATCACCAATGCGAAAACGCCTATGATGATGCCTGCCTTGCCCAAGCCGGACGGGGAAAAGCCCGCTGGCGGCCCTCTTGCTGGGGTGCCCGGAGACAAACCCGCTGGTGGGCCTCCCGCAGGAATGCCGGGCGTGAATCAAAAGAACTATCCCATCAATCTGGTGCTGACCCTGGACAACGTAAAGCTGGAGGGGGTGATTTCCGCCTCCCAGGCCCGGCACGCAGTGAAAACCATCTCCGGCTCCAATCGGAAGGAGATCTACCAGGTCTATGACACGCCGTCTCCGGTGGTAAACAATGGGGTTATTGTCACCCTGAAAAACGGCACAGAATGGACGATTATCGGCCACAACTATCTGTCGGCCCTGCATATGGACGAAACCTCTAAAATTCAGACCCCTGACGGCTGTGACGTGGAGCTGATCGTGAACGGCCAGGAAATCCCCTGTATCCCCGGCGACTACACCGGCGACATCTTTATCCGGGCCAAGCAGCTGCCTACTCTTGCTATGTTCTAAGATTTAGAATCTATCATTTAGACAAACCCCCGCTGGCGAAATTTCAGCGGGGGTTTGCATGGGAGAGCCTGCAAACAAAAAGTCAAGCCCCAAACAGGACTTGGATCAAGAAAAATATGCAGAAAGCCAATAGTGCAAGAGAGCAGCCCAAACAAGCCACCACGAAAGTGCGGGCTTGAAAAATATGGGAGACCCAGTTCATTGATTTCTTCTCTCTGCCGTAATTCTTCTTCGAGCAGTTTTCCGTTTTCATTGCTGTCGGTAACCTCTGCACCGAAGTGGTGGTACAGCTCGTCATAGGAAACCGACCAATAGCAGTTATCGGAATTGTCGCAGCACTGCCGGACGGCATAGTCGGCAAGCCGCTTGATTTTACTTTTATCCATATAGACCGTTCGGGAGGTTAATGTCCGCCTTATGCTGTGCGTCAATTATTCTGATCTCTATCATTTCATTGTCCCCCTATGTGGTATCTGAGAGCTGTATTTGCAGAATACCCAGCAATCAAGTCTGTATTATAGCACTTCTTAAAAAGTCGAGCAGTATCCATCAGCAGCAAACCAACCGGAAC
>CAVJIP010000180.1:0-7249 GCA_963649625.1 Bacteroidaceae bacterium
ATATGATGCAGGGGGATCTGGGCGTCAGCTATAATATCAGCAAAAATACCCCCATCAGCCAGCTGATTCAGACCCGGCTCCCGGTCTCCATCCGGATCGGCGGACAGGCGGTGTTCCTGGGGGCCCTGGTGGGACTGCTGTTGGGGATTGTCTCCGCCTTGATGCGAGGGACCATTGTGGACTCCATTTGTACCTTGATTTCAGTGATTGGCATTGCGGTGCCCTCCTATGTGTTCGCCCTGACCCTGAGCTATTCCATGGGCTTTAAGGCGGGATGGTTCCCTATGCTCTACGATAGCACCAAGGCCTTTGATTCCTCGGTGCTGCCCTCCATCTCCCTGAGTATGTTTACCATGGCCTCCATTGCCCGGTTTACCCGCAGTGAGATGCTGGAGGTGCTGGACAGCGACTATATGCTTCTGGCGGAGAGCAAGGGCATCAGCGGTGCATCCCTGATTTTCAAGCACGCCCTGCGGAATGCACTGATTCCCATTGTGACGGTGCTGGCCCCCCTGATTGTGGACTTGATGACCGGCTCTCTGGTGGTGGAGAAGATTTTCTCCATTCCCGGCGTGGGCAGTCTGCTGGTGACGGCCATTCAGTCCAATGACTATAATGTGGTAATCTCCCTGAGCTTTATTTATTCCCTGATGTACATTGTGATTATGCTGGTGGTGGACGTGCTTTACGGCGTGATCGACCCCAGGATTCGTCTGGCAAAGGATGGTGATTGAGTATGGCAAAGCAGAAAGCGACTCCTATTGTGGCCGACGGCCCGGTGGATCTTCAGGCCATTGAGTATCTCCCTGACGACTTTCAGCGCAAGCCTCTGGCGGATGCCCATACCGATGCCAACTTTGCGTCTCAGAACTATTGGAAGGACGTGCGGAAGCGGTTCTTCTCCAAGAAAAGCGCCGTGGTGGGACTGCTGCTGATTCTTGTCATTACCTTGATGGCGGTGGTTGGCCCCCACATGAATCCATACACCTATTCCGGTCAGACCCTGGCGGAGAAAAACCTGGCACCCCGCATTCCCGGGGTGGAGGAGCTGGGGATTTTTGATGGCAGCGAAAATATGTCCACCACCACCGGCACCAAAAAGGTCAACTACTATCAGGAAAAAAACCTGGACGACACCTACTATTGGTTCGGCTCGGATACCCTGGGCCGGGATATTTGGACTCGCGTTTGGTCCGGCACCCGGGTTTCCCTGATTATCGCCGTGGTGGCCACCATTATTGACATGATTATTGGTATGAGCTATGGCCTGATTTCCGGCTATTTCGGCGGTGCGGTGGATAATATTATGCAGCGTATTGCGGAAATTGCCAACAGCATTCCCCGGCTGGTGATTGTGACCCTGCTTCTGCTGGTGCTGAAGCCCGGCCTGTGGACGATCATCTTTGCCCTGATGCTCACAGAGTGGATTGGTATGAGCCGAATTGCCCGGGCGGAAATGCTCAAGCTCAAGGAGCAGGAGTTTGTGCTGGCCTCCCGCACCCTGGGCGCAGGCAGCTTCTTCATTATTTTCAAGGAAGTCCTGCCTAATATTATCGGGCCCATCATTACCCAGTGTATGCTCTCCATTCCCACTGCAATCTTTACGGAGGCCTTTTTGAGCTTTGTGGGTCTGGGCATTCCAGTGCCGGAGTGCTCCCTTGGCTCTCTTATCAACGATGCCTTCAACAGCTTTACCACCCACCCCTATCAGATCATTCCTCCCATAGTGGTCATGGCCCTGCTGATGCTCAGCTTTAACATTGTGGCTGACGGCCTTCGGGAGGCACTGGATCCCAAGATGAAGGAAGCGTAAGGAGGTGGGGATTATGAAAGACAAGGAACAGATTTTGAAAATCCGCAACCTGGACATCAGCTTTAAGACCACCTCCGGCTACGTTCATGCCATCCGCGGGGTGAACATTGACCTGATGAAGGGGGAGACGGTGGCCATTGTGGGGGAGTCCGGCTCCGGCAAATCCGTGACCATGAAGGCAGCGATGGGCATTCTGGCCAAGAACGCTACAGTGGGCAGCGGCACCATCGAGTTTTCCTACCATCATGAGGATGGCTCCCCGGAAACCGTGGACATTCTCAAGAAGGATAAAAAGTGGATTCGCCGGCACATTAACGGCAAGCGTATTGCCATGGTGTTCCAGGATCCCATGACCTCTCTGGATCCCACCATGACCATTGGAAAGCAGATTATGGAGGGCATGGTCTGGCACTACAAGACCCCAAAGGGCGAGGCCTATAAAAAGGCGGTGAAGCTCCTGGAGCTGGTGGGTATCACCGATGCGGAAAAGCGCATGAAGAACTATCCCCATCAGCTCTCCGGCGGTATGCGCCAGCGGGTGGTCATTGCCATTGCCCTGGCCTGCGACCCGGATTTGCTGATTTGCGACGAGCCCACCACGGCACTGGATGTGACCATTCAGGCCAAGATTTTGGAGCTGATCAAAGCAATTCAGGCAAAGACCGGCATTTCTGTCATTTATATCACCCATGACCTGGGGGTTGTGGCAAAGGTGGCGGATTTTGTAAACGTGATGTACGCCGGAAAAATTGTAGAGCGGGGCACCATTGACGAAATTTTCTACGACCCCCGCCATCCCTACACCTGGGGCCTGCTCTCCGCCATGCCGGACTTGGACACGGCGGATGACCGGCTTTATACCATTCCCGGCAGCCCGCCGAACCTGCTGCGGGAGCCGAAGGGGGACGCTTTCGTAGATCGGAACGAGTTTGCCCTGAACATTGACGACCGGGTGGAGCCGCCTATGTTTCAAATCACCGATACCCATTATGCGGCCACCTGGCTGCTGGACCCCAGAGCACCCAAGGTGGAAATGCCTCCGGAGCTGCAAGCCCGGATCGACCGGATGAAGAAGGAGGGGATGTAAATGGCGGAGCCTGTATTAAAGGTGGAGGGGCTCAAGCAGTACTTCCCCATTAGCCGAAAGTTCACGGTAAAGGCCGTGGATGGGGTTTCCTTTGAGATTCGTCCCGGTGAAACCTATGGATTGGTGGGGGAGTCCGGCTCCGGCAAGTCCACCATTGGCCGGTCTGTCATTCGCCTGTATCAGCCCACGGCGGGTACCATCACCTTTGACGGCATGGACATTTCCGGCAAGCTCACCAAGGAGAATCGGACAAAGCTGCGGACGGAGATGCAGATGATTTTCCAGGACCCCATGGCCTGCTTAAACCCCCGGAAAAAGGTGGTTGATATTATCGCAGAGGGCCTGGATATTCACCACCTTTGCAGCTCCAAGGCAGAGCGGGAGGAGAAGGTGGCAAAAATCCTCCAGAAGGTGGGGCTGGCCCCGGAGCACGCAGAGCGGTACCCCCACCAGTTTTCCGGCGGACAGCGGCAGCGTGTGGGCATCGCCCGGGCACTGATTATGAACCCTAAGCTGATTATCGCCGATGAGTGCATTTCCGCCCTGGATGTGTCCATTCAGGCCCAGGTGGTAAACCTGATGAAGGACATTCAAAAGGAGACAGGCACGGCCTATATGTTTATCGCCCATGACCTGTCCATGGTCAAGTACATTTCTGACCGTATCGGTGTGCTCCATCTGGGCCATCTGGTGGAAAGCGGAACCAAGGAGGAAATATTCTCAAACCCGGTGCATCCCTATACCAAGAGCCTGCTCAGCGCCATACCCCACCCCAATCCCAGGCTGGAAAAGGCCCGTGTGGCCCTGTCCTACGACTACGCCACCTCCGGCATCGACTACAACCAGGGTACTCGCCATCTGGTGGACGGCACCCATTATGTGCTGGGCACGGATGGGGAAATTACCCAGTGGATGAAGGGATAAAAATACCAGAGCCGCTCCTTGCGGAGCGGCCTTTTCCCAGACAAATGTGACAAAAGAATCCCCCAGGCCCGGCGGCCTGGGGGCATTGTATTAAGGATTGGTTTCGGGTGCGTCACCTGGAAGGTCGGCGTTTGCGGCTTCGGAGGGGGAGAGAGGGGCTGTTGCATCCCCCTGGGTTCCCGCCATGACCTGACGGAAGGTGCCTCCGTCCATGGTTTCATGCTCCAAAAGGTAGTCCGCAATGGCCTGGAGCTCCGTCAGATGGGCCTTCAAAATGTCCTCGCATTTCTGATAGCACTGCCGTAGAAGCTCCTGAACCTCCCGGTCTATCCGGGCGGCGGACTCCTCGGAGTAGGACTTGGTCTGGCCGTAGTCCCGGCCAAGAAACACCTGGCCCTGGGAGTCGAAGGAAACCGGCCCCAGCTCGCTGCTCATGCCATATTTTGTAATCATGCTCCGTGCGATGGAGGTGGCCCGCTGAAGGTCGTTGGAGGCCCCGGTGGAGATGTCGTCCAGCATCAGGGCCTCGGCCACCCGGCCGCCCAGTAGGGAAACGATTTGCTCCAGCATTTCGTTCCGGCTCATATAGCTGTGATCCTCCGTGGGCAGGGAGATGGTCATGCCTCCGGTCATGCCCCGGGGAACAATGGTGATCTGGTGTACCGGGTCGTGATGGGGCAGGGAATCCATCACAATGGCGTGGCCCGCCTCGTGAACTGCGGTAAGCCGCCGCTCCGGCTCCGGCACCACCCGGCTCTTTTTCTCGGGGCCTGCGATGACCTTGATCATAGAGCTCTCCATGTCCTCCATGGTAATCACCGGCCGCCCCAGCTTGGCGGCCCGAAGGGCGGCCTCGTTGAGTAGATTTTGAAGGTCTGCGCCGGTAAAGCCCGCAGTCTGCTTGGCAATGACCTCCAGGCGCACATCATCGGACAGAGGCTTATTCCGGGCGTGAACCTTCAAAATTTCCTCCCGGCCACGGGTATCCGGGGCGCCCACATAGATTTGCCGGTCAAAGCGGCCGGGCCGCAGCAGGGCACTGTCCAGAATGTCCACTCGGTTGGTGGCGGCCATGACAATTACACCCTCGGTGCTGTTAAAGCCGTCCATTTCCACCAGGAGCTGGTTTAGGGTCTGCTCCCGTTCATCGTGGCCGCCCCCCAGACCTGCGCCCCGCTGACGGCCTACGGCATCAATCTCGTCGATAAACACAATGGAGGGAGCCTGCTTTTTGGCCTGGTCAAACAAATCCCGGACACGGCTGGCCCCTACGCCCACATATAGCTCCACAAAGTCGGAGCCGGAAATGGACAAGAACCGCACACCGGCCTCTCCGGCCACGGCCTTGGCCAGCAGGGTCTTGCCGGTGCCCGGCGGGCCGACCAGGAGAATGCCCTTGGGGATTTTTGCGCCCAGGCGGGTGTACTTGTCGGGCTCCCGCAGAAAGTCCACCACCTCCTCCAGCTCCGCCTTCTCTTCGTCAGCTCCGGCCACGTCCTGAAATGTGACCTTGTTCTTTTCGTCCACGCCCAGAGTGGCCCGGGCCTTGGCGAACTTCATGACCCCCTTATCTCCGCTGCCTGCGCCGGACATCCGGCTGACCATAAACAGCCAAACGCCCAAAACCAGCAGGGCAATAAGCAGATAGGGAATAAACATCATCCACACCGGAGTGGTGGAGGCGGCGGGATAGTCATACCGTTCCAGAATGCCCTCGTCATACTGCTCTACCACCAGGTCGTTAAAGTCCTCATAAAAGACGGCGAAGCTGGCAATGTGGAAGGTACGCTGGGTCAGGCCCTCTGCGTCCGGCTCCCGAAGGGTCAAAATCAGGGCGTTGTCCGTTAGCGTAAAGGACTTTACCTGCTGGGCCTCAAAAAGCTCCCGAATATCGCTGTAGGCGTAGTCCTCCGTGTCTGCGCTGGGCAGACGCATTGCCCAGACGGCAACGCCCAGAATCACCAGAATCAGCACCAGAAAGACAATGTTGCTTTTGTTGTTTTTCAATGGGGTCACTCCCTTGCCTGTAGGTTAGCTGTAAACGCAGGGCTTGAGCACCCCGATACATGGAAGATTGCGGTATTTTTGGTCGTAGTCCAGGCCGTAGCCCACCACGAAGGCATCCGGGATGGTGAAGCCCACCAGATCGGCCTCCACAGGAGCCTCCCGGCGGCTGGGCTTATCCAGAAGCACCACCAGCTTCAGGGAGGCAGGCTTCTGCCGGCGCAGCAGCTCCATAAGAAAGCTGAGGGTTCTGCCCGTATCCAGAATATCCTCCACCACAATAATGTCCTTCCCGGTCACGTCCACCTCAAAGGGCTCGCTGAGGGTCAGTTCACTGGGACGTGTGGCCATGGCCCGATATGAGGAAAGGGTAATGGTCTCCAGGGTGCAGGGAAGGTTGATTTCCCGCATCAGGTCGGCGGTGAACACCAGACTGCCCTTGAGCACACACAGCAGCACAGGCTCCTTGCCCTGATATTCCCCTGTAAGCTCCCGGCCAAGCTCCTGTACCCGCTGACGGAGCTGCTCCTGGGTGAGCATTACATAATCCAGATCCTTGTTCATGTTCCATCCTCCATTCGTGTTGCCGACAGCAGAATGCTGTCCTCACCCACGGCGGGGCGGCAGCAGGCTGCGGCCCGAAGGGGCAAGACTGCCAGCAGGGTGTGGTCGTCCCATACCAGCGGCATTTGATCCCGCCAGGAAGCGGGAATTTTTTCATCCATCATCAGACGGCTGACCTTTTTTTTGCCGCCGGACAGGGAAATTTGATCTCCCGGCTGGCGGGGGCGCAGGGTCAGGGGAAGGGCACGGGCCGCAGCCCGAAGGGCCACTGTGCCATCTTCCAGCCTGTCCGGCATGGGCCCAAAGCGGCAAATGACCCGCCAGGGGCCAAAGAAAACCGTCTCCCCGGGGGAAAGCTCCACCGGCTCCGGCAGGGCGTGGGCATTGGAGGGCCGGGACAGAACCAGCCGGTCATACTCCCGGTGGAGCCGCCAACGGCCCGGCAGGGCCAGAGAAGCAGAGGGGCCGCTGGCTAATAGGCGGCTCGCCGCCTCCAGGTGTGTCCGGCCAATCTCCGGCACAGGGGCCAAAAACAGGCCCAGAACCCGATATTGCAGGGCATCAGGCTGCGCCCGCAGGCCGGAGCAGGACAGGGAATTTCCCTCTCGCAGCTGAGAAAGGGCGGCCCGGGCCTGAGCGTCCATATAGTCGTCCTCCTGGCGCAGGGTAAGGCAAAGCTCCGTAATTCCGGCGGCCAGCCCAGGATCTTCCGCCTCTAACAGGGGAAGAACCCGGTGCCGGAGACGGTTTCGCAGATAGTTGTCCTGGGCATTGGTGGAGTCCTCCACATGGGGGACATGATTCTCGGCAAGATAATCCTGTACCTCCTGCCGGGTCACGTCCAGCATAGGCCGCAG
>CAVJIP010000181.1:0-2783 GCA_963649625.1 Bacteroidaceae bacterium
GGAACAGTACGGGGCCTATGTGGCCACCGTGGTGAGCAATGTGTTGGGCAGTGCCGGAACCCGGGAGGACGTGGAGGAGCTATCCGCCGACGTGTTTTTCTCCCTGTGGGAGCACGCCCAGACGGTAAAGCCGGGAAAGCTGAAGCCATGGCTTGGGGCGGTGGCCCGAAATCGGGCCAGGGACTTTTTGCGGAAGGTCAAGCCGGTGCTGCCCATGGACGAGGATGTGCTGACCATTCCCACAGATTCCCCGGAGCAGCAGGCCCTGGCGGAGGCGCAAAAACAGGAGCTGCTGGAGGCGGTGGAGGCCATGCCGGAGGTGGATCGGGAGATATTCCTGCGATATTATTACCTCTATGAGACCATGGAGGCCATTGCTCTTCGGATGGGCCTTCCCTTGGGCACGGTAAAAAGCAAGCTGCACCGAGGGAGAAAGATATTGCGGGACAGACTTACAGAGCAGGCGGTGGAACGATGGAGCTGAAAATTACGGAGCTGTTGGATGACTATCAGGGGCCGTTTCCGGTGGACTCAGCCGACGTTCCTGATGTAAAACGGATTAAGGAGGAAACTATGAAAAAAATCGGAGCAAAGCGGAGAAATCCTCTGCGAATCGCCCTGATTGCCGGGGCGGCAGCAGTGCTGCTGGCAGGCAGCGCTTTGGCTGTGGCGGGCTATACCCGAATCACCAGCCGCATGGAGCAGCAGTGGCAGGAGCAGACAAGTACGGAAATGACCCAATCCCAGAAGGACTTTGTGGAGGAACGCTCCGCTGACCTGGGGGAGAGCGTGACGGATCAGGGGATTACCGTGACTGTGGACTCGGTGAATGTGGCAGGGGACACGGTAAAGCTGTTGTATACCTTTACCCTGGATCCAGAGGTTTACGATACGGAGGAGTACCAGTTTTGCAGGGATTGGATGACACCGGCCTATGTGGAAAGTGAAAACTATGGAACCGTCAGCTTCAGCACCGGTGGCGGCGGCGGGGCCGTTATGGAGCATGGCACGGTACAGCAGGAGGAAGGTCTGCGCTTCGACCTGCCCGAGGGAGCCAGCCTGGGGGACGGCTGCACCACCCTCCATTTGAACATGGAAACCATTATGCTGTCCGGAAAGGACACCGAGGAGGTAGAGGTCAGCGGGAAATGGAGCTTTGCCATTGCCCTGCCGGAAACAAACACGGCGGAGGCCAGGGGCACAGAAGAAACCCTGGTGTTCCAAAACGACCTGGTGCTGACGGTTCGGGACATTCTGGTGGAGGAAAATGGCTGTAGCTTTGCGGTGGAAACGGATTTCGATGATTATTTCTTCGCCGCCGATGGAGAGAATGCGGCTCTGGCCATGGCGGCAGAGCCGGACAGCCACTGCTTCACCGTGTCCGCTCTGCTGAAGGACGGCACCCAGGTGCCCTCTGACGGCAGCAGTATGACCTTTGATGAGAAGACGGAGCTGGATGTATGGCAGATTCAATGGGCCGTTCCCCTTGACCCGTCAGAGGTGACAAAGCTGGTGTTTGGCAACGGCGCCGAGGAGAAGGCGGTTTCTCTGACACCCTAAGTGATTTCCCTATGCCCCGATGGCTTCGGCTGTCGGGGCGTTTTCTCATGGTGCTTCTGGCGCATCTGACCAGCCAAGGTCGGGAGCGGGCCGCCGGATTTTAGCTTATTTACCCTTTGAAACCCGGCGCAGCTTGTGCTATAATAGACACTGTGTTGTATCATCCCAAAATCATCATTAGAAAGGAAGATTCAAATGGTGCAGGATGCGCCCCAGCATGAGCGAAGCATCTGGCTGGATATTTACGGTGCCCTGTCGGATGTGGTGGCCTGCCTGATATTTGTGACCATATTGTTTGTGTTTGCCATCCGTTTGGTGGGGGTAGTGGGAGACTCGATGTACCCCACCCTCCATGACGGCGACAAGCTGACCCTGCTGTCCAATTTTCTCTATGAGCCCAAGGTGGGGGACATTGTGGTGCTGCGGGCGGTGGACTTTGACGATGAGCCGATCGTCAAGCGGGTCATTGCCCAGGAGGGACAGACCATTGACATTAACTTTGAAACCGGAGACGTGTGGGTGGACGGCGTGCTCCTGGACGAGCCCTATATTAACGACCCCACCACCCGTTATGAGGGCCTGGACTTTCCCATCACCGTGCCGGACAACTGCATTTTCGTCATGGGGGACAACCGGCTCCATTCCACGGACAGCCGGAACCCGGACATTGGCTGTGTGGACAAGCGGTATGTGCTGGGGAAGGCCCTGCAAATCGTCCTGCCTATTGGCCGGTTTGGAGGGGTGTCATGAATATACAGTGGTATCCGGGACACATGACTAAGACCCGGCGGCAGATGGAGCAGGATATTCGCCTGGTGGATGCAGTCTGCGAGATTGTGGATGCCCGAATTCCCCTGTCCAGCCGGAACCCGGATATTGACGCCATTTGCGGAGACAAGCCCCGGATGGTGATTCTAAACCGCATGGATATGGCAGACCCGGGCATGACCAAAGAGTGGTTGGCCTATTTCCGCCGCCAGGGGAAAATGGCCCTGGAAATGGACTGCAAAAACCGAAAGGGAGTCAATCAGTTCGCTCCGGCGGTGCGGGAGCTGCTGAAGGAAAAGCTCCGGCGCTATGCGGAAAAGGGCCAAGTAGGTCGGACGATCCGGGTCATGGTGGTGGGAATCCCCAATGTGGGAAAGTCCACCTTTATCAACCAGGTGGCAGGCAGGAAGGCCGCAAAGGCGGAGAACCGGCCCGGTGTTACCCGGGGCAAGCAG
>CAVJIP010000181.1:2793-13096 GCA_963649625.1 Bacteroidaceae bacterium
GGGTCACGGTGGAACGAGGGCTGGAGCTATTAGATACTCCTGGCATTTTGTGGCCCAAGTTTGAGGATCCGGAGGTGGGCATGAAGCTGGCCTATACCGGGGCGGTGAAGGACAACGTGGTGGACGTGGAGACTCTGGCCATGCATCTGATGGAGCTGCTGGGCAGCACCTATCCGGCGGCCCTGGAGGGACGGTATAAAATCACCCTGCCGGAGCCGATTCAGGGGCTGGAGCTGCTGGAGCTGGCCGGACGAAAGCGTGGAATGCTGATTTCCGGTGGTGAGGTGGACGTGGAGCGTATGAGCCGGGTGCTGATGGAGGAATATCGCAGCGGCAAGCTGGGAAGGTTTACCCTGGAGCAGCCGCCGACCTGGGAGGAGGACGACCATGGGAAAGAAGCATGAGCAGGCAGACCTTTGGGAGATTTCCAAGGGCTATACGGCCCAGGGCTATGAAGTGATCTGCGGCGTGGATGAGGCGGGCCGGGGGCCCCTGGCCGGGCCGGTGTATGCGGCGGCGGTGATTCTGCCGCAGGATTTCCAGATTCCGGGTCTGAACGACTCCAAGCAGCTGACGGACAAAAAACGGCGGGAGCTGTACCCAATCATTCAGGAGCAGGCCATTGCCTACGGGATCGCCTCGGTGGATGAAGGGGTGATTGACCGGGACAATATTCTAAATGCCACCTTCCAGGCAATGAAAATCGCCATTGACCAGTTGGAGCCAAGGCCCGATTTGGCCCTGATTGACGGAAACCGGGTGACGGATTTTGGCGTGGAGGCGGTGCCGGTGGTCAAGGGCGACGCCAAGGTGGCGTCCATTGCCGCAGCCTCCATTTTGGCTAAGGTGGCCAGGGACCAATATATGGAGGAGATGGACGAAAGATACCCGGAGTACGGCTTCGCCATTCACAAGGGCTACGGAACCAAGCGGCACTATGCGGCGGTAAGGGAGTATGGCCTGTGTCCCATCCACCGAAAAACCTTCTTCAAAAAGTTCTATGAACGCCAGTCATGAGCTGGGAGCCTGGGGAGAGGCCCAGGCGGCGAAATTCCTGATACAACGGGGCTATCGGCTTTTGGAGCACAGCTATCACAGCCGATTCGGGGAGATTGACCTGATTTTGGAGAATGACCAATTTCTGGTGTTCACAGAGGTGAAGCTCCGCAAATCCGGACGATACGGCACCCCGGCAGAGGCGGTAACACCCCAGAAGCAGGAACGGCTCCGGCTGACGGCCCTGGACTATCTCCGGTCTCACGAGACAGACAAGCAGCCCCGGTTTGACGTGGTGGAGCTGTATGCGCCCCAGGGCAGGGACACCAACCCCATTCCCATACACCACATTGAAAACGCATTTTAACGGCACGACTGCCGTTTGCATACTGCAAGAAAGTAGGGATTACGATGAAATATCTCAGCACCCGAGACGCTTCTCTCCGCTATGATGGGGCCCAGGTGATTGCCCAGGGCCTCAGCCGGGAGGGGGGACTGTTTACCCCGGAGCGCCTCCCCACCATTTCCCGGGACACGCTGGAGACGCTGGTGAAGGCGGACTACCAGACCCGGGCGGTCACGGTGATGAAGCTGTTTTTGGAGGACTTTTCCCAAGAGGAGCTCAGGGAATACGCTGCCCGGGCCTACGCCTACGGCACAAAGTTTGACACCAAGGATGTGGCCCCGGTCTATCATGTGACGGAGGGCACCGAGGTGTTGGAGCTGTGGCACGGCCCTACCTGTGCCTTTAAGGACATGGCCCTGCAAATGCTGCCCTATCTGCTCACCGCATCCCTGAAAAAGACCGGGGAGGAGAAAACCGCCTGCATTCTGGTGGCAACCTCCGGGGACACCGGCAAGGCCGCCCTGGAGGGCTTCTGCGATGTGGAGCATACGAAAATTCTGGTGTTCTATCCCAAGGACGGGGTGTCCGATATTCAGAAGCTGCAAATGGTCACCCAGCAGGGAGACAATGTGGGCGTGTGCGCCGTGGTGGGCAACTTTGACGATGCCCAGACCGGCGTAAAGGGAATCTTCTCCGATGAAGACCTGCGGGAGCAGCTGGCCCGGCGGGGCTATTTCCTGTCCTCTGCCAATTCCATCAACTGGGGCCGGGTGCTGCCCCAGGTGGTATACTACATCAGTGCCTACTGCGACTTGGTGCGGGATGGCCGAATCACCATGGGGAAGAAAATCAACTTCTGCGTCCCCACCGGGAATTTTGGGGACATTCTGGCCGGATTCTATGCCAAGACCATGGGCCTGCCGGTGAACAGGCTGATCTGCGCCTCCAATGCCAACAATGTGCTTACGGACTTTATCCGCACCGGCACCTATGACAAAAACCGGCCCTTCTACACCACGGCCTCTCCCTCCATGGACATTCTGATTTCCTCCAATCTGGAGCGGCTGCTTTATCAGCTCTCCGGCTCTGACGAGGAGGTTCGGGGGTATATGGAGGCTCTGGCCGGAGCAGGAAAATATACCGTTTCGGACAGCCTGAAGGAAAAAATCCAGGAGAGCTTTGCGGCGGGCTGGTGCTCCGATGACCGGGCCGCAGAAACCATTGCCAAGGTGTTTGGCTGTGAGGGGTATCTGATGGACCCCCATACGGCGGTGGCCTATGGGGTGCTGGAGGAATACCGGGAAAAAACCGGAGATCAGACCCTGTCCGTGGTGCTTTCCACCGCCTCCCCCTATAAGTTCTGCGCCAGCGTACTGGAGGCCCTGGGAGTAAGGGAGAAGAAGCCCGGCACGGAGATTATCGGCCAGCTGGAAGAAAAAACCCGCACGACTGCCCCCGCACCCTTGAAGGAACTGTCAGGCAAGCAGGTACGGTTTACCCGGGTCACGGAAAAGGACGGCATGAAGACCGTTGTGCTGGAGGCTCTGTCCTGATGGCCCTGTATGCCATTGGGGATCTGCACCTGAGCCTCCAAACCGACAAGCCTATGGATGTGTTCGGCGGGGCCTGGGTGGGCTATGTGGACAAGCTCCGGGAGGGGCTAAAGGTCATCGGCCCGGAGGACACCACGGTGCTACTGGGAGATCTCACCTGGGGCATGAGCCTTGACAAGGCGGTGGAGGACTTCCGGTTTATCAATGCTATTCCCGGCAGAAAAATCATCCTGAAGGGAAACCATGATTACTGGTGGTCCACCGCCAAAAAGTTCTACGACTTCTGCGGGAGCCAGGGCTTTTCGGATATGCTGATTCTCAACAACAACTGCTGGGACTATGGGGATTATGCCATCTGCGGAACCAGGGGCTGGTTTTACGAGGAGGAGCGTCACGGTGCCCAGGACGAAAAGGTCTTTCGCCGGGAGCTGATGCGGCTGGAGACATCATTAAATGCGGCGGGAGACCGGGAAAAGCTGTGCTTTCTCCACTATCCCCCCAGGTTTGGGGGCTACCGCTGTCAGGAGATTCAGGATGTGCTGATGAGGTACGGCGTGAGGGCCTGCTATTATGGGCATCTTCACGGAGCCAGCCATAAAATGGCATTTCAGGGCTTCTGGGAGGATGTGCGCTATCAGCTGGTGGCGGCGGACTATCTGGATTTTCGCCCCGCCCTGGTGCTGGATTAAGGGCAGGGAAGGCTCCAATGCCGGTTTGTACGCCTCCTTGTGGGATATTTCCGCCGGATTGGAGAAAATAAATGAAAATTTCCTATTGGAAAACCGGAAATAATCTGATATAATCTATAGGCTGTCTTATGGCTTTTTAGCGGGAAGCAGCCAAAACCTATAAAAAGTGGCTTCGGCCGTGAATACAGGAGGAAAAACCAATGAACGTCAAAAGCGTAGAAAAAAACGAGAACAGCACTGCGAAGGTAGTCCTGGAGGTGGAGAAGGACAAATTCCAGGCCGCCCTGGACAAGGCATATCGTAAGGTCAAAAACGACATCTATATTCCCGGCTTCCGCAAGGGCAAGGCACCCCGGAAGATCGTGGAGGGAATGTACGGGGCCAGTGTGTTCTATGAGGACGGCATCAATCTGCTGTTCCCGGACGTGTGGGAGCAGGTCATTGAGGCGGAGAAGCTCAATGTGGTGGGCACCCCCAGCGTTGCGGATATGAACGTGGACGAGAACGGTACGCTGGAGCTTACCGTGGAGGCGGGTTTATATCCCGAGGTCACGCTGGGCCAGTACAAGGGCCTTGCGGCGGAGAAGCCCTCGGTGGAGGCCACCGAGGAGGAGGTTGATGCCGAGGTGAAGAAGCTGGCTGACCGGAACGCCACCGTGGAGACGGTGGAACGGGCCGCAGAAAACGGCGACACCACGGTGATCGACTTTGAGGGCTTTGAAAACGGCGTGGCCTTTGAGGGCGGCAAGGGGGAGGACTATAGCCTGACCCTGGGCTCCGGAGCTTTTATCCCCGGCTTTGAGGAGCAGCTGGTGGGCCTGAAGGCCGGCGATGAGAAGGAGCTGAATGTGACCTTCCCGGAGGATTACGGTGCAAAAGAGCTGGCCGGAAAGCCTGTTGTATTCAAGGTCAAGGTGAAGGAAGTCAAGGCCACCAATCTTCCTGTGCTGGACGATGAGTTTGCCAAGGACGTGTCCGAGACTGCCGACACCCTGGAGGAGCTGCGCAAGGAGCTTAAGGAGAAGCTGGAGAAGGAAAAGGCCGAGACGGCGGAGTCCACCTTTAAGAATGCCGTGATGCAGCAGGCCATTGACAATATGACCGCCGTGATTCCCGATGCCATGGTAGAGGCCCAGCTGGATGAGATCATGCAGCAGTACGCCATGAGTATGCAGCAGAGCGGCTTTAGCCTGGAGCAGTACGCCCAGATGATGGGAACCACCGTCCAGGGTGTCCGGGCCAGCCAGAAGGCCTCCGCCATGAGCCAGATTCAGAACACCCTGCTGCTGGAGAAGGTGGCCGAGGTGGAGAATATCGAGATCACCCCTGAGCAGATTGAGGATGCCTACAAGAGCATGGCGGAGCAGTATGAGATGGAGATCGAAAAGGTGAAGGAGTATGTTCCCCAGGAGGAGATCGTGCGAGATCAGAAGTTCCAGAAGGCCATGGAACTCATCGTGGACAGTGCTGTGGAGAAGGCACCCGAGGCACCTGCCGCCGAATAATCTTCCCAGTGGGAATATATTCCAATGGGTGCGGTTACAATGAGTTTACTGCGTGAATAAGGAGTGTTTCCATGAGTTTAGTACCATATGTAGTAGAGCAGACCAGTCGGGGAGAGCGTTCCTATGACATCTATTCCCGCCTGCTCAATGACCGCATTATCATGCTTTCCGAGGAGGTCAATTCCACCACGGCCAGCCTGATCGTGGCCCAGCTGCTCTATCTGGAAGGGCAGGATCCGGAGAAGGACATCAGCTTCTATATTAACAGCCCCGGAGGTTCCGTGACCGACGGCATGGCAATTTACGATACCATGCAGTATATCAAGTGCGATGTTTCCACCATCTGCATCGGTATGGCGGCCAGCATGGGGGCTTTCCTGCTCTCTGCGGGCACCAAGGGCAAGCGTATGGCCCTGCCCAATGCGGAGATTATGATCCATCAGCCCTCTGCGGGGACCCAGGGACAGATCACCGATATGGCCATTCATCTCAAGCGCCTTGAAATCATCAAAAAGCGGATGAACCGTATTCTGGCGGACAACACCGGCAAGCCCCTGGAGGTCGTGACGGCGGACTGCGAGCGCGACAATTTCATGAGCGCAGATGAGGCCAAGGAATATGGCCTCATCGACAAGGTTATTTATAAGAGATAAGGCCCAATGAGAAAGGGAGTTGTCGCCAGTGGCAAGAGAGAATAGTGGCGAAAAGAATATCAAATGCTCCTTCTGCGGGAAGAAGCAGGGGCAGGTTCAGCGAATCATCGCAGGCCCGGGGGTGTACATCTGCAACGAGTGTGTTGCCCTGTGCGAGGATATTCTGGAGGACGACCTGATGGAGATGCCTCCGGAGGAGATTCTCCCGGAAACTATCCCGTCCCCCCAGGCCATCAAGGAATACATGGATCAGTATATCGTGGGACAGGAGAAGGCTAAAGTCTCCCTGTCCGTGGCGGTGTACAATCACTACAAGCGCCTGTACTACGGCACCACCAGCGAGGTGGAGCTTCAAAAAAGCAATATCCTGCTGATTGGCCCTACCGGCAGCGGCAAGACCCTGTTCGCCCAGACCCTGGCGAAGATTCTGGATGTGCCCTTTGCCATTGCAGATGCCACGACTTTGACAGAGGCGGGCTATGTAGGCGAGGACGTGGAGAACATTCTCCTGCGGCTGATTCAGGCAGCGGACTTTGACGTAGAACGGGCGGAAAAGGGCATCATCTATGTGGATGAGATCGACAAAATCGCTCGGAAAAGCGAAAACACCTCCATTACCCGGGATGTAAGCGGGGAGGGCGTACAGCAGGCCCTGCTGAAAATCATCGAGGGAACCGTGGCCAATGTGCCGCCCCAGGGAGGGAGAAAGCATCCGCAGCAGGAGTTTATTCCTATTGATACCAGCAACATCCTGTTTATCTGCGGCGGAGCCTTTGACGGCCTGGATAAGATCATCCAGCGGCGCACTGCGGCTGCGGGCATGGGCTTTGGCCGTGAGCTGGGTCAGCGGGGAGAGCAGGACGTTGGGGAGCTTTTCGCCCAGGTACAGCCCCATGACATTTTGAAATTTGGCATCATTCCTGAGCTGGTGGGCCGGCTCCCGGTGATTACCGGGCTCCAGAGCCTGACCAAGGAGGACATGGTGCGAATCCTTACAGAACCGAAAAATGCCCTGGTCAAGCAGTATCAGAAGCTGCTGGAATTTGACGGGGTTCAGCTGGATTTTCAGCCTGAGGCCCTGGAGGCCATTGCCCAGGAGGCGCTGGATCGCAAGGTGGGTGCCCGGGGACTTCGGTCTGTAATGGAGGGTGTGATGACGGATGTGATGTTTGAGATCCCATCGGATCTTTCCATTCAGTCTGTGACCATTACGGAGCAGGCCATTGAGGAGCACACGCCGCCGGAGGTCGTAAAGGACCCCTCCAAGCCTAGACGTCCTGTCCACAAGGTGGGCAAGTCCGCCAGGCTGGAATCCTGAAAATTTGTTTATTTGGGGCTGGTTCAGGCCGGGTACGGCCTGAGCTGGCCCCGCTGTGCTTATACAGTATTCGTATCCGTTCCAGGAAAGGAGCGTTCCATATGCTAGAACTAATTGATGTGCAGATCCCGGTTATGGCCCTGCGGGGGATTTCTGTGTTTCCTAAGCTGATTTTCTCCTTTGATGTGGGCCGGGAGAAATCCATCCGTGCCCTGGATGCGGCGTTAAACGACGATCAGCGGATGATTCTTCTGATGCAGAAGGACGTGGTGGTGGATGAGCCGGGGCCGGAGGATCTCTATGAGGTGGGTGTGCTGGTTCATGTGCGCCAGGTGCTGAAAATGCCCGGTGAGGTGGTGCGCATCCTGGTGGAGGGCATCAGCCGGGTGAAAATCGACAGCTTTACCCAGGAAAGCCCCTATCTGATGGCCACCTGCGAGGAGCTGTCCGATGAGAACTATCGTACCTCCAAAGCCAAGGTAGAGGCCCTGCTTCGGGTGGCCTATCAGCTCTATGGAGGCTACTGTGATCTGCTGCCCAAGGGTTCCCCGGAAAACCTTCTTAAGCTGATGACCAGCGAGGAGCCAAGCTTTGTGGCGGACTTTTTGGCCCAGAACTGCGGCTTCAAATTCACCGATAAGCAGGCCGCCCTGGAGCAGCTGCACCCGGTAAAGCGGCTGGAGATGGTGCTGAAAACCCTGTCGGCGGAAATCGAGATTATGAAAATCGAAGGGGACATTGCCGAGAAGGTGCAGGCGGCGGTGAATAAGGGCCAGAAGGACTATTACCTCCGGGAACAGTTGAAAATCATCCACGCAGAGCTGGGCGAGGAGGACGAGGATCAGGAGCTGGAGGACTACGAGTCCGGAATCAAGGCTCTGAAGCTGGAGTTCTCCGTGGAGGAAAAGCTCCTTAAGGACGTGGCCCGGCTGGGAAAGCATCCGGCAGGCTCCTCCGAGGGGGCACTGCTCCGGGACTATCTGGATCTGATCCTGGAGCTGCCCTGGAACAGGGAAACCAAGGAGACCGTGGATATTGCCGGGGCAAAGCGGGTGCTGGAGGAGGATCACTATGGTCTTGACCAGGTGAAGAAGCGGGTGCTGGAGCTGCTGGCGGTACGAAAGCTGGCCCCGGACGTGTCCGGGCAGATCATCTGCCTGGTGGGCCCCCCCGGTGTGGGCAAAACCTCTATTGCCACCTCCATTGCCAAGTGCCTGAATCGAAACATGGCCCGCATTTCCCTGGGCGGTGTCCATGATGAGGCGGAGATTCGAGGCCACAGAAAGACCTATATCGGGGCCATGCCTGGCCGTATTATCAGCGGCGTGAAGCAGGCGGGGAGCCGAAATCCCCTGCTGCTACTGGACGAGATCGACAAGCTGGGCTCGGATTACCGGGGAGATCCGGCCTCGGCCCTGCTGGAGGTGCTGGATGCGGAGCAGAACAAGACCTTCCGGGACAATTTTGTGGAGGTGCCCTTTGACCTGAGCCGGGTGCTGTTTATTACCACCGCCAATACCACCTCCACCATTCCCACGGCTCTCCTGGATCGAATGGAGGTCATTGAGCTGTCCAGCTATACCGATGAGGAAAAGCTGATGATTGCCAAGCACCATCTGCTGCCCAAGGAGCTGGCAAAGCTGGGCCTGAAAAAGGGCCAGATCACCGTTTATGACAACGCCTGGCGGGAAATCATTGACGGCTACACCAGAGAGTCCGGGGTTCGTACCCTCCAGCGGGAGATTGCGGCCCTGTGCCGGAAGGCCGCTTTGAAATTTGCCACCGATGAGGGGCTAAAGCGTGTCACCGTGACCCCGGCCCGGGTGGAGGAATATCTGGGGGTTCGGAAGTTCCTGCCGGACGTGATGCCCAGTGAAAATCAGGTGGGCATTGTCACGGGCCTTGCCTGGACGGCGGTAGGCGGCGTGACCCTGGAGGTGGAGGTCAATGTGGTAGAGGGCAGCGGCAAGCTGGAGATGACCGGATCTCTGGGTGACGTGATGAAGGAGTCCGTTCAGGCGGCCATGAGCTATATCCGCTCCCGGGCGGTGCATTATCACATTCCGCCGGACTTCTACAAAACCAAGGATATTCACGTCCACTTCCCGGAGGGAGCAGTGCCCAAGGATGGCCCCTCGGCGGGTATCACCATCTGCACGGCCCTGGTTTCCGCCCTGACCGGTGCGCCGGTGCGCCGGGACATTGCCATGACCGGAGAAATCTCCATTCGGGGGCGGGTTATGGCCATCGGCGGTCTTAAGGAAAAGACCATGGCGGCCCTCCGCCATGGGGTCAAGACGGTTATCATTCCGGCAGACAACGAGAAGGATCTGGAGGAGATCGACCAGACCGTCCGCAGTCGATTGAACTTTATCACCGTGAAAAATGCAGATGGGGTGCTGGCGGCGGCACTGGATATGTCCCGCTGCGCCAGCGGGGAGACAAGCCAGTCCATGCTGGCCATGCCTGTGCCGGAGCATCACGGAAAGCAGCCCATGCTCAGACAGTGAGGAAGTCATGAACTATCAAAAGGTTGAATTTAAGCTCTCTGCCGCCGGTGCGGCCCAGTTTCCCAGGGACGGCATTCCCCAAATCGCTTTCGCAGGGAAATCCAACGTGGGGAAATCCTCGGTGATCAATCGGGTACTCCAGCGGAAGAACTATGCCTACACCGGCTCCTCTCCGGGAAAGACCATACACATCAACTATTTTCTGGTGGATGAACAGGCCTATCTGGTAGACCTGCCCGGTTATGGCTATGCCAAGGTGTCTCAGAAAGAGAAGGAGCGGTGGGGGCGGCTGATGGAGTCCTACTTTGCAGCCCGGGAGCTTATCACCTTGGGCATCCTGATCGTGGACGCCCGCCATGCTCCCACCCGGAACGACGTGACCATGGCCTCCTGGTTTCAGCAGACAGGCTGCCCCTTTGTGGTGGTGGCCAATAAGCTGGACAAGCTGAAAAAACGGGAGGTGGAACCGAATCTGGCCTGCATCCGGGAAACTCTGTCCCTGGGGGAGGATACGGTGCTGCTGCCCTTTTCCGCAGAGAAGGGGACAGGACGGGATCAGCTTGTGGGACTGATCGAGGCCGCTGTCGCCGGGGAGCCCCTTACTCAGGCGTAGTGCCCGGTGGCCGGCACGATATGTCGTCCGGCCATCGGTCCTTTGGCCCGGATGAAATTCCAAGGGTTGTATGTGCTAAAATGATGTGAACCAAATAAAAGATGAGAAGTCAGCCTCGAT
>CAVJIP010000182.1:0-16073 GCA_963649625.1 Bacteroidaceae bacterium
TGTCCCTATTATACACCATGATCTTGGTTTACACAAAGTTTGGGATGGTCTCGCCTCTGGAGGCAATCTATGCGCAGGTAGGTTTGACGGTTACCGCCCCCCCTGTTGCACTTTGGCTGCAATTGCGCTATAATGGCTCCACACCCCGTATTGTCTGGAGGCTTTGTTATGAAACAGTGTATGGATTCGGAAAATCTGCATCGGAGGCTGAAAAAAATCATCGGTCAGGTGCAGGCCATTGACCGGATGGTGGAGGAGGACGTGCCCTGCGAGGATGTTCTGGCTCAGATCAACGCCGCCAAGTCGGCCCTGAACGGCTGTGGCAAGGTGGTGCTGGAGGGACACCTGAAGCACTGCGTCCGGGACGGTATCGAGCACGGCGACGCAGACAAAACCATTGAGAGCTTTACCAAGGCTGTAGAGCGCTTTGCCAATATGCAGTAAGGCAAAAGGTCAGTCCCTTTGGGCTGGCTTTTTCCTTTTCCTCCTTGACAGCTTATACCCCTATGGGTATAATGCTTCTATACCCCGTGGGGTATAGAAAGGGGCATTATCATGAAGGGTATCATAAAAAAGCTGGAAGGGCTGTTGGAATTGGGTGGAATCAAAAAGGACATTGCCCTGCTGGGTTTTTCCGGCGCGGCGGTGCTTTGCAGCCTGCTGAAATTTCAGCCCTTTCCCTTTGATATGGCCTGGGTCGCCATTCTTCTGTGCGGCCTGCCGATCATTCTGAACGCCATCATCGGGCTGGTCACAGCCTTTGACATCAAGGCGGACGTGCTGGTGTCCATGGCGTTGATTGCCTCCGTCTGTATCGGGGAGGACTTCGCCGCCGGTGAGGTGGCGTTTATCATGCAGCTGGGGGGACTGCTGGAGGAGCTGACGGTGGCAAAGGCCCGGGACGGCATTGAAAAGCTGGTACACCTGACCCCCCAGACCGCACGGGTGCTGCGGAAGGGCGGGGAGGAAACCATTCCGGCCCGGCAGGTTCAGGTGGGAGACCGGCTTCGGGTGCTCCCCGGGGAGACCATTCCCGTGGACGGGGTGATTCTCTCCGGCCAGACTTCCATCAACCAGGCGGTCATGACCGGCGAGTCTCTCCCGGTGGACAAGACCGTGGGAGATACCGTCTCCAGCGGTACGGTCAATCAGTTCGGCGCCTTTGAAATGGAGGCCACCAGGGTGGGAGAGGACAGCTCCATTCAGCGGATGATTCGTCTGGTGCAGTCCGCCGATGCGGGGAAAGCAAAAATCGTGGGCATTGCGGATCGCTGGGCCACCTGGATCGTGGTGATCGCCCTGACTGCTGCGGCCCTGACCTGGCTTATCACGGGACAGATCATTCGGGCGGTGACGATTCTGGTGGTGTTCTGCCCCTGCGCCCTGGTGCTGGCCACCCCCACGGCCATTATGGCCGCCATTGGCAACGCCACAAAGCACGGCTTTCTTGTCCGGGAGGGGGATGCGCTGGAGCGGCTGGCAAAGGTAGAGGTCATTGCCTTTGATAAAACCGGCACCCTGACCTGCGGTACCCCGGAGGTGGTGGCGGTCAGCAGTGCTTCGGAGGAGTTCAGCCAGGAGGAGGTGTATCGGCTGGCCGCCTCCGCCGAGAGTCTTTCCGAGCATCCCCTGGGAAAAGCGATTCTGCGCTGCTACGGGAAAACCGGCGGGGCCTTGTCCGGGGCCCAGGACTTTGCAGCGATGCCCGGACGGGGCGTGTGTGCCAAGGTGGAGGGAAAGGCCGTCCTGGCGGGCAATCCGGAGCTGCTGGGAGAGCATGGGATAGGGGTTTCCTCCCTGACGGAGGCCGAAGGGTATATTCGGCAGGGCTG
Source organism: Bacteroidaceae bacterium (assembly GCA_963649625.1). Lineage (GTDB taxonomy): Bacteria > Bacillota > Clostridia > Oscillospirales > Oscillospiraceae > HGM13006. The sequence goes on from CAVJIP010000182.1 coordinate 1,833, forward strand.
CACCGTGACCTTTGTGGCGGTGGATGGCGTATTTGCCGGGTTCCTTGCCCTGTCCGATACCCTGCGCCGGGAGAGTGCCGCCGCCATTACGGCCCTGGAAGCTCTGGGCGTGGAGCCGGTGCTGCTCACCGGCGACCATGAAAATGCCGCAAAGACCATTGCGGGCAGGCTGAACCTTCGCCGGGTGCGGGCGAATTGCCTCCCGGAGGACAAGCTCCGATACATTGGGGAATATCAGCAGAGGGGTATGCCCGTGTGCATGATCGGCGACGGGGTCAATGATGCGCCGGCCCTGAAAAAGGCGGATGTGGGCATTGCCATGGGCGGCATGGGCAGCGACATTGCCGTGGATGCGGCGGACATTGCCCTGGTGGACGATGAGGTGAAGGAGCTGCCCCATCTGGTGGCCCTGTCTCATCGGATGATGGCCACCATCAAGAGGAACATGGTCTTTTCCATGAGCCTGAATTTTATCGCCGTCACCCTGGCCGTTCTGGGGGCCCTGAACCCGGTGGTGGGGGCCATGGTACATAACGCAGGCTCCGTGCTGGTGATTACAAACTCGGCGTTTTTGCTGAAATGGAAAAGAAAATAAGGGCAGGGAAAACGGACGGGATACGCTTTGTTACGTTTTCGTTCCATTTGTCCCCCACGGCTTGACATCCCCGGTCATGGGATTCTATACTGTACATTATGATATGAAAATATCCAATCGCAACCCAAAAGGAGAGATTCCCATGATCGAAAAAACCATCAGCGGTCAGACCGTCATTGCGGCCAGCGAGACTCTGGACAGGCTGGTCATCGCCCAGGGGGCGTCCCTGTCCGCACCGGCCGGGAAATGCCTGACCCTTACGGTCAACGGCACCACCACCGAGCTGCTGCCCGGCACCTACACCGGCGCCGTGGTGCTCACCGTCAGTGAGCCGGTGGCGGTGGACTATGAAAACCATGGCAAGGTGGATCATTTTGAAATGGCCAACGCCGTGGTGATTTCCAACGGCAAATATGTCCCGGAGAAGTCCGTCAAGGCCGCCGTGCTCACCGGCCTTGTCACCGACACGGAGGTCAACGGCCTGACCGTGGACTCCCTGTCCGACAACTTCGGCGGCGTGTACGTGGACGGCGACAGCCATGTGACCATCAACGATGCCACCATGATGCTCACCGGCAACGGAGGCAATGACTTTGTGGGCCACGGCGCCGGCATTACCGCCGCAGGTACCTCCCACGTCACCGTAAACCGGGCCAAGATCAACACCGTGGGCTCCATCCGTGTCACCATTGTGGGCCGGGAGAACGCCACCCTGGAGGTCAACGACTCCGAGCTTACCGTCAAGGACGGCACCAAGCCCAACAACGTCTCCGGCATGACCAAGGTGCCCTGGATGCTGGGCCTGACCGGCCGGGTTCGGGCCACCAACCTGGTGGATTCCGCCACCGCCACCTACAACCGCTGCCACATTAAGTGCGAAAACTGGGGCTGTATGTCCACCGATGCCACCAAAAAGGCCCGGCTGTACCTGAACGACTGCACCCTGGAGTCGGAGAACACCGGCTACGGTGCCTACTCCATCGGCGACTGCCTGGATCAGTTTACCCGCTGTGACCTGAACATGGGCAACTATCCCGTGATTATGTGCATGGAGGGCAATGCCACCTTTACCGGCTGCAGCGTCACCTCCCGGAAGGTGGGTGTTATGGCCCACGGTGGCAACGGCCAGGGCACCCTGATCGTCAATGAGGGCACGGTGTTTAACACCCAGCGGGCCGTGTTCCAGGTCAAGGGCCGGGGCATTACCATGCATATCTCCGATGCCACCCTGAACAGCAAGGAGGGCATGATCCTGGAGGCATTCCCCAACGACGATCCCAACATGGGGCCCATGCCCGCAGGCGGCCCTGGTGGTCCTGGTGGCCCTGGCGGCCCTGGCGGTCCCGGCGGCCCTGGCGGTCCCGGCGGCCCGGGAGGCCCCGGTGGGCCTGGTGGCCCGGGCGGCGGTATGCCCGCCATGCCGGAGATGGGCCCTGCCCACAATGAGGTGGAGGCGGACTTTACCGACTGCCAGCTCAACGGCGACTTCCTCAATGCCCAGGCCCAGGATCACGAGATGCTCCTGACCTTTAAGAATTGCCGGCTCACCGGCGGCATTTCCACCGGCTCCGTGGCCCACACCCAGGGAGAGCCCCGGGAGGACGCCTGGTGGCTGATCGGCACCGTAGAGGGCACCTTCGAGCCTGTGGAGCAGGACAAGGGCACCAAGGTCACTTTGGACAAGGCCTCCCGGTGGACTGTCACCAAGACGGGCTATCTCAGCGGCCTGACCCTGGAGGAGGGGGCTCAGCTCTCCGCTCCGGAGAACCGTACCCTGACCCTGTATGTGGACGGCAAGAAAACCCCCATCGCTCCCGGCGTCTACACCGGCAAGCTGGTTCTGTCCGTGGACTGATATACGGATCCCGTGATATGGGAGCGGGGTGCCTGTTCCGGCACTCCGCTTCTTTCCAAAGAAAGGAGATTATTATGAGCTATCGCTATGACGCACTGCTCAGCCCCATCCGCATTGGAGACGCCGTCATCAAAAACCGCACCATGTATCCCAACGCCTCTCCTCACTTTCTCCAGGGGCCGGAGACCTTCCCGGCGGACAGCTTTGTGACCTTTATGGGTGGCCTGGCCCGGAACGGGGCCGCCATTATCACCCTGGCGGAGTGGTCAAATCCCGGCCAGCGCTCCACCCCGGTGGAGGATGCCCGGCGGATGCAGAATTTTGACTACACCGACCCCGGCACCTACAACTATTTCACCCAGATGGCCGACGACATCCATTTCTACGGCTCCAAGCTGCTGGTGAACACCGACATCAAGTACCCCGAGGGCTACAGCTTTGACGGCAAGGCCTTCGGCCCTCCCGGCATGGCGGGAAAGCCCGTGAAAATGCTCCCCAAGGAGATGATGCCCCAGGTGATCGAGACCTTCCTCCAGAAGGTGCAGATGTTCAAGGACTTCGGCTATGACGGCATTGCCATGCGGGTGGAGATGCTGTTGTATCCCAATCTGCGCACCGATGAGTACGGCGGCTCCATGGAAAACCAGCTCCGGTTCCTTCACGAGGCCCTGGCGGCGGTGAAAAAACGCTTTGGCAAGAGCTTTATTGTGGAGCTGTGCGTGGCCGGAGAGCAGCCCAACGGCTATGTGGGCGGGGCCAAGGGCTATACCCTGGAGGACACCATCGAGTTTGCCAAGTGCATTGAGGACGTGGCGGACATTCTCCAGCTGCGGGAGTGCGACATGACCAAGTCCCATCCCACAGGCTTTACCTTCCGGAAGGGAGAGCATGAGACCATCCGCTATTCCATGGCCCTGAAGGCGGCGGGATGTAAGATCCTCACCGAGCCGGTGGGCGGCTTCCAGGATCCCGATGAGATCGACGGCTATATCCGGGAGGGAAAGTGCGACATGATCGGCATGGCCCGGGCCTTTATGTGCGACCCGGAGTACGGCAAAAAGCTCTATGAGGGCCGGGGGGAGGACGTGGTTCCCTGCCTGTGGTGCAACAAGTGCCACGGCACCATGTCTGCGCCCTATATGACCTTCTGCTCCGTAAACCCCGTCCAGGGCATCGCCCACAAGATCGGCAAGATGGTAGACCCGGAGACCACCCCCAAGAAGGTGGCGGTGATCGGCGGCGGCCCGGTGGGCATGAAGGCGGCCATTGTGGCCTCGGAGCGGGGCCATGACGTGACCCTGTTTGAGAAAACCGACTATCTGGGAGGCCAGCTGATCCACAGCGACTACTCCAGCTTTAAGTGGCCTCTGAAAAACTTTAAGGACTACCTCATCCGGCGCATGGGCCAGGTGGGGGTCAAGGTCAAAATGCAGACCGAGGCCACCCCCCAGCTGCTCCGGGCCGGCGGCTTTGAGGCGGTGCTGGCGGCCACCGGCGCCACCCCCAATGTGCCCAATATTGAAGGGCTGCGGGATGAAAACGGCCGGCTCAAGCCCCAGTACAAGGTCTGCCTGGACGTGTACGGCCACGAGCAGGAGCTGGGCCATCATGTGGTCTGCGTAGGCGGCAGCGAGACGGCCATTGAAACGGCCATGTACCTGGCGGAGAACGGCCACGATGTGACCCTGCTCACCCGCCAGGACGAGTTGGCCAAGGATGCCAGCCACCTCCACTATATCACCATGGCCTGGGTGAAAACCGAGCCGGACGGACGGAGCCACATGGCCCCCGCCTGGGAGAAGTATGAGGGCATCCGGGGCATTCTCAACGCCACCACCGTGAAGGTGGAGGGAAACACCGTCACCTATGTCCAGGAGGGACAGGAAAAGACCGTCTCCGGGGACAGCGTAATTATCTCCGGCGGCATGAATCCCAATGTGGACGAGGCCCTGGCCTTTGGCGGCATTGTGCCCAGGTTCTTTGTGATCGGCGATGCCAACAAGGGCGGCAACATCCAGCGGGGTATGCGGGACGCATTCTCCAAGGCAATGATGATTTGAATGTGAAAAAGGGGACGGGGGAAGCCCCGTCCCCCTTGCCGTCCCCAATGGCAGTTGTACAGGTGGGACGGATGTGCTATGATAGAGAGGAATAAAGCGCAGCAACAGGAGGTTTTGTGATGAACAAGCTGAACTATCCCCATCTGTTTTCCCCCATCACCATTGGGGGCGTGACCTTCAAAAACCGTATCTGGTCTGCCCCGGCGGGCACCCATCTTCTGGCGGGCCTGGAGGAGTATCCCAACGAGGCGGTGATCGCCTACTACGCCAACAAGGCCAGGGGCGGCTCCGCCAATATCACCTTCTCCGCCCAGAACATGGACATTCAGCGGCCCAATGACGATGTTCACGCCCATGAAAATATCTTTCCCCGGAAAAATCATCCTTTGTGGCGGCAGCTCACCGATGGGGTTCACTACTATGGGGCAAAGATTTCCCTGGAGCTGCTGGCCTTTGAATACCACGGCTATGACGAGGACGGAAACCTGGTGTCCTACACCGTCAACGGCCACGGAAAGAAATATCCCAAGCTTACCCGGCCGGTGATGGAGGGAATCGCCCAGACCTACGCCGATGTAGCGGAGGCGGCCCTGGACTGCGGCTTTGACATGATTCTCATTCACGGGGGCCACGGGCTGGTGCTCTCCCAGATGCTTTCCCCCAAGTTCAACACCCGGAAGGATGAGTTCGGGGGCAGCCTGGAGAACCGGGCCAAGTTCCCGATGATGATTCTGGATGCCATCCGGCAGCGGGTGGGCCGGAAGCTGCTGATTGAATATCGGATTTCCGGCAGTGAGCTCACCGAGGGAGGCTTCACCACCGATGACTGTGTGGACTTTCTGGAGCTGATTCAGGACAAAATCGACATTGCCCACATCTCCTGCGGCAGCTTCTACAGCGAGACGGAGCATATTATGCACCCCAGCAACTTCCTCCCGGCAGGCTGCAACGCCTATCTGGCCCGGGCGGTGAAGGAGAGCGGAAAGCTCCATATTCCGGTGCTGACCCTGGGGGCTTTCCAGCATCCGGATTTGATGGAGCAGACCCTGGCCACCGGCGGGGCCGACCTGATCGCCATGGCCCGGGGCACCATAGCCGATGCCTTTGTGCCGGAGAAGGCCAGGGAAAACCGGGCCGATGAGATCATTCCCTGCATCCGCTGCTTCCACTGTCTGGACTATGGCCGGAACACGGCCTTCGCCTGCTCGGTGAATCCCACGGTGGGTCGGGAATACCGTCTGAAGCTCCTGGAGGAACCGCCCCGGGAGAGGAAAAAGGTGGTGGTAGTGGGCGGCGGCCCGGCAGGCATGGAGGCGGCCATTGTCTCCGCCCGGCGGGGCCATCAGGTGCTTCTCCTGGAGCAGGCGGCCCAGCTGGGAGGCAAGCTGGTGTTCTCCCGGCAGACGGAGTTTAAGCGGGACCTGGAAAAATTCATGGACTACCTGATCCACATGGTGGAGAAGCTGGGGGTGGAGGTGCGGCTGAACACCTGCGCCACCCCGGAGCTGGTGGAGGCCCTGGAGCCGGACGCAGTGATCGCCGCCCTGGGAGCAGACCCGATTGTGCCCAAAATCCCCGGAGTGGAGGGAAAGCAGGTCATTACGGCGGAGGAATGCTACGAAAAGGGCCTTCGGGGCGAGAACATGGGAGAGCATATCGCCGTGCTGGGCGGCGGCCTGGTGGGCTGCGAGACGGCGCTGTATCTGGCCATGGTGCTGAAAAAGCAGGTGACTTTGGTGGAGATGAGCCAGGCCATCGCCCAGGAGGAGTATTCCATCCCCCGGCAGGCCCTGGTGGAGCATATGGACCGGTACGTCACCTACTACTGCGGGGTGCGGTGTACCGGCATCACCCAGGAGGGCATGGAGGTGGCCGACGGCTACGGAAACCGGGCGGTGCTTCCGGCGGATACGGTGGTGCTGGCGGCGGGAATGCGGGCCCGGGCCCGGCAGGCGGAGGCCTTCCGGGGCGTCAGTGATTTCTTCCAGCCGGTGGGAGACTGCGTGGTGGCGAAGAACGTCCGGGGAGCCACCCGGTCAGCCTATGATGCCGCCAGCAGGATCTGACCGGAAAAAGCCATCACAAAGGGCCGTGAAAATCCCACGAAACCAGGATTTTCACGGCCTTACCTTCTTGTTAGTCTGCGCCCACACGCTTGGCCACCACCACCATCCGTCCGTTGTCCCGGCTGTATTCGCAGGTGGACAGGGTAATCAGTCTGTCTCCATATTCCGCCGTGACCCCGGTGTCGTAAAGGGACAGCTCCTTGCACCTTGCCACATAGGCCGCAAACTCCTCCTGAGAGCCGTCTACAAACTGATAGTAGGCAAAGCCGGAGTCGGAGTAGGCCACGGTTTTGAAGGTGGCAATCACCTGATACTGCCCAAACTGGGAGAGGGTGTCAAAGCGGATGGTTTGGTGCTCCAGATAAAAGTCCCGGTCGGCGTACTGACACAGGTCGGCGAACATGGAGCCGTCATTCATATTGTGCCCGTAAATCACCAGATTGGCAGAGCCGGACAGGTCACAGTTGCTCTGGACGTAGGGCACCCCGTAATAGCTGTATTCTCCGTCAAAGCCCCGCCGCAAATAATGATCCGGGTCCTCCGGGGTCTGCACCACCGGGTAATTGATGGCGGTGTCCTCAATAGAAAGCCAGCCCACAAAATCGTGATTTTGCTCATACACCGCCCGATAGGTCTCATAGGCGGTGGTACCGGCGGTGTCCTCCTCGGTGACGCCGAAGGACTTTTCTGTCTCCTGGCTTGCCCCATTGCTTGTCCCGGAGGGGGTGGAGGCGTCCCCGGTGGGCGGCTCCGTCTGCACCAGGGCGGCCACTGCCGCAAAGGCCTGGGCGTTCTTTTTGTGGTCGGCGTAGGCTCCGTAGAGCTTCACGGCGGAGTACACAAATACGGCGGCAAAGAACAATATCGCCAGGGTGAAGAAAAGCCGTTTTGCCAGATGCTTCATAGAATACCTCCCTTACCGATGGGCCAGAGCCACCGGGATGTGCCGGGAATCCGGGTTATACGCCCAGCTCCAGGTCCGTAATGGTGAGCACCTCTGCACTGCCGTCCAGGGCCTCATAGATGTAGACCAGGGCGTAATAGGGCTGGGCCTCCGGGGAAACCACCGTGGCCTGGCAGAGAATGCAGTAGTTGGTTCCCGCCACCACCTGGGTGCCCAGCAGGGCCACCGGGGTATAGTCCACGCCCATAAGTCCCTCCATGGCCTTGTCAAAGGCCTCCTGGGCCTCCTGGGTCACCTCCGGGGAGGCGGCGGCGCTCCAGCCCCCTACCAGCTCCGTGGCCTCATAGCCGCTGCCGGAGGTGTCCAGGTTGGACTGGGCGGCGTTGGTGGCTTCCGCCTGGGCGGCGCTTGTGGGTTCCGTGGCCGCCGCAGAGGAGGGAGCGGATGTCGAGGTTCCGCAGCCGGTCAGGCTCAGGGCCAGCAGTGCGGCGGACAAAATCAAAGCGGTGTGTTTCATGGAGATTTCCTTCTTTCCGGGCCAAGGGCCCTGTGTTGTTCACCTATGTAGACGCAGGAAGGTCAGAAATCTTGCAAAAAAAACAAAAAAATCAGATCTATCGCCGGTCAGGGACGCTTTCTTCATGATACCACAAGCCAGGGAAATTTTCCAGAGAAAATCGCACCTTTGGGGAGTTTCGTAAAAATTGCCGGTTTCCCTTGAAATTATTGCCTGGGTATATTATAATAAGGGACATATCACGAAACGAACCCTGGGGAAACCCCGGGACAAAGGATTTTGATTATGAGCAAGGGAAAGCTGAAAACCAGTATTCAGAACAACGGCGGCTTCCGGCACTGGTTTATCAATGTGTTCTGGTTTCACTATAAATGGCCCCTGCTGGTGGGCTGCGTGGTTCTGGGCGTCATTGGGTTTATCACGGTGGACTCCCTCCGGCAGACCAGGTACGACACCACCGTGGTCATCGCCACGGACTACCATGTGGACGAAAGCAACCTGGAGGCCCTGGATCAGGTGCTAAAGCCCCTGGTGGAGGACTTGGACGGCAACGGCCAGGTGAACATCTACTATGCGGTGCTCTATGTGGGCGACACGGAGATAGGCCGGCAGAATCAGGAGCGGATGTACCTCTATATGACCCAGCCGGAGGTGGGCCTGTATCTGATGAGCAAAAATGTTTCCGACGCCTTTACCAACCCGGAGCTGGAGTATTTCACCGACCCGGTGGAGGGCTACGGACTGACCCCAGATCCGGACAATGCCCTTCGGGTGGATTTGACGGAAAGCTCCCTGCTCCAGTCCTGCGGCCTGCGGGATATGTATCTGTCCATTATGGACTATACCACCACCAGCGGCACCAGTGAGGCCCGACAGGGCCGGGATACGGCGGTGGCCATGGCAAAGGCCCTGACCGCTGCCCGGTAAGGGGAAATATGGGGCACTGTGAAATAGGCAGTGCCCCTTTTCGGGCCCTGTGGCCCAGAGGAGGAGGGCACATGGAGTATATTATCAGCCGGCAAAATCCCCTGATGGTGCAGGTGGGAAAGCTGCTTTCCTCCCGAAAGCAGCGCAGAGCCCAGGGCCTGTATGTGGGGGACGGCACCAAGCTCCTGGAGGAGGCCCTTCGGTGGAGGCCGGAGGGGCTGCGGACGGTGATCCTCCGGGAGGGCACGCCCTGTCCGGCTCTGCCGGAGCAGGTGCGCCAGGTGACGGTTCCCCCTCGGCTGATGGAGCAGATCTCTCCCATGGAGGCCCCGGAGGGGGTGCTGTTTCTGATGGCGCTGCCCCGGGAGGAGGCCGGTCAGGTCTGTCCCGGAATGCTGGTGCTGGAGGGGCTTCAGGACCCGGGAAATGTGGGAACCATTCTTCGGACGGCGGACGGGCTGGATGTGCCGGTGCTGCTGCTTCCGGGCTGTGCCGACCCCTATAATCCCAAGACCCTCCGGGCCTCCATGGGGGCCGTTTTCCGGCGGAGGCCGATGGTGCTTTCCCGGGAGGAGCTGGTGGAGCAGTGCCGGAAAGCGCAAATTCCCCTGCTGGTCACGGCCCTGTCCGACGGGGCCCGGGACATCCGCCAGGTAAACCTGAGAACGGCTGCGGTGGTGATCGGCAGCGAGGGCCAGGGGGTCAGCCGGGTGCTGTTGGAGCAGGCCCGGGGCCGGCTGGTGATTCCCATGCACCCCAGGTGCGAGTCCCTCAATGCGGCGGCGGCAGCGGCCATTGTCCTTTGGCAGATGACGGCGCTATAAAGGCACCACCGCACCATTGCGCCAAAGACCCTCGCCGCATGATGCGGTATTGTCCAAGGAAAAGGAGGCCCTGTGATGTCTCAAATTCGATATTGGGTCTGGCTTACCACCCTTCCCGGTCTGTCCCTGTCCGGCCAGCTCCGGCTGCTGGATGCCTTTGAATCTCCCCGGGAGATCTTCCTGGCAGATGGTAAGGCCTTGGCACAGGTGGAGGGCCTTACCCAACGGGAGCGGCAGCAGCTGGAAATGCGGGATCTTCGCCAGGCAGACCGGGTGCTGGAGGACTGCCGACAGCATAGGATCCACATTCTCACCATGCAGGATGCGGCCTATCCGCTGCGCCTTCGGGCCATCCAGACGCCGCCCCCGGTGCTCTATTATAAGGGAGAGCTGCTGGCCTTTGATGCCCTGCCTGTGGTGGCGGTGGTGGGGGCCAGAAACGCCAGCGGCTATGGTCTGGCCACCGCCAAGCGCATGGGCTATCAGCTGGGGCTGTGCGGCGGGGCCGTGGTGTCCGGGGCGGCCAAGGGCGTGGATTCCCTGGCTCTGGAGGGGGCCCTGAGCGCAGGTGCCCCGGTGGCGGCGGTGCTGGGAAACGGGCTGGACATTGTCTATCCCGGCGAGGCCCAGGGGCTCTACCGGGACGTGGAGGCCCACGGATGCCTAATCAGCGAGTTCATTCCGGGAACCCGGCCCCTGGCCGGAAACTTTCCCCGGAGAAATCGAATCATGAGCGGCCTGAGCCTGGGGGTTCTGGTGGTGGAGGCCGCCCAAAAAAGCGGCAGCCTGATTACGGCGGAATACGCCCTGGAGCAGGGGAGAGACGTATACGCAGTGCCGGGGAATCTGGGCCAGAGCCACAGCGTAGGCAGCAACCGGCTGATTCAGGAGGGGGCCGCCCTGGCCACCACCGGGTGGGATGTGCTCCAGGTCTATCAGCCCCGATTCCCGGACCGGCTGCGCCGGCGGGAGGGGGGAGGCCGCCTGACCTTAACGCCCCGGGAGGCCGATGCCGTTCCCGCCCGGGAGGAGGCCCGGCAGGGGGAAATTTCCCCGAACCCGGAGGAAAACCCCCGAAAAGAGGCCCAAGTGCCTGGGAAAACGGAAAAAAGAATTGACAACGAACCAAAGAGGAATTATATTGACCTACAGCAGGTCATTCAGACCCTGACCCAGGACGAGATAAAACTGGTGGAGCTGCTCCGGGGAGGACAGCTCCATGTGGACGACATTATCCTCCAAAGCGGACTGTCTGCGGCCAGGGCCCTGTCCAGCCTTACCCTGCTGGAGGTCAAGGGCTATGTGACCCAGCAGCCGGGAAAGCGGTTTGACCTGAATCTGAAAAATACCTGAAGGGTGTGCCGGGGGGAGTCTCCCGCCAGGGGCCCTATGGATTTTATTTCCAAAGTAAACGAACATCGGAGGAGAGACGATGGCGAAAGCTACGAATCTTGTTATTGTAGAGTCACCGGCCAAGGCAAAGACCATCGGCAAGTATTTAGGCCCGGACTATCAGGTCAAGGCCTGTATGGGACACCTGCGGGATCTGCCCAAAAGCAAGCTGGGCGTGGAGATCGACCAGGACTTTGAGCCCCAGTATGTGCCCATGAAGGGCAAGGAGAGCATTATTTCCGACCTGAAGGCCGCCGCCAAAAACAGCCGTGCGGTATATCTGGCAACCGACCCGGATCGGGAGGGAGAGGCCATTTCCTGGCATCTCAAATATCTTCTGGGACTTTCCGACCAGGCCACCCACCGGGTGACCTTTAATGAAATCACCAAAAACGTTGTCACCAGCAGCATCCAATCCCCCAGAGCCATTGACATGGATCTGGTGGATGCCCAGCAGGCCCGGAGAATTTTGGATCGGATCGTGGGCTATCAGCTCTCCCCCCTGCTGTGGAAGAAGGTGCGCCGGGGCCTGTCCGCCGGACGGGTCCAGTCTGTGGCCACCCGGATGGTGGTGGATCGGGAGGAGGAGATTCGTGCCTTCCAGCCCCAGGAGTATTGGAGCATTGACGTAAAGCTCCGGCGGACGGAGGGCCCCGGCAGCTTTACCGCCCACTACCATGGGGAAGGAAAAAAGCGGGAGCTTCACAGCCAGGCGGAGGTAGACGAAATTCTCCGGGACGTGGCGGAGGCCCCCTTTCAGGTGTCTGCGGTCAGGCGGTCTGAAAAGAAAAAGACCCCGGCGCCCCCCTTTATCACCTCCACCCTCCAGCAGGAGGCCTCCCGCAAGCTCTCTATGACCCCCCGACGCACCATGGCCATTGCCCAGCAGCTCTATGAGGGCATTGACGTGGAGGGAGAGGGCACCGTGGGCCTTATCACCTATATGCGTACCGACTCCCTCCGGCTGTCCGAGGAGGCCCTGGTCGCTGCCGGCAGCTTTATCAAGGGCCGCTACGGGGCGGACTACTATAAAGAAGGCCCCCGGCGGTATAAAACGAAAAATGCGGCCCAGGATGCCCATGAGGCCATTCGGCCCAGCAATGTAAATCTGGATCCCGAGTCCATCCGGGGGAGCCTTACCACCGAGCAGTACAAGCTCTATCGCCTGGTTTGGAGCCGGTTTGTGGCCTCCCAGATGTCCAATGCGGTCTATGACACCCTGTCCATTGACACGGTGTCCGCAGGGCATATTTTCCGGGCCAACCATCAGGCCCTCCGGTTCCCGGGCTTTATTGCGGTCTACGAGGAGGGCAAGGACGATGAGACGGAGGAAAAGGAAACGCCCCTGCCGGCCCTGAGAGAGGGGGAGCGGGTGGAGTGTGTGGGGCAGGAAAAGGCCCAGCACTTTACCCAGCCTCCGGCCCGGTTCACCGAGGCCACCCTGGTCAAGGCCATGGAGGAAAAGGGAGTGGGCCGCCCCAGCACCTACGCCACCACCGTGTCCACCATTTTAGACCGGGAATATGTCATTAAGCAGGACAAGCGCCTGAGCCCTACCCCTCTGGGAGAGGTGGTCACGGGGCTGATGAAGGAGCGGTTCACCGATGTGATCGATGTCCAGTTCACCGCCCATATGGAGGAACAGCTGGATCAGGTGGAGGCCGGAACCATCTACTGGAAGCAGGTGCTCCGGGACTTTTATCAGGACTTCCACCGGGAAATGGAGGAGGCGGAGACGGCCCTGGAGGGGGTTCGCCTGAAGGTTCCCGATGAGGTGACGGATGAGGTCTGTGAGCTGTGCGGGAGGAACATGGTCATAAAAATCGGCAGGTTTGGCCGGTTCCTGGCCTGCCCCGGCTTTCCCGAGTGCCGGAACACCAAGCCCCTGGCGGAGCGGATGCCGGGCCGGTGTCCCAAGTGCGGCAGCGGCATTCTCAAGCGGAAAAGCCAGCGGGGCTACGCCTACTATGCCTGTGAAAAGGGCAAGGACTGCGGCTTTATGACCTGGGATGTGCCCACGGCGGAGGACTGCCCCTACTGCGGCCAGACCCTGTTTAAGAAGTCCGGCAAGGGACAGAAGAAAACCTTCTGCATCAACGAAAAATGCGAAAACTTCACCCCGGAGGAGCTTCGGGGCGGCTACCGGAAGAAAAAGCCGGCGGAAAACGGGGAGGAAAATCCCAAGGTATCTCAGGCCCGGGAGGCCCCTGAAAAGGCCAAAAAGACCTCCGCGAAAAAGGCGGCTGCCAAGTCCGCTTCCAAAACGGCGGTGAAAAAGTCCGCCGCCAAGAAGGCCGCCCAGGCGGCGGGGGCAGAATCATGAGCCATGACGTGACGGTGATCGGTGCGGGGCTGGCAGGCAGCGAGGCCGCCTGGCAGCTGGCCAATCAGGGCTTTCAGGTGCGCCTGGTGGAGATGAAGCCGGAGAAAAAGACCCCGGCCCACAGCTCCGATCTGTTTGGAGAGCTGGTCTGCTCCAACTCCCTTCGGGGGGATTCCCTGGCCAATGCGGTGGGACTGCTGAAGGAGGAGCTGCGCCGGCTCCACAGCCTGGTGATGGACAGCGCAGAGAAAAACCGGGTGGAGGCCGGCGGAGCCCTGGCGGTGGATCGGGTGGAGTTTGCCAGAACCATCACCCGGGCCCTGGAGGGCCATGAGAATATCACCGTGGAGCACCGGGAGGTAAGGGAGATCCCCCGGGAGCCTGCCATTATCGCCACCGGCCCTTTGACCTCCGACCCCCTGGCGGAGGCCATTGTGGAGCACTTTGGCGGGGCCAAGGGCCTGAACTTCTATGATGCGGCGGCACCCTTGGTGAGCTTTGAGTCCCTGGATATGGAGTACTGCTGGTTTGCTTCCCGGTATGACAAGGGCACGGCGGACTACATCAACTGCGCCATGAACCAGCAGGAATACCTGGACTTTGTCCGGGAGCTGGCCACTGCCCGGGAGGCGGAGGTACACGGCTTTGAGGACAAGCGGGTGTTTGAGGGCTGTATGCCGGTGGAGGTGATGGCCCGGCGGGGGGTGGACACCCTCCGGTACGGCCCCCTCAAGCCCCGGGGCCTCAAGGACCCCAAGACCGGGCGGGAGCCCTGGGC
>CAVJIP010000183.1:0-11942 GCA_963649625.1 Bacteroidaceae bacterium
TCTATGGAATTATCCCAGCTGATAGAGATCCAGCGCCGCTTTTTCCGGGGCGGCAGCACCAGGAGCCTTGCCTTTCGGGAGCTGATGCTGGACGCATTGGCCCGAGGGATTCGGGAGATGGAGCCGGAAATCCACGCCGCTCTGGCTGCCGACCTGGGCAAAAGTGCCTTTGAAGCCTATATGTGTGAAACCGGCATGGTGCTCAGCGAGATTCGCTATATGAAGGCCCATCTCCGCAAATTCGCTGCACCCCGGCGGGTTCGGACGCCCATTGCCCAGTTCCCCGCCCGGAGCTATGTGCTGAAGGAGCCCTACGGCTGTGTGCTGATTATGAGCCCCTGGAACTACCCCTTTATGCTGACCCTGGAGCCCCTGGTGGACGCTCTGGCCGCCGGAAATACGGCCATCCTCAAGCCCAGTGCCTATTCTCCCGCCACCTCCGCCCTCCTTCAGCGGCTTGTCTCCCAGGTGTTTCCCCGGGAGCTGGTGGCGGTGGTGGAGGGTGGCCGGGAGGAGAATCAACAGCTGCTGGAGGAGAAATTTGACTATATCTTCTTCACCGGCGGCACTGCCGTAGGCCAGCTGGTGCTTCAAAAAGCCGCCCGGCATTTCACCCCCGTGACCCTGGAGATGGGCGGCAAAAGCCCCTGCATTGTGGACGAAACCGCTGACCTTCCGGTAGCCGCCAGGCGCATCGCCTTCGGAAAATACCTCAACTGCGGCCAGACCTGTGTGGCCCCGGACTACCTGCTGATTCGCCGCTCCCTGATGGAGGAATTTCTTCCCCTTCTCTATGGGGCAATTCGGGATATGTACGGCAATGACCCTCTCCAAAGTCCGGACTATGGCCGCATTGTAAACCGGCGGCACTACGACAGAATCACCGAAATTCTGGATGGAGAGGCCCTGCTCTTTGGGGGCCAGCGAAACCCGGATACCCTGCAAATCGCCCCCACCGTGGTGGGGCCCGTCTCCCCGGAGGGGCCAGCCATGGGCCAGGAGCTGTTCGCCCCGGTTCTCCCGGTGCTCCCCTATGAGGATCTAAGCCAGGCGGTGAAATTTATCGCCTCCCGGCCCAAACCCCTGGCCCTGTATCTGTTCTCCCGGAATCCCGGCACCATCGGCTATATTCAAAACAGTCTCAGCTTTGGCGGCGGCTGCGTCAACGACACCATTATCCACCTGGCCACCTCGGAAATGGGCTTCGGCGGGGTGGGCATGAGCGGCATGGGCAGCTATCACGGCAGGCAGGGCTTTGACACCTTCACCCACGAAAAAAGCATGGTGCGTAAGGGCTGCTGGCTGGACATTCCCCTGCGCTACCCGAAATACACCTCCGGAAAGGATCGTCTCCTTCGCTGGTTCCTGCGGTAAAAACCGGGCTCCCCGCCAAAAGCGGAGAGCCCTTCCTTGCAGCTCTGATAAAATCGAACGGTGCTATCGCAGATAGTCCGAATTGACATAGCCGTACATATCCAGCGTCGGTGCATAAACGTACCAGTAGTCCCCCGAAGGGGTATCAATCACCTTTACTCGTTCCCCGTTGTAGAGCTTACCCAGCTCATTTGCCCCATCATAGCTGGGCTGGGAGCGCAGGGCCAGATAGTAGGTCACATCGGTGACAGTCCAGAAGTCACCGGTATGGTAGGTAGTAGGGGCCGGAGCCCGGGAGGTCAGATAGTCTGCATTCACATAGCCGTATTTTCCCAGTGTCGGGGCATAGACGTACCAGTAGTCTCCCGTGGTATCGTTGACCACCTCTACAGTCTCCCCATTGTAGAGCTTACCCAACTCATTGGAGGCGTTGTAGGCTTTTTCGGAGCGCAGGGCCAGATAGTATTCCACATCCGTGACGTACATATTATAGTTGGTAATGGCAGCCGGAGCGGTACTCTGGGGCGTAGGTGTGGGTGTGGGCGCAGGGGTGGGCTTTTCATTTCCCAGATAGTCCTTGAGCACATAGCCATAGCTCCGGAGAGACTCCACATACACATACCAAAGCTCTCCCTCCGGCTCGGAAAGCACCGTCACCCTGTCGCCGTTATAGGCCCGGCCCACCTCTGAATAGTCCGCCCCGTTGGTGCTGGCCAGTGTCAAATAGGCCGGAACGCCGGACACATACATTTCTCTGGGAGAGATTACCGCCAGCTGCTCATCGGTCAAATACCGACTGTCAATATAGCCCTCCACCTGCTCGTCCTCTACACGAACTCTCCAATAGATTTGGTCGCTGTTGTCCAGGAGCTTTACTGCATCGCCGTTTTCCAGCTTGGTCACCACCGGGCTGTCGGTGTCCGTCTCACTTCGCACCTTAATTTGGTTGGACACCCCTGTAACATAGTAGGGGACTTCCGTTAGTGGGGCGGCAGTGGGAGAATCTTGGGCCGTCTCCTCCCCGGTATCCTCCTTGGGTATCATTTCCTCTGCCTGTACCACTTCCGATGTAACCACCGCTTTCTCTGCGGCCTCCGGCTCCCGAAATCCCAAGTTGATAATCAGTACACATCCCAGCAGGGCAATTACAAGCACTGCCACAATTCCCACAATCAGGATTGGGCGCATATCACGCTTTGCCTCTCTGCTGGGCATCCTTTTTGGGGGCTGCGACGCACGAAGTGGATTCCCACAGTCTCCGCACACGTTATCCTCCGGGGACACTTGGCGGCCACATTTTGGACAGTAATTCATAGTCCTTACCTCCCTGTTTTTCTGCCATATCTGGCAAATTCGCCATATTTCTCCACCCCGAGGATACCACATTTTTTATTTTTTGTAAAGTCCCCCTTACTCCTCCACCGGGGAAACCTCGTCCCCGGGCTTCACCGTCCCGGATTCCAGCACCCGGACAAAAATCCCCTCTCTGGGCATGACGCAGTCCCCCGCCGCCCTTCGGATGGCGCAGTCATTGTGACAGGTCTTTCCGATCTGCGTCACCTGGCACAGAGCCGTGCCCAGCCGGAGCTTTGTCCCCACCGGGAGGTGATAGACGCACATCCCCTCCACCAGAATATTCTCGGCAAAGTCTCCCGGCTTTAGCTTCAGGGTAATTTTATCCTGGAGCTTTTCCACGCTGTCAACCCCAAGAATGGACACCTGCCGGTGCCAGGCTCCTGCATGGGCATCCCCTACAATGCCGTGGTCTTCCCGCAGCTCCGCCTGCTCCACCGGGTGCTTTTGGATTCCCCGCATCTCACTGATACAAACCGCCAATACCTTAGCCATGGTGATGCTGCTCCTTTTCCTGTATCCCGGCGCAGTCGTGACTGATGCCCCGGAGCACCTCCAGCCCGTGGCGGATGGGTTCTACCACTGCGGAAAGGTTCTCGGTGGAGGCCTTTTTGCTCCCCGGCAGATTGATAATCAGGGTCTTGCCCCGGATCCCCGCCGTCTCTCGGGACAGACAGCCCATGGGAGTGATCCGCATACTCTCCGCCCGCATGGCCTCCGGGATGCCCGGTGTGCGCTTTTCCAAAACTGCCTCTGTGGCCTCCGGGGTCACGTCCCGGGGGGAAAAGCCCGTGCCCCCGGTGGTAAGCACCAGCCACAGCCCCAGCTCATCGGCGCATTTATAAAGCTGCCCCTGAATTTCCGCCGCCTCGTCGGGAACCATGGCCCGATAGGTCACATGATAGCCGTTTTCCTCCAGGAGTTTTACCAGAGCGGGGCCGGAGGTGTCCTCCCGCAGTCCCTGGCTCCCCTTGTCGCTGACTGTGATAACTGCCGCTGTGTAATCCATGCTATATCTCCTCCCTGACAAAATCCCCGGACTGTCCCCCTGTCTTTTTCAGCAGACGGATGTCGTCAATGACCATATCCCGCTGCAGGGCCTTGCACATATCATAGACCGTCAGAGCCGCCGCCGTCACGGCGGTCAGGGCCTCCATCTCTACCCCGGTGCTCCCGTTGCAGGAGGCGGTGGCCAGAATGTCCACAGAGCGCATCTCCTCGTTCAGGCTCAGCTCCAGGGTCACGCCGGTGAGCATCACGGGGTGGCACATGGGCACCAGCTCCGGGGTACGCTTGGCCCCCATAATTCCCGCCACCTGGGCCACGGTAAGCACATCGCCTTTTTTTACGCCGCCGCTGCGAATCAGCCCGAAGGTCTTTTCGTTGACCAGCACCCGGCCTGCCGCCACCGCCTCCCGTCTTGTCTCCGCTTTTGCCCCCACATTGACCATTCTGGCGTTGCCCTGGCTGTCAAAGTGGGTAAAATCCTCTGCAATGGCCATATCTATCCTCCTATGGTGTTCATGGAGCGTCCCGCCTCGCTGAGATGCTCCGCATCCAAAGCCCCGTGCATTGGGGGCTTGCTCCTCACCGCCAGCCGAAGGGCCTCCCGCAGCTCCTCCCCATGCTTTCCTCTCACCAGAATTTCCTGGGAGGAATGGAGGCAGGGCTTTAGCACCCCCTCGCTGGTCAGCCGCAGCCGGTTGCATTCTCCGCAGAAGTGACAGCTCAGGGGGGAAATCAGCCCCACCCGGCCCTTGGCTCCCGGGAGCTGATATAGCCGGGCCACACCGCCCTTTTCCGGCAGAGGCCGCAGCTCCGGCATCCGATTGAGCACCGTATCTCCCGGCAGATAGGCGTTTTTTCCAAAGGCCCCGCCCATGGGCATCAGCTCAATAAACCGAACCTCCAAGGGGGTTTCCCGGGTCAGCTCCACAAAGTCCTGGATCTCGTCCTGGTTAAAGCCGCCGATGAGTACCGTGTTGACCTTTACCGGGGTAAGCTCCGCACGGAAGGCCTCCCGCAGCCCCGCCAAGGCCTCCTCCAAATGGCCTCCTCCGGTAATGGCCCTGTACCGCTCCGGGCGCAGGGTGTCCAGGCTCACGTTCACCCGGCGCACCCCGGCCTCCTTCAGGCCCCGGGCGTACTTTTCCAGCAAAATGCCGTTGGTGGTCACGGCCACCTCCCGGATTCCCGGCACCTCCGAGAGCATTCGGCACAGATTGACACAGCCCCGGCGCACCAGAGGCTCCCCGCCGGTGACACGAACCTTCGTAACGCCCAGCACCGCCGCCGCCGTGACGATCTCCCGAATCTCCTCAAAGGAGAGGATGTCCTCATGGCGTTTCCGGCACACCCCCTCCGGCATACAGTAGCGGCACCGAAGATTGCACAGGTCGGTAATGGACACCCGCAGATAGCTGATTTCCCGCTGGTACAGATCCTGCATGGTTCAGTACCGCCCAAAGGTGCAGTTGGGATACCGGCACTCCTTACAGCTCTGGCACAGGCCCCCCGCCCCCAGGGAGCGAAGCTCCTGCCGGGTAAACCGCAGCCCGGTAAAGGCCTGGGGCAGAATCACGTCCAGCATGGTGGTCTTGGCGTGGATGGCCGCTCCGGGTACCCCCAGAATAGTCACGTCCCCCAGATAGGCCACGGTGAACATATTCCCCGGCTGGGCAGGAACCCCCTGGGTAATCACCTCTGCGCCACTTTGCCTGATGGCAGTGGGGGTCAGGTCGTCCGGGTCTACGCTCATGCCTCCGGTCATCACAAGGAGCTTGGCTCCCCGGCTTCTCCACCGTTCTATGGCGGACAGGAGCATATTCAGGTCGTCATCACAGAAGATGCACCCCAGCACCTGGGCCCCAAAGGCCCCCACCTTTTCCCGAATCACCGGCTCAAACCTGTCCTGGATTCTGCCGGAATACACCTCGCTGCCGGTGACGATAATCCCCACCGGCAGGTTTTCCCGATAGGCCAAAAGCTCCATAAGGGGCCGGTCTGCCTGGGCGGTCAGCCGCTCCGCCTCCAGGATCTCCCGCTCCTGACACACCAGAGGGACGATTCTTTCCCCGCAGAGCTTCATCCCCTTTTTCACCGGATAGTGATCCGGCAGGGTGGAAATGGTAATTTCTCCGATTTGGTTGATGGCGTTTAGCAAAGGACGGTTTACCCGGAACAATCCGTCCCGCTGGGCGGTCAGGGTCATTTTTCCCTCACTGGGGCCGGAATACTCCGCCCCCTCCACCGGGGCCATGGCCGCCAGTCTCCGGGCTGCGTCCTCCTCATGGATTTCCCCGGCGTTTTCCTCCCAAATATGAATGTGCTTCTTTCCCAGATTCAGCAGATGGGGAATGTCCTCCTGGGCAATCACATGGCCCCGGCAGAAGGCACGACCCTTAAAGCCCTCCCGTACCTCGGTAATATCATGGCACAGGGTCATGCCCACTGCGTCCTGAACCTTTACTTTTTTCATGGTATCCCCTCCCCTATGGAATCAGATATGCCTGAAGCCTTGTCCCCGCCGGAAGCCTGGGACTTCCCGCCGGAATCTCCGCCAGCAGGTCACAGCCAACGAGACTGTGGAGCACCCCGTTGCCCTGGCCCCGGGACATCCGCATTTTCGCCCTGCCGTCCTCCAGCTCCAGGGTTCCCCGAATCAGCCGGGTCTTGGGGCTTTTTTTTTGAAACTCCTCCGCCAAAACCACGGGAATCTCCCGAAGCTCCGGCTGGGCCATGCCCTGGAGTTTCCGAATCACCGGCAGCACCACTGCGTAGAAATTGGTCAGGGCCGAGGCCGGATTCCCGGACAGACCGCAAATCAGCTTGCCGTTTTTCACCCCGTAGGCCGATGCGCCTCCGGGCTTTAGAAACAAGGTGCGAATCAGCAGCTCCGCCCCTGCCCGCTCCATGGCATCCGGGGTAAAGTCATAGTCTCCCACGGACACCCCGCCGGTGGTCACCACCAGGTCACACTCCTCCAGGGCCTGACCCATCACCTGGGCAATCAATTCCGGGGCGTCTCCGGGGGTGGGATACAGCACCGGCGTGCAGCCGGTATGGGCCACCGCCCCATGGAAGGAATAGCGGTTCGTATTGACGATTTTTCCTCCAAACAGCGGCTCCTCCGGCTCCACCAGCTCGCTGCCGATGGTGATAATGCCGATTTTTGGCACTCCGTAGACCAGAGGCTCGGCAATATGCTGTGCCGCCAGGGTTCCCAGCATGGCACTGTCGATCACCGTCCCGGCCTGGGCCAAAAGCTGCCCCCGGGTCACGTCCTCTCCCCGCAGGACTACATTTTCCCCCGGGGCAAAGGGTGTAAAGATTTTCACGGTTTCTCTGCTGAACTCCGTGTCCTCATACTTAGTCACCGCATTGGCTCCCGGCGGGATGGGGGCCCCGGTGAGAATCTTGGTGGCGGTTCCCGCCGTGACCTGTCGGGTCCACATGGAGCCGGCAGGAACCTCCTCCAGAATTTTCAAGGTCACAGGGTTCTCCCGGCTGGCCTCCCGGGTGTCCTCCCCCCGAAAGGCGTAGCCGTCAAAGGGGCTTCGGTCAAAGGGCGGCACGTCCTCCGCCGCATAGACCGGCTCGGCCAGGATCCGTCCCCCGGCCTGAACCAGCGGCACTCCCTCCATATAGTGCAGAGGCTTTACCTGCCCCAGCAACAGTGCTCTGGCCGCACGATACTCCATATTGCTGTGCATTTTGCTTCACTCCCCGGAAGGAAAAATAATGGGCCCACCCCGCCTCTGCAGAGCAGCCCCAGCCACTGGAACCCTCTCCTTTTCAAAAGCGGAAGGTCAGCCGGTTTCCCGGCAGGCCCGTTGACTCAGGGTCAAGGCCGCAGCGGCATGGCGTTTGGCTTTAGCCGCTGCGGCTCGGAGATTTTCTTATAGTTTAACGGATTTTTCCTAAAAATTCAAGAGAAAGCTCAGCCCTCATCCCGGAGGCAGTTCCGGGTGATGCCCAGAATCTCCCGGGCCTCCTCCGCCGTGGCGATCTCACGCCCGGCCAGCTTTGCCAGCTCCACAGCCCGCTTGACCAGCATCTCATTGGTGGCGGTGATCTTATTGCCCTGTTCGTCCTTGCCGTACATCACGTTGTCCTCCAGGCCAACCCGCAGGCCGTCACAGCCCAGCGCCAGCCCCGCCAGCATCATGGGCATATGGGCCTTGCCGATGCCGGAAACGGACCAGGTGGCGTTTTTGGGCAGATGTCCCACCATAAAGGCCAGGTTCTCCGCCGTACCGGGCATGGAGCCGCCCACCCCCATAATAAACTGCATATGGGGATTGCCGGGGATGTTGTGTTTGTTTACATAATACATTGCGGAGTCCAGATGACCGGTGTCGAAAATCTCAAACTCCGGCTTCACGTCCTCCTTCACCACCTCCTGGGCCAGCTTGTTCAGGAACCGGGGGCTGTTCTCGAAGATATAGCTGTTAGACCAGTTGAGGGTATTGGGGTCAAAGGAGCACATCTCCGGCTTCAGGGCAGACAGATGCTGCAAGCGCTTATAGTCCTCATACTCGCCGCCGGAGGTGGTCAGGTTGATGATAATGTCAACCCCTTCCTTTTTGCACAGCTCCCGGGTCTTTTCCACGGCCTCGGTGAACTTCTGGAGGCTCATGGACTTGTAGCCGATCTGCATGACCCCGTCCACCTCCTTGTCCTCCCGGACATGGATATGGGCAATGGATGCGCCCAGCTTGGCGCAGGCCACGATCTGCTCCGCAAGCTCCTCGGCGGTATAGGGAACGGTAGGAGCCTTGTCCTTCTTGGTGCCCGCACCGCAAAGGCAGACCTGAATCATAATCTTATTGGATTTTGCCATGGTAACTACATCCTTTCCAAGAAATCTATATAGCGTCAGTCGCACATCTCAATAACGGTGGCCTGTCCCATGCCACCCGCAATACACAGGGTAGCAAGGCCATATTTTAGTCCCCGCTTTTTCATCTCGTGCATCAGGGTCACAATGATCCGGCAGCCGGAGGAGCCAACAGGATGGCCCAGGGCAATGGCACCGCCGTTGACGTTGATGATGTCCATTTTGTCCTCCCAGTGGAGCTGCTTAATGCAGCCCAGGGCCTGGGCGGCGAAGGCCTCGTTAAGCTCAATGAGCTGGATGTTGTCCATGGTAAGGCCCGCATTGTTCAGTGCCTTGGGGACGGCGTACACCGGGCCCAGGCCCATGGTGCGGGGGTCGCAGCCTGCGGTGCCCATGCCGATGATCCGGCAGATGGGCTTTAATCCCAGCTCCCTGGCCTTCTCCTCGCTCATCAGCAGCATACAGGAGGCCCCGTCATTCCGTCCGGAGGAGGAGGCCGCCGTGACCGTGCCGGTCAGCGCTGTGTCGTTAAAGATTCTCCCATCCTCCTCTGTGACAATGTTAAAGCAGGGCTTCAGCTTTCCCATTTTCTCCATGCTGGTGTCCCGCTTGGGGAACTCGTCGGTGTCAAACACAATGGGGGGCTTTTTCCGCCCCTGGGGCACCGTCACCGGAACGATTTCCTCCCGGAACCGGCCCCCGTCAATGGCGGCGATGGCCTTTTGCTGAGAGGCCAGGGAAAAGGCGTCCTGCTCCTCCCGGGTAATGTGCAGGGTCTCTGCGATTTTCTCCGCAGTGGCACCCATATTATAGCGACCGTACAGCTCCTCCGGCTGGGAGCGAAACTGGCCCTCAGTGACAGCATCCACAAACTCCGTATTGCCGGTGCCCACGCCCCAGCGGGCATTGCGCACATAGAACACGGCGTTGCTCATGGATTCCGTTCCCCCGGCCAGCACCACGTCACTGACCCCGGTCATAATCTGCATGGCACCGTTCTGCACCGCCGTCATGGCGGAGGCGCACTGGCGCATCACCGTATGGGCGGAGGCGGAGGCGGGAATGCCCACCTTCAAGGCCGCCACCCGGGCAATGTTCGGCTCGTCAGAGGTCTGACGGCACTGACCCATAATCACCTCGTCGATCTCCTTCGGGTCAATGCCCGTACGCTCCAGGCAGCCCTTCATGACCACGCAGGCCAGGTCATAGGCACTCACCGGCCGAAGTGCGCCGCCGAACTTTCCCACGGCAGTCCGGCAGCCGTCTACTACAACAACATTTCTAAGCTCCACCAGAAAATACTTCCTCTCTAATCGGTCACTGCTATGGGGTCCCCGCAGGCGCAGGAACCCCATGGCCTTTTTATTTCTCTACAGGCTCCAGGTAGGTGATGCCCACATAGTGGTCATGGTCGGTGCGCTCGTCCCGGTAGCATACCGGCTTAAAGTCCGGGAAGGAGATTTCCACCTGCCAGCTCTTGCCCTCCGGCAGGTTCTCCACCTCCCAATCTCCGGCCCAGTTGGTTTCCGTCTCATAGGCGGTGCCGCACTCCTGACAGATAACCTTTACCTTTGCGCCGATGCAGACCTCCTCCAGCTCCTCCGGGTAGGCCACCGTGCCTGCCAGGAACTTGCCAGGGATGTTCAGATGCACCACGCTGGAGCCCATGTCTCCCAGCTCCTTGAGCTGTGTCACCCGGCCTGCGGCAATGAGCCGGTTGATCTCACTGTCCGGGTCGGCCAGATCTCCAAACACCAGGGCCTGGTTGGGACAGGCCTCCACGCACCGAGGCTCAAAGCCGGGATAATTGGGGTCGTCCAGCAGCTCTGCACACATGGTACACTTCTGAGGAATCTGCTCCTCCTCATTCCAGTAGATGGCCCCGATGGGACAGGCCTCCACAATTTGCTTCTGGCCCTTGGATTTTTCCGGGTCAACAATGACAATGCCGTCAGGACGCTTATACACCGCCCCGTCCTTGGCCGCCGCCATACAGGCGGGGTTGTCACAGTGGGAACAGGGTGTGGGGACGGTGGCGGTCTTAATATGCCGCTCGTTGTCGCCCCGCTCCCATTCCTTGATGTTCATCCAATACTGACCCATTTCCGGCTGAGATTTGCTCAAATCGGTATCCCAGCCGCAGTGCTCGTCCTTACAGGCCATAAAGCAGGCGTAGCAGGCCATGCACCTGGCGGAGTTAATGGCGATGCCGGGCTTTTTCATGGGGTGTTTCAGCATAATCAGATTGCCTCCTTCTTCGCAAGCTGCTCCCGGAGCCACTGCTCCTTTTCCCCAAAGAGCAGATCGGCCTCCATAGACGTGCGGACGGGACGCTGGGTCTCCAGCTGCTGCTTGTCCACCTCGTCCAGAATGTGTTCAAAGCCCTGACCGTAGTTGGGGTCTGCCTCGCACTTTTCAATGTCAATGTTGCAGCTATAGGGTGCCATGGCGGGCACATAGTCGCCGATAAGACGGCCCGGGGTCAGCACATTGATGCTGCCGCCCTTGTCCCAGCTCTTGTATACACCGTACTCAATGGGGTTATAAATGCCAGAGGAGGTATAGGCGTGAATGGTCTCCGGGTACAGGCGGTAGGTCACGCTGGCCACCATCAGGCAGCTGCCCCGGTCATTAAACAGCCGCACCACGTCTCCCTCCTGAATGCCCTTCTGCTCCGCCAGCTTGTGGTTGATGTGGCAGACCAGATAGGGGTTGCCGTTGATGATTTTTCGGTTTTTGGGAATCTCCCAGAGCCACTTGGCGTGCTGCTGATAGTGGGTATGATAGTCAAACCGGGGATGGGGAGAAATCAGCCCGAAGGGATATTTGTCCGCAGACAGGCTCTTAAAGCCCTCCCAGGAGTCCTGATACTGGGGGATAGGCCGACGGGCCTCATCATCCGGGGCCCAATAGGTCAGGGACTCGGAGACAAACTCAAACTTTCCGGAGAAGGTCCCCAGCAGGCCCTCCTCCTGGAACACCTTGTGATTCATGGTGTCGCAGGGGCGATTCTCCGCAAACCACTGGAAGCCGGGGTACCGGTCCCAGTTCTCATACAGGCCGGTCTTGGGGTCCTTGTCCTCCTCGTGGTAGGACACCGGAGGGATATAATAGCCCTTCTTTTTGAAGTCCTCCCAGGAGATATGCTTGGGCAAATCAGAGAACTGCCAGAACCGCTTGGCCCACTGCTCCTCGGTGCGCCCCTCGGTAAACCGCTCACCCCAGCCCAATCTGGCCGCCACCTGGGAGAAAATCCAGAAGTCGGAGCGGGAATCCCACATGGGCTCAATGGCCTTGTCCTGGTAGACAATGACCTGCCAGGAGTTGCCGGTCTGGGAGTGGGAGCAGTAGCCGCCGTTGCCGGAGTTGCCGACCT
>CAVJIP010000184.1:0-12817 GCA_963649625.1 Bacteroidaceae bacterium
GTTCACGGTCAGGAGGAGGCCCAGAAGGCCCAGGCTGCGGCCCGTGCCATTTTCCTGGGCGGCGGCGACTCTGCGGATATGCCCACTACGATTTTAAGCCAGGAGGAGCTTCAGGACGGCGGAATGGGTGTTCTTTCCCTAATGGTTCGCTGCGGGCTGGCAAAGTCCAACGGAGAGGCCCGGCGGCTGGTTCAGCAGGGAGGCGTGTTCCTGGAGGATGAGAAGGTCACGGATCCGGCCCAGTGGGTTCCCCAGGACAAGCTCCAGGTCGGAGTTGTAATCCGCAAGGGCAAGAAGGTATTCCACAAGGCCGTCCTTGGAGAATAAGCACCAATACCCACCAAGAAAGCAGCCTCAGCCAAATCCGGCTGAGGCTGCTGATATACAGGTATTATTGAATGTGGGCGTGGTTGTTGATGTGATCCTGGCAGTAGCAGTAGTAGCCTTTGCACCTGGAGCAGTAGCGGAACTCCAGATCCGGGTTGGAAACGTCAGTCCGTCCGCAGACGGCGCACTTATGCCGGTAGGCCGGGGCATCCACCACCCGGGAGGCGGGATGGGAAGTGCCGCCCTTGGAGGCCTTCTGATAGGCCTTTGCCCAGTTTTTGTTGGGACGGCTGCCGGAATGGCTGAGCTTATCCTGCCAGGCATCCGGCAGAACCTGGATACAGTCCTTGCCGAAGAACAGGAAATAGTTCAGCAGGGCGAAGATGGGAAAAAGGTTTAATTGTACCACCTCCACCACCAACAGCAGCAGATAGGCCCAGGCCAGATATTTCATTTTCAGGGGGATGATATACATAAACAGCACCCGGTTGTCTGGGTACAGGGTGGCCAGGGCCAAAAACAGGCTCAGGTTCAGATAGGAGCCGCTGGGAGAGGCGTTTAAGACCATGGCCGCAAGGTCCATGATGAGAATGCCACACAGATAGAACAGATTGAATTTCAAGGTCCCCCAGGCCTGCTCCACCATCCGGCCAATGCCGTAGTAGGCAAACAGCAGGAGAAATAGCCAAATGCCGCCGCTGGGAGGCAAAAATACATAGGTAAGGAGCCGCCAAAGCTGCCCATGGAGGATTTTGGCCCGATTGAAGCACATAAAGCTGTAGAACATACCGCTGCTGTCCGCCAGCATGACAAAATAGGAAATCAAGGAGCCAATGCAAATCAGAAGCATCAGGTTTGGTATGCCCTTGCTGCTGTTATTATAGATGAACCGGTCAAATTTCCGGCGTAATTCCTTCACAATAATTCCTCCTACAGACGATTGTAATGCTATTTTATTCGATTCCGGGAAAAATGTCCATAAATAATCTGTAAACATTATGGGCATTGCCCGGGAAATTCAGTCGGGCCAGGGGAGGAAAGCCTGCCGTCCCGGAGAGAATTTGCGAAAACAGTTGACAAAGCGGGGATTCCTGCTATAATATCTCCTGGAATTGAATAAGCCCTTATTAAGAGTGGTGGAGGGATCGGCCCTATGAAGCCCGGCAACCTGCGTTTGTAAGGTGCCAAATCCGGCGGTGCAAATCGAAAGATGAGGTTAGAGGTCTTTGATGTGCTCCGGGCTGCGGGGCGCTTTTTTTGTAAAAAATTGTTGCGGCAATCCCCATGAGGTTCCCTGCCAGGGTATGGGGCGCTGCCCTGAAAAAAGAGGTATATAAGTATGGCAAAACGTATTTTTACATCGGAATCCGTCACCGAGGGGCATCCGGACAAGATATGCGACCAGATCTCCGATGCCGTTCTGGACGCAATTTTGGAGCAGGATCCCCAGGCCCGGGTGGCCTGTGAGACCATTACCACCACGGGCATGGTATTTGTGATGGGGGAAATCTCCACCAGCTGCTATGTGGACATTCCCGGAATCGCCCGGAAAACCATCCGGGAAATCGGCTATGACAGGCCGGAATACGGCTTTGACGGCAACACCTGCTCGGTGATGACCGCCATTGACGGCCAGAGCCCGGACATTGCCCTGGGGGTAGATCACGCCTTTGACGATGACCGGGAGATCGGAGCCGGAGATCAGGGAATGATGTTCGGCTTTGCCTGTGATGAGACTCCGGAGCTGATGCCCGCACCCCTGTCCTATGCTCATCAGCTGGCCCACCGGCTCACCGAATGCCGGAAGTCCGGGTTGCTGCCCTGGCTGCGGCCCGACGGCAAAAGCCAGGTGTCCGTGCAGTATGGGGAGGACGGCAGGGTGGAGCGGATCGATGCAGTGGTAATCTCCACCCAGCACAGCCAGGACATTGACACCGAAACCCTGCGGCGGGAGATTATAGAAAAGGTCATTCGGGCCACCCTTCCGGGGAAACTGCTGGATGAGCACACCAAGTTCTTTGTGAATCCCACAGGCCGGTTTGTGGTAGGGGGCCCGGTGGGAGATTCTGGCCTTACCGGACGGAAGATCATTGTGGACACCTACGGCGGCTATGCCGCCCATGGAGGCGGTTGCTTCTCCGGGAAGGACCCCACCAAGGTGGACCGCAGTGCGGCCTATATGGCCCGGCATATTGCCAAAAATATTGTGGCGGCGGGGCTGGCAAGAAAATGCCAGATCGAGGTGGCCTATGCCATCGGGGTGGCAAGGCCCGTGTCCGTGACGGTGGATACCTATGGCACCGGCACCGTCAGCGAGGAACGGCTGACCCAGGCGGTGAACCAGGTGTTTGACCTGCGGCCTGAGAAAATCATTTCCTACTTGGATTTGCGCCGCCCCATCTACAAGCAGGTGGCGGCCTATGGCCACTTTGGTCGGCCGGAGCTGAACCTTCCCTGGGAACGTACAGATCGGGTGGAGGAGCTGAGAGTGGCGGCAATGGCCTGAGCTGGGATGGAAAACCATGGAAATCATGAAGGCAAAGCTCATGAGCCTGAGCGTCTATCGGAATATTCTGGACACGGAGGCGGCAAAATGCCTGCTGGAGATGTGTGAGGCCAAAAAGCCGGACACCTTGATTGGAAGCTATACCAGCCTGGTTTACACGGTGTTTCGGGAGGGCTTTTCCACCCTGCCGGAGTATTTTGCCTGGCACCTGAAATATGACGACAGCTTTATCGGCAGTCAAATCGCCACGGGGACGGCACCCCAATATCTGCTGGATGCGGCGGCCATGGACATTCGGCGGCTGTCCAGCGTGGCCATGCTCTCCTGTGCAGGGCTAAAGAGCGGAATCTATAACGCCTGCGTTAAGCTCAATCAGGACTATGGCCCCATTGTGCAGAATTTGGCGGAGCTGCCCCAGGGCCGGGGCTTTACCGAGGAGGAGATATTTGAAAGCTATCGCCGATGTGGCTGCGGCCTGTTTGCTCTGGGGCGGGCCTTCCGCTGGGAAAAGGGAGAGCTCACCCAGGTAAAGCAGCCGGACACCATTTGCCAGGCGGATATGATCGGGTATGCCCAGCAGCGTGCCGCAGTGCTCGAAAACACCCGGGCTCTGGTGGAGGGGCGGCCTGCCAACAACGTGCTGCTCTATGGGGACAGCGGCACCGGGAAATCCGCCACGGTGAAATCCTTGATCAATCTGCCGGAGTTTTATTCTCTGCGGCTGATTGAGGTGGCGAAAAACTCCCTGGACGAGCTGACGGAGCTGGTGCGCCTGGTGGGAGAGCATACCCAGAAATTTATCCTGTACATTGACGATTTGTCCTTTGAGCGGGAGGACAAGGGCTTCTCCGCCCTGAAAACGGCCCTGGAGGGAGGCCTGGAGTCCAGGCCGGGTAATGTGGCCATCTATGCCACCTCCAACCGGCGGCACATGATTCGGGAGAGCTTTGGGGAGCGCCAGGGAGACGAGGTACACGTCCGGGAGACATTGGAGGAGCGCAGCAGTCTTGCTGAGCGGTTTGGCCTGCGGCTGGCCTATCTGGCTCTGGACAAGCAGAAATATACGGATATGGTGCTGACCCTGTGCCATCGGCTGGAGCTGCCCTATGAGGACGACTACCTTCGGACGGAGGCCAACCGCTGGGAGATCCAGCATGGGGCCAGAACGCCCCGGGTAGCCGTGCAGCTGGTGGAAAAGCTGGCGGGACAGGCATCGGGCCGAGAAAGTTCATAAATTATTCAGAATTACCTCTTGCAAAAGCGGAAAAAAAGGACTATAGTATGTTTAGCACTCAGATAAAGTGAGTGCTAAACATACTTTTTTGTCAATAACCTGTGATAAAGGACGTGATTTCACCATGGCAAAGAAACAGTTTAAGGCGGAGTCCAAGCGCCTGCTGGATCTGATGATCAATTCGATTTATACCCACAAGGAGATATTCCTTCGGGAGATTATCTCCAATGCCTCCGATGCCATTGACAAGCTGGCCTATCTGAGCCTGACCCAGGACAACGGCATGAGCCGGAGTGATTTTGAGATTCGGCTGGCGGTGGATGAGGCGCATCGCACTCTGACCATCTCCGACAACGGCATCGGCATGAGCAAGGAGGAGCTGGAGAATAATTTGGGCACCATCGCCAAGTCCGGCTCTCTCCAGTTCAAGGAGGACATGAAGCAGGCGGAGAACCCCACCCAGGCGGTGGATATTATCGGACAGTTCGGCGTGGGCTTCTATTCCGCCTTTATGGTGGCCGACAATGTGACGGTCATCACCAAAAAGTACGGCGCAGAGGAGGCCTATATGTGGCAGTCCGCCGGGGCAGACGGCTATACCATTACTCCCTGTGAAAAGGACGGCTGCGGCACGGAGGTAATTCTGAAGCTGAAGGAGGACACCGAGGACGAGGACTACAGCCGCTATCTGGGCCAGTACACCCTGGAGAGCCTGGTCAGGAAGTACTCCGACTATATCCGCTATCCTATCCGCATGACCGTGAAGCTCAGCCGCCCGGTGCAGGAGGAAAAGCCGGAAGGGGAGGAGGCATCCCAGGAGGACAAGTCCCAGGAGGAGAAGGCACCCAAATATGAGGACTACTACGAGGACAAGACCCTCAACTCCATGGTGCCCATCTGGCAGAAAAAGAAGGATGAGGTCACGGAGGAGGAGTACGACCAGTTCTATGAGAACAAGTTCTCCGACTATGAAAAGCCCGCCCTGCGGATTACCGCAGACGTGGAGGGAGCCGTGACCTATCAGGCTCTATTGTATGTGCCCTCCCGCACTCCCTACAACTACTACACCAAGGACTACAAAAAGGGTCTCCAGCTCTATACCAGCGGGGTGCTGATTATGGAGTGCTGTGAGGATCTGCTGCCGGATCATTTCAGCTTTGTCAAGGGCATTGTGGACTCTCAGGATCTGAGCCTGAACATTTCCCGGGAAATGCTCCAGCATGACCGCCAGCTCCGGCGCATTGCCACAAACCTGGAGAAGAAGATCAAGTCCGAGCTCACAAAGCTCATGACCAATGACCGGGAAAAGTACGAGAAGTTCTTTGAAAACTTCGGAGTGCAGCTGAAATACGGGGTGGTGTCCGATTACGGCGCCCACAAAGAGCTTTTGAAGGATTTGCTGTTGTTCTGGAGCGAAAAGGAGCAGAAATATGTCTCCCTGGGGGAGTATGTCTCCGCCATGCCGGAGGCGCAGAAGTTTATTTACTACGCCGCAGGGGAGAGCCGTGCCAAACTGTCCCAACTGCCCCAGACGGAGCCGGTGCGGGACAAGGGCTATGACATTCTGCTGCTCACCGACGACGTGGATGAGTTTATTATGCAGACCCTGATGAACTATCAGGAGAAGGAGTTCAGATCCGTTTCCGCAGAGGATTTGGGCCTGGAGACCGAGGAGGAGAAGGAACAGAAGAAGCAGGAGACGGAGGAAAATAAGGAGCTGCTGGACTTTGTCAAGGAGACTATGGCAGACAAGCTCAAGGAGGTTCGTATCTCCAATAAGCTAAAAAGCCATCCTGTCTGCCTGGTGCCGGACTCCGGCCTGAGCTTCGAGATGGAGAAATACCTGAATCGGGTGGCTCCCACGGAGAAGCTGCAAACGGGCCGCATTCTGGAGCTTAACGCCGAGCATCCCGCCTTTGCCGCCCTGAAATCCGCCTATGAGACAGACAAGGAGCGGGCCAAGAAATACGCCCAGCTTCTCTATGCCCAGGCACTGCTGATCGCCGACCTGCCCCTGGAGGATCCCAGCGGCTATACCGACCTGGTGTGCGGCCTGATGCAGTAAGTCAGCCTGTACAAATACCGTCCCGAAGCCCGGGGCGGTATTTTCTATGGGGAACTTTAAGAGTTTGTGAAGGTCTGACACCTTGGTTGCATCCGGCGGGGAATTATGGTATGATACAAGAATCCTTAGGAAGGGAGGAATTTCCTTGCGTGACTTTCTTGCGTCCCTGGGGGAGATGTTTTTGACCCTGGTGGACAAGGGCGGGCCTGTGACCACGGTGCTGCGGTTTGTGTTCCCGGTGCTGGCCCTGGCCATTCTGATTCGCTGCGCCATCAGTCTGCTGCGGTTCCGAAAGGAGCCGGAGATTTGGGGCCATATTGCCTTCGAGGACGGCTCCCGGCTTCCTGTGACCCATTGGGAAAACATTATGGGCCGCACCAAGCGCAACGACATTCAGCT
Source organism: Bacteroidaceae bacterium (assembly GCA_963649625.1). Taxonomy (GTDB): domain Bacteria; phylum Bacillota; class Clostridia; order Oscillospirales; family Oscillospiraceae; genus HGM13006. The sequence continues at coordinate 6,532 of CAVJIP010000184.1, forward strand.
GAATTTTGACAATATCTATAAGCAGCACGCAGTGCTTACCCGCTATGACGACGGCAGCTGGACCATCGGCGACGTAGGCGGGCGGGGCGGCATTGCCGTCAACGGCGAGCCCATCACTGGCCTGACGGAGATCGGCTACGGCGACCTGATTGACTTAAACGGTCTGGAGGTGACGCTGGTGCCCATCACCGATGAGGAGGCAGAGTATGTGGAGTCCTGCCGAACCAATCCCAAGCACATCATGAGCCCGGCCATTACCCTGCTGCTTCTGTCCATGTTCCAGTTTTTTGCGGTGACACAGCTGATGATCGGCTGTGACGGGGCCTACTGGGGCAAGATCTGCGGCTCCTTCCTGGCACTGTTTCTGGTCATGTGGGGACTGTTTGCCTTTAATAAGGTCATGCACAGAAGCGGCTTTGAGGTGGAGACGATTGCCTTTTTCCTCTGTACCATGGGCCTTGCCATTATTGCCTCGGTGGACCCGGATGAGCTGTACAAAACCGTGGTTTCCATTGTTATGGGCATCGCCCTGTTTATGGTCATCGGCTTTTGTATGCGGGAGCTGGACACGGCAAAAAAGCTCCGATACCTTGCGGCGGCACTGGGGCCGGTGCTTCTGGCGGCAACGCTGGTGGTGGGCACCGAGATTTACGGCTCCAAAAGCTGGATTTTTATTGGGAACTTCTCCATTCAGCCCTCTGAGCTGGTGAAAATCTCTTTTGTCTTTGCCGGGGCCTCCACCCTGGATCGGTTGATGACCAAGCGAAACCTGTTTCTGTTCATTCTTTATTCCGGCATCTGCTGTGTGCTGCTGGCCCTGTGCAATGACTTTGGTACGGCCATGGTCTACTTTGTAGCCTTCCTGGTGATCGCCTATCTCCGTTCCGGGGATTTTGCCACCATCTCCCTGATCTGTGCCGGAACCGGCTTTGCGGGCTTTATGGCCCTGAAGCTCCGGCCTCACATTGCCGCCCGGTTTTCCAGCTGGCGGCATATCTGGGAGGATCCCTCCGACAGCGGCTACCAGCAGACCCAGGCTCTGATGTGCCTGGCCGCCGGGGGATTGTTCGGCCTGGGGGCCGGAAACGGACAGCTGAAATATGTATTTGCCGCAGACAGCGACATTGTGTTTGCCACAGTCTGCGAGGAGTGGGGCCTGATTGTAGGCGTTTTGTGCGTGCTGAGCGTACTTTGCATTGCCATGTTTGCGGTGCGCTCTGCGTCCCTGTGCCGCAGCTCCTTCTATGCCATCTCCGCCTGTGCGGCCATGAGTATGCTGGTGTTCCAGATGATGCTTAACGTATTCGGCACCATTGATTTCCTGCCCTTTACCGGCGTGACATTCCCCTTCCTGTCCAACGGCGGCTCCAGCATGATGGGAACCTGGGGGCTTTTGGCCTTTGTAAAGGCGGCGGACACCCGGCAGAACGCCAGCTTCGCCACCACCGTGCCCACCCACGCCAAAAGGAGGTATGCGGAATGAAGAAGATTTCCGGGCGTACCATTTTTACCACTCTGCTGTCCCTTGTGGTGGTGCTGGGCCTTTGCCTGTTTGTGGCGGAGTATTTTCTGAATGCCAGAGAGTGGGTAACCTTTGAAACCAGCCCCCACGTTTACACCGGCGGCAACGTTTCCACCGGCACCATTCGGGATCGGGAGGGGGTCACGGTACTGACCAACGGAAACCGGCGGGTCTATGCGGAGGACGAGATGATCCGCAAGGCCACCGTCCACCTGCTGGGGGATCGCTACGGCTATATTACCGCACCCCTCATCAATGCCTACGCCGACAAGCTCCTGGATTATAGCCCCATTACCGGGCTGTACGACACCTCGGACACCGGCAATATTATGAACCTTACCCTGTCCACCCGGGCCTGTGTTACGGCCCTGAACGACCTGGACGGGCGCAAGGGCACCATCGGCGTATATAACTATAAAACCGGCGAGGTGCTGTGCATGGTGTCCTCCGGTACCTTTGACCCGGACGATATGCCCTCCCAGGAGGAGATCGAGTCCGACAGCTACTATGAGGGGGCTTACCTGAACCGCTTTACCCGCTCTACCTATGTGCCCGGCTCTATTTTCAAGCTGGTGACGGCGGCGGCGGCCATTGACAATCTTCCTGATGTGTTTGACCGAACCTTCCGCTGTGAGCAGGAGACGGTGATCGGCGGGGAATATATCACCTGTGAGCAGTACCACGGAGACATCTCCTTTGGGACGGGCCTGGTGAAGTCCTGCAATATTGTGTTTGGAGAGCTTTCCACAGAGCTGGGGGCCGACACCCTGACCCGGTATGCCAATGCTGCCGGAATCAACAGCAGCCTGACCTTTGACGGCACCACCACCGAGGAGGGAAACTTTGACCTAAGTCAGGCCGGAGAGGCCTCGGTGGCCTGGGCCGGGATCGGCCAGTATACCGACCTGATCAACCCCTGCCAGTTTATGACCTTTGTAGGCTCCATTGCCTCGGGCGGTCAGGCGGCGTGCCCCTATGTGGTGGACAGCGTGGAGACACCGGAGGGGGTAAATGTCTATTCGGCGGAAACCACCTTGCTGGAGCGCACCATGTCCGAGAGCACCGCCTCCACCCTGACGGAGATGATGCGGGAGGACGTGGTGTCCAACTACGGCACCTATCATTTCCCGGATGTCTACGTCTGCGCCAAGTCCGGCACGGCGGAGGTAGGCGAGGGAGAGCCAAACGCCATGTTTGCCGGCTTTGTACAGGATGCCCAGTACCCGCTGGCGTTTATCGTTATTGTGGAAAATGCGGGCAGCGGCAGCGAGGTCTGTGCCTCCATTGCCGGTGACGTTTTGTCGGCCTGTATGGAGGCCATGGGATAAAGGAGACTGATTTATGGCAACGATTTTAGACGGAAAGGGCTATGCCGCCCAGCGTAAGGAGGAGATTCACCGGGAGGTGGAGCGTTTGACGGCGCTGGGCTGCCGCCCAGGCCTGGCGGTGGTGCTGGTGGGAGATAATCCCGCCTCCCAGGTCTATGTGCGCAATAAGGAACGAGACTGCCAGGAGTGCGGTATTTACAGTGCCATGTATACCCTTCCCGGGGAGACCACCCAGGCCCAGCTTTTGGAGCTGCTGGAGGCGCTGAACCAGGATGCCACCCTTCATGGGATTTTGGTGCAGCTGCCGGTGCCGGGACACATGGATCCTCAGAAAATCATTGAGGCCATTGACCCGATTAAGGACGTGGACTGCTTTCACCCGGTGAATGTGGGCTATCTCACCCAGGGAATGCCCCGGTTTGCCCCCTGCACCCCGGCGGGGATTGTGGAGCTGATGGAGCATTACGGCGTCGACCCGGCCGGAAAGCACTGCGTGGTCATTGGACGGAGCAATATTGTGGGAAAGCCTATGGCACTGCTGCTGCTCCAGAAAAACGGAACCGTGACCATCTGTCATTCCGGCACAAGGGATTTGAAGGCCCAGACCCTCCAGGCAGATATTTTGATCTCCGCCGTGGGGAAAACCGGCTTTGTTACGGCGGACATGGTAAAGGAGGGGGCTGTGGTCGTTGATGTGGCCATGAACCGCAACGACCAGGGCAGGCTCTGCGGCGATGTGGACTATGCCGCCGTAGGGGAAAAGGCCAGTGCCATTACCCCGGTTCCCGGTGGCGTAGGGCCCATGACCCGGGTTATGCTCCTGGAGAACACCCTGACCGCCTGTAAGCTCCAGAACGGGATACAATAAATTTGGAACTTTTCGCTTCTTTTTGCGTCTAACCCATCGAGGAGGCGATTTGATGAAACGAAGGATTCTGCTGGCGGCGGCTCTGATTCTATGCCTGACCGGCTGTCATACCGGCGTGGCGGAGAGGGAGACGGCAACCTCCGGCACGGTGGAAAGCTCTACGGCGGAAAGCATGGCCACGGTGGATATGCTCTACTACCTGAACCTGGGAGAGGGCTCTATTATGGCGGCCTGCAGCACCGAGGAGGGGAAGGCCCGGCTGGGGGAGAACTACTATGTTGTCCATGTAGCGGATGCGGAAATATATAACGCAGAAGGGGAAAAAATCACCCTGGAGGAGCTGACCCGGGGCTGTCCCATCCGTGTTTCCTGGCCGGGAATGGTCATGGAAAGCTATCCCGGACAGATCAGCGCCCTGACGGTCACGGCCCTCAGCGATACCGCCGACCCATCGGTTCCCCCGGAGGATCAGATTCCCTCCATAGACGGCGGAGCCAGGTGGTGGGAGCCGGAGCCGGTGACGGAGGTGCCGGAGCTGTCCCTTCAGTACCGGAACGACCTGGGGGAAATCACCCAGCTGGTGGAATGCCGCCATGGAAGCTGGGCCTATGGCCAGGAGGACAGCCAGGGGGACCTGAGCGGCGGCGCATCCAATGACCGAAAGGACGGACAAAAGCCCCAGGAGTGGGCCTTCCAGGAGGATGCAGTAATCCATCGGCAGGGAGAGACAGTGGTGAAGCTGGGCTTCTCCGCCCTGCCTCAGAGCATTTCCGTCATGGCCTACCGGCAGGACGACCCGGAGGACCAGGGTACGCCGGTGGCCCTGGATGAGGAAAATCAATTGACGCTGCTGGATGGAAATTATGTCTATGCAGTCTCCGCCCAGTGGGACGGACAATACCGTGGGGAGGCCGTTTACGGCTTTTTGGTGACGGAATAGGCCAAGTGGCACGGAGCATACCGCTCGGTGCCACTTTACCTTACTGCCAAAACCGCTTTTTCCGGCAGGGAACACGGACCCGCTCCAGCTGGGCCTCCACCAGAATAATGTCATTCCCCATCCGCCGGATACAGCTCCAGGGCAGCACATAGTCATCCTCCCGGCCAAAAAGCCCGAAGCATTTCAGCCGTCCCGGTATGACCAGGGCCACCACGTTTCCCCCGGTGCAGTCCAGCTCCACGTCACTGACAAAGCCAATGCGGCAGCCGTCACAGATGTTAATGACCTCCCGGCACCGCAGCTCGGACAAACGAACCATCATAGCAATCCCGCCCCCTTGGTGCAGTGTATGCATGGGAGCAGGCTTCTATTATTGTACCGCAATGGCCTTCCGAATTTGAGAAATGGCGTTTTTTTCCAGCCGGGAGACCTGGGCCTGACTGATGCCCACCTCGCCGGCCACCTCCATCTGGGTGCGCCCATCGTAAAAGCGAAGGGCCAGAATCCGCTTTTCCCGTTCCCCCAGCTTTTTTATGGCCTCCCGGAGGGCAATATGCTCAATCCAGGTTTCATCGGTGTTTTTGGTGTCCCGCACCTGATCCATCACCGTGAGAGGGTCGCCACCGTCGGAGTAAATGGGGTCGTGGAGGCTCACCGGGGAGGCAATGGCATCCATGGCGTAGTTGACCTCCTCCAGGGGCAGCTCCAGGGCCCGGGCGATCTCCTCCATGGTGGGCTCTTTCTGGCGTTCCTTTCGCATGGTCTCCCGGACTTGCAGCACCCGATAGGCCGTATCCCTTAGGCCCCGGCTGACCCGAATGGGGCTGCTGTCCCGGAGAAACCGTCGAATCTCCCCGGAGATCATGGGTACGCCGTAGGTGGAAAACCGAACACCCAGCGAGGGGTCAAAGTTCTGCACTGCCTTGAGCAGGCCGATGCAGCCCACCTGAAACAGGTCGTCCGGATTCTCCCCGCTGCTGGAAAAACGCTGGATCACGCTGAGCACCAGCCGGAGGTTTCCCTCCACCAGGGCGTTCCGGGCCGCCTGATCTCCCTTTTTGGCCCGGGCCATCAGCCGGGTCATTTCCTCGTTGTTGAGTACCTTCAGCTTTGACGTGTTTACGCCGCAGATTTCAACCTTCCCAAGCATATTCAAACCTCCCAGAAATTCCACTAAGAGTGTTCCCCTCTGGCGGCGTTTCATTCTGACGAAACGTATCGAATCCTATATACGCACAATAAAAAAGCAGGAGCTGGCTCAAAATGCAAATCCTGAGCCAGCTTCTGCTTTATTCTGCGACATACTTGTAAAATATTGATCGCTTCAACCCTGTTCATTCCGAGGTTTTTCTTGTGCTAGTTGCACCGTCCTTTATAAATTTTTCGTGGTTTTCCTCAATCACTGTCAAATAAGGATTTATACAACTCCAGTAATTCTTTGTAATGGGTGTAGCAATAGTATTCCGTTTGACCGGTAATTCCGGTTATGGTATATGTTCCCTCCTTGCTGCATTCCCCACAGGTATGCGTTTCCGGCTTTGTTTTACTTACTGCATTTTTGATACAATCAACGCAATACAATGCATCTTCATCAATATATCCATTGCATTCCAGACACCGGTTTGAGT
>CAVJIP010000185.1:0-4521 GCA_963649625.1 Bacteroidaceae bacterium
ATCGAGGCTGACTTCTCATCTTTTATTTGGTTCACATCATTTTAGCACATACAGAAATTGAAAATTTTTTCGTTTCCCTCTTGCCCCGGGCAGTCGCGGCCCTCAGAAGGGGAAAAGTATCCGTTCCATGAAAGGCTTTTCCTATCCGGCCCCTTTAGGTGCTCTGCCCCTGCCGGGTCAGCCAGGCGGTGATGTCCCCCAGGGTCTCCTCCAGGGGGCGAGGCCGGTAGGCAAAGCATTCCGCTGCGGCGGCGTGGCGGAAGCGGCCGTTGGCGGAAAGGACGGCAACGGAATAGGGGGTGAAAAACAGGGGCTTTTTCTCCCGGAGGCTCCGCCGCTCATAGTGGGGGGCCACCAGCCTGGCCAGCCACAGGGGCAGGCAGATGGGGCGATACCGCCGCTTTGCCGCCTTTCCCACCAGCCGGAGCAGCCCTCCGATGGTCACATAGTGGCCGGAGAGTATGTAGCCCTTGCCGACCTCTCCCCTTTCGGCGCAGGCCAGAATCCCCTGGGCCACGTCCCGCACATCCACAAAGTCATAGCCGCCCCGGACGGCAAAGGGCAGTTTTCCGGCCAGATAGGCCCTGACCATGGAGGTAAAGCTGCCCCCCTGGACGTCCCCCGGGCCGATGATGCCGGAGGGAAAGACCACACTGGCAGGAAGCCCCCGCTCCGCCCCGGCGAAAACCAATTCCGTGGCAAGGGCCTTGCTTTTGGCGTAATCCCCCTCCACAAGTCCCGGGGAAATTACACAGTCCTCCGTCATGACCCTGCCCTTGGGCTGCTCCGGGATGGCGTGGACGGAGCTGACATAGACCAGTCTGTCCACATGGCTCTGCCTGCACTGCCGGAGCAGGCACCAGGTGCCGCCCACATTGACCTGATAGAGCTTTGGGCCGGGCCGGGAGGCAATGGAGACGATCCCTGCGCAGTGGAGCACGCAGCTGGGGCCGTGGGCATTTGCCAAAAACTCCGCCAGATCCCTTTGACTGCACACGTCTCCCTTGACAATGTGGACTTCTTGGGGGAGCAATTCCTGATAGGGGTCCTCAGGGAGCACCAGGGCATACACCCGGGCCCTGCGGCCCACCAGCTCCTCCACCAGGGCCCGGCCCAGAAAGCCGGTGGCCCCGGTCACAAAATAGGCGTCGTACATTTCGGAAGCCTCCTTTCCTCCGAAGCCTCCAGGGGCGCTTTATGGATTCTCCGCCAGATATTCCTCCGCATAGTGGACGGCCACGGCCCCATCGGCCACGGCAGTGACCACCTGGCGCAGGGCCTTGGTGCGCACATCTCCGGCGGCAAACACCCCGGGGAGACCGGTGCGGGTGGATTCATCGGCAAGGATATAGCCGGATTTGTCCAGCTCCAGCTCCTGCCGGAAGGGCCCGGCAGCCGGGACACGGCCCACGCTGATAAATACCCCCTCACAGGGAAGGTCACGCTCCTCCCCTGTCTCCACATTCCTGAGGCGAAGGCCGGTCAGGAAATCTTCCCGGAGCAGGGCGGAGACGGTGCTGTTCCAGCAGAACTCCACATTGGGGGCCGCCATCAGGGGCGCATGATAGACCTTGGTGGCCCGGAGGCTGTCCCGGCGGTGGATCAGATAAACCTTTTTGGCAATACGGGACAGGGTCAGAGCGTCTGCCGCAGCGGAATTGCCGCCCCCCACCACCGCCACGGTTTTCCCCCGGTAAAAGGCACCGTCACAGGCAGCGCAGTAGTGAACCCCCTTGCCGGAAGTCTCCCCGGGAAGGCCCAGAGGGCGGGGGGATGCGCCGGTGGCGATGACCACGGTACGCCCGGAGAACCGGCCCTCACTGGTTTCCAGCCTTTTGATTTTTTCGGACAAACGGGCCTCATAGACCTCCGCCAGCTCCGTGACCGCACCGAAGCGCTCTGCCGCTTCCTGCATTCTCTCCCCCAGGGTGAAGCCGTCTACCCCCTCCCCCAGGCCGGGATAGTTGTCGATTCGCTCGGTCAAGGCCATCTGGCCCCCGGCGGAAAGCTTTTCCAGCACCAGAGTGGACAGCCCGCTCCGGGCGGCGTACAGGGCGGCGGTGTATCCGGCGGGGCCGCCCCCGACCACAAGCATATCATAGACCTTCTCCATCTTCTTCTCCTTACCGGCCAAGGGTTTTTGCAATAAAGGCCTCGATCTCCCCCTTGGAGCCGGGGGCCGTCACCGAGCCCAGGACCTGACCGTCCCTGAACAGCATCAGGGTGGGAATGGATTTTACGGCGAAGCGCTCTATCAGCTCAGGCTCCTCATCATAGTTGATCTTTCCGGCAATGAGCCGGTCGGCGTACTCCTGCCCCACCTGGTCAAAGGCCGGGCCGATGCGGCGGCAGTAGGGGCACCACTGGGCCCAGAAATCCACCAGCACAGGCTTGTCCGCCTGCAAAACCTGGGTTTCAAAGCTGTGGGTTGTAATGGTAAGCATAGTTTCCTCCTATTCCTTGGTAAAAAGCTGTTGTTCCACGTCCAAAAGGGTGATGTGCTCCAGACAGGCGGCGCAGGTTTCGTTCAGCTGCCGGTACAGCCCGTCCATGACCCCGGCCATGCCGGAGCAGATGACGCAGTCCCGGTCAATGTCTCCGCTGCGCCAGGCGCAGTCCACAAAGTGGGCCTCCACCGCCTGGGCCACCTGCCGGAGGGTAAGCTCTTTCGGGTCGGCGCACAGGCGATAGCCCCCGTCCTGGCCCTCCCGGGTCTCCACCAGCCCCGCCTTTTTCAGCCCTGCCATGACCCGGCGGACCCGGGCGGGATTGGTGCAGATGTTCCTGGCCAGGGCCTCACTGCTCAGGGGATGTCCCCCATGGCTCAGGCAGACCAGTGCGTGGAGGGCCAGATTAAAGGATCCGTCCAATGGTGTTCCTCCTTGGAAACTGTTATCTTAGCAGATACAGTTCCTACTGTTACTATACCAGATACAGTTCCCCCTGTCAAGGGGTTTTCCCGTGAAATATAAAATTATCAGGATTTTTTCCTAATAAGTATTGACAAGAGGTGGCCTTTCCCCCTATAATCTTATTGGGAACTTGTCCTAATAACAGGCCTGTCCCTTACTGTCATAAAGAAAGGAACGAAGCGCCATGAACAACACCAACAAGTATGCCGGTACCCAGACCGAGAAGAATCTGTGGGAGGCCTTTTCCGGGGAATCCCAGGCCCGGAACAAATATACCTACTTTGCCTCCAAGGCCAAGAAGGAGGGCTTTGAGCAGATCGCGGCCATTTTTCAGAAAACCGCAGACAACGAAAAGGAGCACGCAGAGCTCTGGTTTAAGGAACTTTGCGGCATCGGAGACACCGCCGAAAACCTGCTGGCCGCCGCAGAAGGGGAAAACTATGAGTGGACGGATATGTATGACGGCTTTGCCAAAACGGCCCAGGAGGAGGGCTTTCCGGAGCTGGCGGAGCGGTTCCGGCTGGTGGCTGCCGTGGAAAAGCATCACGAGGAGCGGTACCGGGCCCTGCTGCGGAATGTAAAAACGGCGGAGGTCTTTGCCAGAAGCCAGGTGAAGGTATGGGAGTGCCGGAACTGCGGGCATATTGTGGTAGGCATGAAGGCCCCCGAGGTCTGCCCCACCTGCGACCATCCCCAGAGCTACTTTGAGCTTCACGCAGAAAATTACTGAGAGAAACAGGAAGGAGCATATCTTATGGAACAGAAATTCTATCAATGTTCCCATTGCGGCAACATCATCGCCAAGGTCAGGGACAGCGGCGTGCCCGTGATCTGCTGTGGGGAGGAGATGACCCGGATCATCCCCGGCACCGTGGATGCCTCTCCGGAAAAGCACGTCCCCGTGTATGAGGTGGAGGGGAATCTTGTCCGGGTGAAGGTGGGCTCGGCGGAGCATCCCATGGCGCCGGAGCACTATATCCAGTGGGTCTCCCTGCAAACCAAGGGGGGCAATCAGCGCAAGGAGCTCCGCCCCGGGGAGAAGCCGGAGGTCTGCTTTGCCCTCTGCCAGGGGGATGAGGCCGAGGCGGTGTACGCCTACTGCAACCTCCACGGCCTGTGGAAGGCCTGACCGGAAAGAACAAAATGCCCATACGGGTGCTTTATCCCGTAAATACTATGATAAAGGAGCATCACCATGAGAAGTATTGCCAAAATTGATCTGCAGTATGCACACCGTTTTTACGGCTTTTACGGGGAGGCCCAGTACCTCCATGGCCACACCGGCCTGCTCACCCTGGAGGTAGAGGGCCCAATCAACGAAGGGGTAAACATGGTGTTCCCCTGCAACGAAATTCAGAAAACAGCCTGGGAGGTGCTTCAGAACTTTGACCATGCGCTGATCCTCCGCCAGGACGACCCCCTGCTCCCTGCCATTCTGGATGTGTATGAGAAGCAGGGCATCCGGGAGGGGCACCCCGGCAACACCATGAAGGGCCCCGCCTTCCAGACGGAGCTGGCCACCGCCTATCCCGACTGCCGGCTGGTGGTGACGAAAGAGACCATGACCGTGGAGGGCATGATCAAAATCGTCTACGACCTGCTCAAGGAC
>CAVJIP010000186.1:0-2671 GCA_963649625.1 Bacteroidaceae bacterium
GAAGCAATATGGCTACAGAATCCAAGAAAACACTCTTGTATAAGGGCCGTCCCCTGATGCGAAAGGACAACATCATCTACTACGGGTCTATGGCAGACCCCTACATTGTGATGATGCAGATCCTCGAGACGAAGAAGGTCGGCAATGAGGATGTGGCGTCCAAGGTGTCCGTTCAGCTTCAGCTGACAGACCCTAACGTAAGATCCCGAGATCGCGTGACCAAACGCTCCGAGAAGGATGGACTTTACTCGGCGCTGGATGTGGGAAGTGTCTGGCTGGAACGGGCCCTTTCTAAGTGATAATCTTTTGGTCCGCAGAGTAACGAACGGAGGTTACATACCATGAATGTCAAACTTTTCAGACCCGCACGACTGCTGAGCTTTGTGCTGGCAGCCACAGTCGCATTGGCTCCCGGGACAATGGCAGCGGAGACTGCCAGCGTCAACGAGAAGGATGCGCCTGTGGTCGTCAGCAGCCTTGTCACTGGCACTGCCATGGGCATTGGCTCGGTAGACGTGCTGGGTGTCAACATTCGGGAAAATCCCGATGAGGAGGCCAACGTGGTGGGCCTGGTAGGCCAGGGCCAGCAGGTGCTGGTACTCTCCCAGGAGGGCGACTGGTACCGGGTGAGCTGTGACGGTGTAGTGGGCTTTGTTTCCAAGGACTACATGAACGTGGCGACCCAGGGGACTGCCGATCTGGGCTACGGCCTGGTGAAGTGCTCCGCCGCCAATGTTCGCGCCGCCGCCAGCACAGACAGCGACCCTGTGGAGTGCGTGGCGGAGGAGGACGTAGTGACCATTACCGGCATCACCGACGGCTGGTATCAGGTGGCCCTGTCTGACGGCAGCACCGGCTATGTCCGCAGCGACCTGGTTGACCCCACCGCCCAGATTCCCGCCGAGAAGATTTACGACTATGCGGTGATAGAGTGCCCGGCGGCCAATCTGAGAAGCGAGCCGGATTCCGCCTCCACTAAGACCGATGTGTTGTATAACGGCAGCCTCTGCACTCTGGTGCAGCAGGTGGGCGATTGGTACCAGGTGCAGTACGGCGACACCACCGGCTATGTGCTGGCCTCTCTGGTGAGCACTACCAACAGTGCCGAGGACGGCTCCACCGATGTGGAGACGCTGACCCAGGTGCTCAATCGTGAGGAGGCCGAGGCCGCAGCAGCGGCGGAGCAGGCCGCTCAGGAGGCAGCCGCTCAGGCTCCCGCCCAGGACAGCTATGATTCCTATGAGGACGACAGCTACGACTCCTATGAGGATGACAGCTATGATTCCTATGAGGGCGATGATTCCTACGATGATTCCAGCGACGATACCCAGGAGGACGATACCTCCTATGAAGAGCCGGATTATGACGAGTCCTCCTCCTCCAGCATTGTAGACGTGGCCCTGTCCTATCTGGGTGTGCCCTATGTCTGGGGCGGCACGACCCCCTCCGGCTTTGACTGCTCCGGCTATGTGCAGTATGTGTTCCGTCAGTGTGGCTATTCCATCTCCCGTACCGCAACACCCCAGTACGATGACGGCTACGCAGTGTCCTACTCCGACCTGCAGCCCGGTGACTTGGTGTTCTTCGAGCGTACCTATAACGATACCGGCATCACCCATGTGGGCATCTACATCGGCGGCGGCGACTTTGTCCATGCCGGCAGCGGATGTGTAAAGATCTCCTCCCTGAGCGAGAGCTATTACTCCAGCCGCTACTACGGCGCCTGCCGTATTGCCTGATTCCCAGCAAAATAGAAACGGGCACTATCGCCCCGGCCCTGGCCGGGGCGATTTTCCCCGCCTTTCACGAAAGGAGACACAGCCATGACCCCGCTTGAAATCATGAAACGCTCCGCCCCTTATATCAGCGGATATGAAAACACCCCGGCAGAGGCGCAGCGGCATGCAAAAAGGCTCTGCTGGGAGTATAACCACACCGCCCCGGAGGAGCAGGAAAAGCGTAGGGCTATTTTACAGGAGCTCTTTGGAACCTGTTCCTCCATGACCGGCATTGAGCCGGATTTTCACTGCGATTACGGCTTCAACATTCATACCCACGGCCTGGCCGTGATCAACTATAACTGTGTGATTTTGGACACTTCTCCGGTGCACATCGGTGCCGGGGCCTTTATTGCTCCCGGCGTATGTCTGGCCTGCTCCGGCCACGCCATTGCCCCGGAGCAGCGCAACCGGGGCATTGGAACCTCCGCACCCATCACCCTGGAGGAAAACGTCTGGATCGGCGCAAACGCCACGGTTTGCGGCGGCGTGACCATCGGGGCCGGTTCGGTGATTGGGGCCGGAAGTGTGGTGCTCCATGACATTCCGGCGGGGGTCATTGCCGCAGGCGTGCCCTGTCGGGTGCTTCGGCCCATCACAGAGGCGGACAGAGTTTCACCGGCGGAGATTCTGTTTTGAAGGAAAACAGAAAAAACGTGGATTCTAAAAATAAATCTTGACAAGAGGGAAATATGGTGTATAATAACACCCGTGAGATGCGGGTGTAGCTCATCTGGTAGAGCGCCACCTTGCCAAGGTGGAGGTAGCGAGTTCGAGCCTCGTCACCCGCTCCAAATCGAAAGGAGTACTGCAGCGTACTCCTTTCTGTATATGGTACCATAGCCAAGTGGTAAGGCAGAGGTCTGCAAAACCTCGATTCCCCAGTTCAAATC
>CAVJIP010000187.1:0-13196 GCA_963649625.1 Bacteroidaceae bacterium
CTCCAGAAAAATCCCCAGGAGAGAAGCCAGAATCCAAAGAAAAAAATACGCCATACACACCTGGCCCATCAGGTTCAGAGGCAGATAGCTGTAGTCCCAAACCCCCAAGCCCAGCCATAGGTTGAGAATCAGTCCCGAAATCAGCTCCATGGCGGTCACAAGACAGGCCCCCAGCACCGACTGGATAAGAAGGGGCATATCCGGGAATACTGTGTCTATACCGCCGATCAGCAAAAAGCAAAGCCCTCCCACCACAAACATACTCCCGTGGCTCCAGCCCCGCCAAAGAAGCTCCAGGGCCATATAGAGCATCCCGCCTAAGTAGAAAAGTACTAAATTTTTCCATACTCGCATTTCCATCACCTTCTTTATTATGGGCAGAAGCCTTGAAAAATATGAAGCCGGAAAAACAAAAATTTTGCCGGGAGAAATGAAAATCAGTTATTGACAAATGAAGCATTTGGCCTTATAATGGGTCTTGCCCTTTTGGGGGATAATTTGGCGGCATAGCTCAGTTGGTAGAGCATTCGGTTCATACCCGGAGTGTCACTGGTTCGAGTCCAGTTGCCGCTACCAACGGAAGGCGGATTTTTTCCGCCTTTTTCTTTTCTGATGCTTTTTGCATCAGTGCTGGCCCGGTGGTCAAGAGGTTAAGACACGGCCCTTTCACGGCTGTAACACGAGTTCGATTCTCGTCCGGGTCACCATGAAAAAAGCACGCTTCGGCGTGCTTTTTTCCTTGACTGCTTTCTTTCTCCGGGTATTCCTATATAGGTAAGAGCAGGCTTTGGTATATTTCTACAACGGAGGTTTTTCCATGACATTACAAGAAGAAATCCAGCGGCGCAGAACCTTTGCCATTATCTCCCATCCTGACGCCGGTAAAACCACCCTGACAGAAAAGTTTCTGCTCTACGGGGGTGCCATTGCCCAGGCCGGCGTGGTCAAGGGAAAAAAGAACAGCCGGGCCGCCGTCTCCGACTGGATGGAGATTGAAAAGCAAAGGGGCATTTCTGTGACCTCCTCCGTGCTCCAGTTCAGCTACAACGGCTACTGCATCAATATTCTGGACACACCGGGCCACCAGGACTTTTCCGAGGACACCTATCGCACCCTGATGGCCGCAGACTCCGCTGTGATGGTCATTGACGGGGCAAAGGGCGTGGAGCCTCAGACCCGAAAGCTGTTTAAGGTCTGCACTCTGCGGCACATTCCCATTTTTACCTTTATCAATAAAATGGACCGGGATGCCAGGGATCCCTTTGAACTGTGCGAGCAGATTGAGCAGGAGCTGGGCATTGAAACCTGTCCCATCAACTGGCCCATTGGCTCCGGCAAGGAGTTTCAGGGGGTATTTGACCGGCCAAACAATCAGATTCTCTTTTTCTCCGACACCTCCTTTAAGTCGAAAAGCGGCGCAGAGCAGGTGGATTTGGACGACCCCCACGTTGGGCAGTTGATTGGGGAGAACAAATGGCATCAGCTCCAGGAGGAGGTAGAGCTTCTGGGTGCAGGGGCTGAGTTTGCCCTGGAGCGGGTGCGTGCCGGACAGCAAAGCCCCGTTTTCTTTGGCTCCGCTCTGACCACCTTTGGAGTAGAGCCCTTCCTCAATGAGTTTCTCACCATGACCACCCCGCCCCTTTCCAGAAAGGCAGGAGATCAGATCATTGACCCCTTCTCCCCGGATTTTTCCGCCTTTATTTTCAAGATTCAGGCCAATATGAACAAGGCCCATCGGGATCGCATTGCCTTTATGCGCATTACCTCCGGCAAATTCACCCGGGACATGGAGGTTTACCATGTACAGGGGGGCAAAAAGCAGCGGCTCTCTCAGCCCCAGCAGCTAATGGCCCAGGATCGGGAAATCATTGATGAGGCCTATGCCGGAGACATTATCGGGGTATTTGACCCGGGCATCTACTCCATCGGCGACACCCTGTGTACTCCCGGAAAAAAGTTTATGTTTGAGGGCATTCCCACCTTTGCCCCGGAGCATTTCACCCGGGTCAGCCCCAAGGACACCATGAAGCGCAAGCAGTTTATTAAGGGCACAGAGCAGATTGCCCAGGAGGGTGCCATTCAGATTTTTAAGGTACCCAATACCGGCATGGAGGAGGTCATTGTGGGCGTGGTAGGCACCCTGCAATTTGACGTGTTCCAGTACCGCATGAAAAGCGAATATGGCGTGGAGCTGCGGATGTACAGCCTTCCCTATGAATATCTGCGGTTTATCACCAAATGCCCCTGTGACCCCAAGGAACTTCTCCTTTCCTCTGACGCAGAGCTTTTGGAGGACTATAAGGGCCACAATCTGCTGGTTTTCTCCAGCTACTGGTCCATTGACTTTAATTTGAAGAAAAACCCGGGGCTGGAGCTGAGCGAAACCCTCAGTGCAGAGGTTTAACCCATGGACGCAGCCTTGAAAAAAAAGAGCTCTCCCATACACAAGGGCGTTTTATGTACCTTTCTCGGCGGAGTCTGCTGGGGCTTTTCCGGAGCCTGCGGGCAGTATCTGTTCTCCCACTATGGCATCTCCTCCGAGCTTTTGACCTGCCTGAGAATGCTGATTGCAGGCCCCCTTTTGATAATCTACTGTCTGCTTCGGAAGCCCCAGGCCATGGGAGCCCTTTGGAAAAACAAAAAGGATTTTCTCCATCTTCTGGCCTTTGGAATTTTTGGTCTGCTGTTCTGCCAGTACACCTATCTTACCGCCATTTCCTACTCCAACGCCGGAACCGCCACGGTGGTTCAATATATTGGGCCGGTGATGATTCTGGGGGCGGACTGTCTGGTTCACCGGCGGAGGCCCACCCTCTGGGAGCTGATTGCCATGGCTCTGGCCCTGGTGGGAACCTTCCTGCTGGCCACCCACGGAAATCCCGGCACCCTGGTGCTTTCCAGGCAGGCCCTGATTTGGGGCCTCCTCAGTGCCGTGTCCATGTGCCTGTACACCACCTTGTCCTGCGGCATTTCCAATCGCTACGGAAGTGACACCATTATGGCCTACGGCCTGACCCTGGGCGGCATTCTCATGGCTCTCCTGCCGGGAACCTTCTCTCACCCTGTCTCCTTTGGCCTGGACGGCCTTCTGGCCATGGCAGGCATTATTCTGGTGGGGACCATTCTGGCCTATGTGGTGTTTATTTATGGGGTCAGCATCATTGGCCCGGTAAAGGGAAGTCTGATTTCCAGTGTGGAGCCGGTTTCGGCCACCCTGTTTGCGGTTTTCTGGCTCGGCAGCAGCTTTATGCCCATGGATTTTGTGGGCTTTGTCTGCATTCTCTCCACCATCTTCCTATTGGCAAAGAAATAGTCAAAAAGCACGCAGCCTGGCTGCGTGCTTTTCCTTACCTGAGAAATCCTTCAAGAATCCTCTGCTCCGCCTCCTCGGCATCCAGGCCAAGGGTCATGAGCTTTAATATCTGTTCTCCGGCGATTTTTCCAATGGCCGCCTCATGAATCAGGCTGGCATCCACATGATTTGCGCTGATCTCCGGGATAGACCGAACCTTCGCCCTTCCCATAATAATGGCATCACACTGGACATGGCCAAAGCACTGGTTGTTGCCCTGTACCCTGGGATAAAACACCTGGGAGGAGGCATCCTTGGCCACAGACCTGGACGTTACCTGGCACCGGGAGTCCACCCCATTGAGAAATACGTCCACCTCGGAATCCGCTACCTGCTGTCCATGGGTCAGGAGCTTTTCCTGGATTTGAAGCTCCGCCCCGTCTCCCACCTCACACTTGGTATAGCGCTTGGTGCTGTCCACACCGCCGATCTGGCTCATCTCCAAAAACACATGGGAGCCTTCTCCGATGTGCAAAATGGTCTGTGGATTCAGAATACGGCCTCCTGTGCCGTCTCCGGCTCCATAGTGTTTTTCTTCATAGCGCACCTGACAGTTTTTTCCCACATAGAAGGTATGGATTCCGTTGTGCCGGGAGTCCTCGCAGCCGCAGTTGTGAATGCCGCAGCCTGCAATAATGGTCACGTCCACCCCGTCCGCAATATGAAAGTCGTTATAGACCAGATCCTCCATGCCGCTTTCGGAAATGACCACGGGAATGGCCACTGTTTCTCCCTTTGTCCCTTCCTTAATATAAATGTCGATTCCCGGCTTGTCGCTTTTCGGCACAATCTCTATATGCTGGGAGGAATGACGGACAAAGCCCTTGCCGTTGAGCCGCAGATTATAAGCGCCCTCCGTGGGCATCTTATTCATATTGGCCACCTTTTCCAGCATCATCCTCTGAATATCCGTAAGCTCCTTCATGTCAGTTTTCCTCCAAATAGCTACAGGTGCCGGTGGTATTGGCCAGAATTTTCGGGAAAATCTCCTCTACCGGCCCCTGCTCCTTGATCTGTCCTCCGGAAATCATCACAATTTCGTCCGCCAGCCGGATGATCCGCTCCTGATGAGAGATAATCACCATGGCGGCGTTGCTGCCCCGATGAATGGACTCGAAGGTTCCCGTAAGGCGGCTAAAGCTCCAAAGGTCAATGCCCGCCTCCGGCTCGTCAAAAATCATGACCTTGCCCTTTTTCGCCAAAATTGTTGCAATTTCAATGCGCTTTAGCTCGCCGCCGGACAAGGAGGCATCCACGTCCCGGTCAATATATTCCCGGCTGCACAGCCCCACCTGGGTCAGGTACTGACATCCGTCGGCCTTGCTCAGTTGCTTTCCCGCTGCGCAGGACAAAAGATCACTGACCTTCATGCCCTTAAACCGGGGCGGCTGCTGGAATCCATAGCTGATGCCCCGCTTGGCCCGCTGGGTCACGGAAAGCCCGGTAATGTTCTCTCCATCCAGAAAAATTTTTCCTTCTGTGGGCTGCTCAATTCCCATAATCACCTTGGCCAGGGTGGATTTTCCTCCGCCGTTTGGCCCGGTAATCACCAAAAACCTTCCCTCTGGAATTGACAAACTGATATTTTTTAGAATTTCAGCGTCTCCCCGGTCTGTTTTGGCGGAAAAGCTGATATTTTTTAATTCCAGCATAGTCTTATTTCCTTTACTTTTTTATTTTCAGGTATATCATACCCTGTATCAGGGAATTGTCAAGCATGAAATCACACTTCTTCCTTTTTCCTTTTCTGAAAGGATTATAATATAATAAGGTATCTGTTGCTTTTACACAGATTTTCTGATATAATAGAGCGTGGAAATTCATGCGGTATACGCTTTATCTTAATAATTGGAAAGGAGAACGCTTATGGCATCTGCCACCTATCTGTGGGCAAAGATTTTGTCCTACATAGAGCAGCATCATACCGAAGCCTTGGTCAATACCTGGTTTGACGATGTGGACGTGGTAGAGCTCCGTGACGATACCCTGGTGCTCTTTACGCCAAACCCTTTTCGGAAGCCCATTTTAGAAACCCAGTGCATTCCCTATATTACAGAGGCCATGCTGGCGGTGGGTCAGCAGCAGGTTTCCGTTGAAATTCTCGATGAGGACGGCCTTCGGGAATACCAGAAAAAAAGCAGTAAAACCGAGGATCTGGATGCCATCAAGCGGGAATTTACCTTTGAAAATTTCGTGGTAGGCTCCTCCAATCGGTTTGCCCACGCCGCCGCCAAGGCTGTGGCCAATATGCCGGCGGAGTCCTATAATCCCCTTCTCATCTATGGAGAAAGCGGACTGGGTAAGACCCACCTGCTCTACGCCATTGCCAACGTGATAAAGGACAATAACCCTGACTACCACATTGTCTACGTCAAGGGCGACCAGTTTACCAATGAATTGATTGCCGCCATTGCCGAAGGCAAAAACGTGGAATTTCGCAGCAAGTACCGAACCGCCGATTTGTTTCTTATGGACGATATTCAATTTATCGCCGGGAAGGAAAGCACTCAGGAGGAGTTTTTCCATACCTTTAACACCCTCTATGAGCAGAAAAAGCAGATTGTCCTGACCTCCGACCGGCCCCCGGATGTGATGAGCAAGCTGGAGGACCGGCTAAAGACCCGATTCCAGTGGGGCCTTCTGGCGGACATTCAGCCCCCGGACTATGAAACCCGGGTGGCCATTATTGAAAATAAGGCAGCCACCATCGGGCTGCAGCTTCCCTCTGACGTGGTGACCTATGTGGCAGAAAACATCACATCCAATGTTCGGCAGCTGGAGGGTACCGTCAATAAAATCAAGGCCTACCGGGATATTACCGGCCTGGAAATTAACCTGACCAATGTCTCCCGGGCCATTAAGGATATGTTCCGGGGCAAGGATAAGGTACTGCCTACCCCTCAGCTGATTATTTCCGAGATCAGCTCCTATTACAATATCTCCGAATCGGTGATTCGGGGAACTGCCCGGGACAAAACCACCGCCGAGGCCCGTCAGGTTTCCATGTACCTGATTCGAAAACTGACTCCCTTGAGCCTGGAGGACATTGCTGCGGAGTTTGGAAAGGATCACACCACGGTGATGCATTCCGTGGACAAGGTGGAAACCAACCTTCCCGGCAATGCACACCTGCAAACAGTGGTGAAGGAAGTCACCGCCAACGTCAACGGAAAGCTATAGGCCCTGTTCGGGTTCTTTTTTCGGTTTATCCTTTTTCCACTTTTCCACCGGGAAACTCCTGTGCAAAAAATGTGAAAACTCACTTCTTTCCCAAAAAGGAAAATTTCCCGTGGAAAACCGTTTATTTTTTCCACAAACGCCCAAGAATAAAAAATGCAGCTTTTTCCTATACAATCTCTGCTTTTCCACCGTTTCCACAGCCTCTACTATTATTTCTAGAAAAAAACTTATTTTATCTTCTAAAAAGCACAAAAGCCTGCATTTCTTCTCACTTGATTACCTATATTCTGTGGAAAACCTTTCGGCCTGAGTCCGAAGGAAAGGAGCTTCTTTTATGATCCATTTCACCTGTGATAAGGACAGCCTGCTCAATGCCATTTCCATCACCTCCAGAACCGTCTCTCAGAAAAGCACCATTGCCGCCCTGGAGGGAATTTTGGTTTCCGCCGGAAGCCTGCTGATGCTCACTGGCTATAACCTGGAGACGGGAATCTCCGTTTCCCTGGAGGCGGAGATTCAGGAGCAGGGGACTGCCGTTTTTCCTGCCAAGCTCTTTGGGGAAATCGTCAGAAAGCTGCCGGACGACCAGGTCACTGTCCAGGTAGACCAGGGCTATAAGGTAAAAATCATCAGCGGCATCAGCACCTTCTCTATTATGGCATCCTCCTCGGAGGATTATCCGTCTCTGCCTGACGTGGAATACGACAAGGCCATCTCCGTGCCCCAAAACGTAATGAAGGACATGATTTCCGGCACCATCTTTTCCGTCAGCGACAATCAGGCCCGGCCCATTCAAACCGGCTGTAAATTTGAAATCACCGCCGAGAACATTACCGTGGTGGCGGTGGACGGCTATCGGCTGGCCCTGCGCCGGGAAAAAATCGACAACCCAGAGGAGCGGGTTCTAAACTTTGTGGCCCCTGCCCCTGCCCTGCGGGAGGTGGAAAAGATTCTCGGAGATACGGACGAGAGCGTTTCCTTCACCCTGGGCACCAAGCACATTATGTTCCAAATCGGCAGCGCAACCCTGGTTTGCCGGCTACTGGAGGGGGAGTTTATGGATTGGCGGCGGGTGGTTCCCACGGACAATCCCATTCGGCTGGCAGTGAATGTAAAAAGCCTGACAGACTCTTTGGAGAGGGTCAGCCTGATTGTCTCCGAAAAGTTGAAAAGCCCCGTCCGCTGCAGATTCGGAGAAAATATTGTCACCTTGCGCACCTCTAATTCCATCGGCAACGCCTATGACGAGTGCCCCACCGCCGGAAACGGGGAGGATCTGGAAATCGGCTTTAACTGCAAATATCTTCTGGAGGCCCTCAAGGCCGTTCCCACGGAAAACATTTCCCTGGAGATGAAAACCAATCTTTCTCCGGCGGTGATTACCCCCTGCGAGGGAAATCAATACACCTATATGGTGCTGCCGGTTCGACTGAAGGCAGAATAAAAGAGGCTGTTATGCGAGTAAAAAAAACAACGGCTCCTGTGGAACGGGAGATTGCCATTTCCACGGAGTTTATTAAACTGGAAGGGTTTTTGAAGTTCTCCGGGGCGGTAGAAACCGGGGGAGAGGCAAAAAACCGCATTCAAAACGGAGAGGTTCTAGTGGACGGCGAGGTCTGCACCATGCGGGGCAAAAAGCTGACCCCGGGGATGACCGTTTTCCTAGGCGGGAGCGTCTGGAAGGTCACTTCATGAATGTGACCCGGTTGCGGCTTCAGGGTTTCCGAAGCTATGAGGCCTTGGATGCTTTCTTTGACCCGGGGGTAAATCTGATTGTAGGGGACAACGCCCAGGGAAAAACCAATCTTTTGGAGGCTCTGGTGTATCTGTCCCAGGGGGGCTCCTACCGAACCCGAAGGGAGGAGGAGCTGATCCGCTGGAATCAGGACTTTGCCCGGCTGGAGGCCAATATCCAAACCGCCCAGCGGGAGGTTAATTTGGTCTATGCCCTGTTTCGGGGGCAAAAGCGGCGGCAGATTCTCCTAAATGGGGTCAAGCAAAAAAATGCCGTTCAGGCGGAAAATGTGCTGACTACGGTTCTGTTTTGCCCGGAGGATTTACAGCTGCTGCGGGCCGGGCCGGCCCTTCGGCGGCAGTTTCTGGATGAGGCCATTTCTCAGCTTCGTCCCCGCTATAAGCGGGCGGTTTCAGAGTATCAGCGGCTCTACGAAAGAAAAAGCAGAATTTTGCGGGAACGCTTTGGAAAGCCCAGTCTGCTGGAAACCCTGCCGGACTTTAACTGGCAGATGGCCGTGACCGGGGCTGTGATTATCTCCTATCGGGCTCAGTATTGTAAAAGGCTCAAAGAGCTGACGGAGAAATACCATGGAATTTGCTCCGGAGGAAATGAGCGGCTTCAGCTTCAATATCAGACGGTTTCCACCATTACTGACCCCTTTGCCTCCCAGCAGGTGCTCTTTGGGCAGCTTATGGCCCACCAGTCCCAGCATGACCGGGCGGAGTTGGAAAGCGGCCACTGTCTGACCGGGCCCCATAAGGATGATTTTGAGGTGTTTTTGGACGGACACAGCCTTAAAAGCTACGGCTCCCAGGGGCAGACCCGGACGGCGGCCATTGCCCTAAAGCTCAGTGAACGGGAAATCGCCCGAAGGGACACCGGGGAGGAGCCGGTGCTGCTGCTGGACGATGTACTTTCGGAGCTGGATCAGGGCCGGCAGGATTTTATTCTAAATGAGCTGAAATCCGGGCAGGTGTTTATTACCTGCTGTGAGACGGAAAAGGTTACAACTGCGGGACGGGTATTCTCGGTCAAAAAGGGAATCCTTACCCCGGGATAATGGGAGAAAACAATGTATATTTCCATTGGCGGCGACATGGCGGTACGGGAACGCTCTATTATCGGGATTTTTGACCTGGATGGAGCCTCCCTTTCCCAGAAAACCATGGACTATTTAAGGTCTGTGGAGGAAAACGGCGGCTTAGTCTCCGTTACGGAGAATGTGCCAAAATCCTTTTTGGTGACAGAAGAATACGGCATGGAAAGGGTCTTTTTCACACAGCTCTCTGCCGCAACCCTGGAAAGGCGGGCAGAAAAGCAGGAAAAAGCCCCGTGGTAATACGATGATTTTCGGCGGAAATAACGCCGCAATAAAAAGGAGGTCAATGTATGTCAGAGGAGATCAAGACATACGGCGCCGAACAAATTCAGGTGCTGGAGGGACTGGAGGCAGTCCGAAAGCGCCCGGGTATGTATATCGGGTCCCAGTCTGCTGCGGGCCTGCATCATCTGGTCTATGAGATTGTAGACAACGCCATAGATGAGGCATTGGCGGGCTACTGTAATCACATTCAGGTAAGAATTTTGGAGGGAGACATAATCTCCGTCCGGGATAATGGCCGAGGCATTCCCACAGGGATCCAGCCTCAGACCGGAAAGCCCGCCCTGGAGGTGGTGTTTACGGTGCTTCATGCCGGCGGCAAGTTCGGCGGCGGGGGATATAAAGTCTCCGGCGGCCTGCACGGTGTGGGCGCCTCTGTGGTGAACGCCCTGTCGGAATGGCTGGAAGTTCGGGTTCACCGGGACGGCAGCATCTATGAAATGAAGTTTGCCCGGGGCCATGTGACACAGCCTATGACTGTGGTCGGCACCACCCAGGAGCACGGCTCCGAGATTGTATTTAAGCCGGACGGAGAAATCTTTGAGGTTCTGGAATACAGCTATGAAACCCTGGAAAAGCGGCTGCGGGAGCAGGCGTTTTTGAACGCAGGGGTGCGGATTGAACTGTCTGATGAGCGGATTAAGCCCGAGGGAGAGGAAAACCGCCGGGAGAGTATGTGCTACGAAGGGGGCATCCGCTCCTTTGTGGAGCATATTAACAAGTCGAAAACCCCTTTGCATCCCCAGGTGATCTATCTTTCAGGGAAAAAGGAGGACGCTCAGGCGGAAATCGCCCTACAGTATAACGACAGCTATAGCGAGATTCTCCTGTCCTTTGCCAATGACATTCATACCACAGAGGGCGGTATGCACGAAACCGGCTTTAAGGCGGCGTTGACCTCCGTGCTCAACAGCTATGGACACAGCAAAAAGCTCCTGAAGGAGGAAGAAACCATCTCCGGTGAGGATAGCCGGGAGGGAATCACCGCCATTATTTCCGTAAAGCTCTCCGATGCCCAGTTTGAGGGCCAGACAAAGACAAAGCTGGGTAACTCCGATATGCGCTCCCTGGTGGACAGTGTGGTGCGGGACGGGCTTTCTACCTTTTTGGAGGAAAACCCGGGAGTAGGAAAAATCATTATAGACAAGGCCTTGATGGCCTCCCGGGCCAGAGAGGCCGCCAGAAAGGCCAGAGAAGCCACCAGGAGAAAAAATGCTCTGGAAAGTTCTACCCTGCCCGGTAAGCTCTCCGACTGCAACGAGCGTGACCCTTCCCTGACCGAAATCTATATTGTGGAGGGCGATTCCGCCGGCGGCTCCGCCAAGGGTGGACGGGACTCCAGATTTCAGGCGATTCTTCCCCTATGGGGTAAAATGCTCAACGTGGAGAAGGCCCGGGCGGACAAGGTCTACGGCAATGAAAAGCTCCAGCCTGTTATCACCGCCCTGGGGGCCGGACTGGGAGACGACTTTGATGTAAACAAGCTGCGCTATCACAAGGTTATTATAATGGCCGATGCGGATGTGGACGGTGCCCACATTCGGACGCTGTTGTTGACCTTCTTCTTCCGGTTTATGCGGCCCTTGATTGAGGGAGGCTATGTATATACGGCGGTGCCGCCCCTCTATAAGCTCACCCGGGGAAAAACCACCAGGGTGGCCTTCTCCGATGAGGAGCGGGATCAGGTTTCTAGGGAACTGCGGGGGGACAATCTCAACGCCAAAGTGGAGATTTCCCGGTTTAAGGGTCTTGGCGAAATGGACCCTTCGGAGCTTTGGAGTACCACCATGAACCCGGAAACCAGAATCCTCAAGCGGTTCACCCTGTCCGATGCCATTGCCGCCGATGAGACCTTTACCATTCTCATGGGAGAAAAGGTAGAGCCCAGAAAGCAGTTTATTGAGCAGAACGCAAAAAAGGTCGTTAATCTGGATATATAATTGGTTTTTCTATATGAACTTAAAAAAACTCCAACTAAACGGAGGTCATTATTTTGGCAAGAAAAGAAACAAAAGCTACTGATATTTCATTTCCCGATCAGGTCATTCAAAATGTAGACCTGGATCATGAAATGAGAGACTCCTTTCTGGACTATGCCATGAGCGTGATCGTGGCCCGTGCCCTGCCGGATGTGCGGGACGGCCTCAAGCCGGTACACCGGCGCATTCTATACGCCATGTACGAGGACAATCTCACCTCTGACAAGGCCTTTAAGAAGTCTGCTACCTGCGTGGGCGACGTGCTGGGCCGGTATCATCCCCATGGCGACGCATCGGTCTATGATGCGCTGGTACGTCTGGCCCAGGACTTTTCCATGCGGTATCCTCTGGTAGAGGGACATGGAAACTTTGGCTCCATTGACGGCGACCCTCCGGCGGCTTACCGCTATACCGAGGCCCGTATGAGCAAAATATCCAACGAGATGCTCCGGGATATTGACAAGGACACCATCGACTGGGATCCCAACTTTGACGAAAGCCGGAAGGAGCCCCGGGTGCTTCCCTCCAGATTTCCAAATCTTCTGGTCAATGGTAGCTCCGGCATTGCGGTAGGCATGACCACCAATATTCCGCCCCACAACCTTCGAGAGGTGGTAAATGCCTGTATCTGCGTGATTGACAATCCGGAGGCAGATCTGAACGATTTGATGGAGCATATCAAGGGGCCGGATTTTCCTACCAAGGGAATCATTATGGGAACCGTGGGAATCCGTGCCGCCTACGCCACAGGCCGGGGCCGAATCAAGGTGCGGGCCAGAACGGAGTTTGAGGAGTACGGCCAAAACCGTACCCGAATCGTGGTCACGGAGCTTCCCTATCAGGTCAACAAGGCCCGGCTGATAGAGACAATTGCGGAGCATCATAAAAACAAAAACATCGAGGGAATTTCAGACCTGCGGGACGAGTCGGACCGGGAGGGTATGCGCATTGTCATTGAGGTAAAGCGGGATGCCAATCCTCAGGTGGTGCTCAATCAGCTTTTTTCTGCCACGGCCATGGAGTCCACCTTTGCGGTGGTAATGTTGGCCTTGGTGCATAACCAGAAGCAGCCAAAGATTCTGACTCTCCGGGAAATTCTGGACGAGTATATCCGCTATCAGCAGCAAATCATTACCCGGCGCACCCAGTTCGACCTGAAAAAGGCCAGAGAGCGGGCACATCTCCTGGAGGGACTGCTGATTGCGGAGGAGAACATTGACGAGATCATCAAGATCATCCGCTCCAGCTATGACGATGCCAAGGAGCGGCTCATGGAGCGGTTTGGCCTTTCTGAGGTGCAGGCCCAGGCTATTTTGGATATGCAGCTCAAGCGTCTCCAGGGACTGGAAAAGGAAAAGCTGGAAGGGGAATATGCGGAGCTGGAAAAGAAAATCGCCTATTATCTTGAACTTTTAGGGGATGAAACAAAGCTCCTTGGGGTTCTAAAGGATGAGCTTCGGGCCATCGCCGATAAATACGGGGATGACCGGCTCACGGAGATTCAGCCTGTAGATGACGAAATTGACATTGAGGATCTGATCGAGGAAGAGGACTGCTGCTATACCA
>CAVJIP010000188.1:0-3845 GCA_963649625.1 Bacteroidaceae bacterium
CCACCACAGTGACCGGGTCAATCTCCATGGAGAAGCTGAACATGGAGTAAATGGTGGAGAAAATATCCTTGTTCTGCTGTAGATAGAAGTCCTCCGGCTTTAGCATTTCCAGCATATCTGCCACACAGCGACTGTCGATAAGCATGGAGCCGATCACCGCCTGCTCCGCCTCCAGAGAATGGGGAAGCTGGTGGGACAGCAGCTCATCCATGGGGTTCACCTCCCAATAGAGAAATTACATTTGGCTTTAGCCCTCGCCTACATGAACGGAGATATTCGCCGTGATCTCATAGCCCAGTTTAGCTTTGAGGGTGTAGGTGCCGAAGGCCTTGATGGGCTCGTCCTGGACAATCTTCTTCTTGTCAATGGCAATGCCGAACTGTGCCTTTAGGGCCTCGGCAATTTCGGCGGAGGTGATGGAACCGAACAGGCGGCCACCGTTGCCGGATTTTCCGGTGATCTCCACGGTGATGTCCTTGAGCTTTTCGGCAAACTCCTGGGCCTGGGCCTTTTCCTTGGCCATCTGCTCCGCCTTGGCCTTATCGTTCATTTTCATGGTGTTGATGTTGTCGGCAGTGGCCTCCACCGCCATTTTCCGGGGAAGGAGGAAGTTCCGGGCGTAGCCGTCGGAGGCCTCAATCATCTGGCCCTTTTTTCCCTTGCCCCGAATGTCCTGCAATAAGATTACCTTCATTGTGTGTGACTCCTTTCAAAGTAAAACGGAAATTATTCGCTAAAGAAATTATCTATAGAATCCTTAATGGCCTCCTTGACCTGCTGGGGGGTCATCCCCTTGATTTGGGCCCCGGCGGTGGCCTGGTTTCCTCCGCCTCCCAGAGGCTCCAGAATCATCTGGACGTTGGCCTCTCCAATGGAGCGGGCGGAGCAAATCACCCGGCCGCCATCGGGATAAAACACAAAGCTGGCCTGAATGCCGGAGATGTTCAGCAACTCGTCCGCCGCCTGGGCGGCAATAATGCGGTCTGAGGTATAATCCAGGCAGCACAGGGCAATGTCGCCCCGGTATAGCTCTGCGTGCTGAAGAATCTCATAGCGGGAGAGGGTAGAACTCAGGTCGTTCTGGAACAGCAGCTTTACCGCCACCGTATCGGCCCCATGCTTTCGGAGCCAGGCGGCGGCCTCGAAGGTTCTGGCCCCGGTGCGCACGGAGAATTTCTTGGTGTCCAGCACGATGCCGGCCAGCAGGGCCATGGTCTCCTCCGGGAGCAGATCCTCCCGCTCCAGCAGATACTGCACCAGCTCCGTCACCAGCTCTGCAGCGGAGGAGGCGTAGGGCTCGT
Organism: Bacteroidaceae bacterium; assembly: GCA_963649625.1. Classification (GTDB taxonomy): domain Bacteria; phylum Bacillota; class Clostridia; order Oscillospirales; family Oscillospiraceae; genus HGM13006. The sequence continues at coordinate 1,302 of CAVJIP010000188.1, forward strand.
GGAAGTTCAGCAGAGCATCCTCAATATAATCGGCGGCCCTGCGGTGATGGTCGATCACCGCCACCCGAGGGCAGGCGTTCAAAAGGGCCTGGGACTCCACCTGATCTGGCCGGTTGGTGTCCACCACCACCAGCAGGCTGTCCTCGTCCAGGGAGAACAGGGCCTCCTCCCCGGTGGTAAAGCAGCCCTCATATTCCTTCCGGGACTGGAGCCTTTCCAGCAGAGGCTTGGCAGAGTTCCGCTGTAGGTCAATGACGATTTGTGCCCCGCAGCCCAGCTTTCGGCAAATGGCCATCACACCGGCGGCGGCTCCTACTGCATCAATGTCCGCACTTTTGTGGCCCATGATATACACGGAGGAGGACTGGGAAATCAGCTCGGAAAGGGAGCCGGCCATTACCCGGGCCTTGACCTTGGTGCGCCGCTCCGCCTCCTGGGCACGGCCACCATAGAAGTCAAAGTTGTAGCGATCCTTGATGACGGCCTGGTCGCCGCCCCGGGACAGGCTCATATCCACGCTCAGGGAGGCAAAGTCGTAGTCCTCCTGGAGGGTCTGGCCGTCCTTTCCCACGCCGATGGTCAGGGTGGCGGGGGTGCCGAAATCGTTGGTGATGGAGTGGATGGTGTCCAAAATGGAGAATTTATCCGCCATAATTTTGGGGAGCTCCCGCTGCTCAAAGAGATAGAGATAGCGGTTGCGCTCCAGACGGCGGAGAATGCCGCCCTCGCAGGCCCAGCCGGTGATGGCATCGTCCAGACGGGCGGAGAGGCTGGAGATAGACTTGTCCGGCAGATTGGCGGTAAGCTCATCGTAGTTGTCCACCAGAATAATGCTCACCACGGGCCGGGAGTCCTCAAACTCGTCCCGGGTATCCAGCAGCTCCGTCAGATCCACCCAATAGAGCATAGCGGCCAGATAGGGGGCGTTGTCGTTGGCGTGAATCAGGTCACCGTAGACCCGGTATCGGGAAGAACCACGGGTGACGGCATCCGGGCACTGATTTTTCCCCTCGGTAAGCCAGTCGGTGGTGATGTCCGGGAAAATGTCCGTCAGGTTCACCTCAAAGAGGCTTTCCGTGGCATTGGCAATCTCCATAAAGGCATCGTTGCACCACATGATTTCCCCGCCGGTCACGTTCAAAATCACAGAGGGCAGGGGAATGCTCATCCGCTCATTGGATACGGAGTCCACGGAAAAATTGGCATCCTGCAGGTATTGGGCGATTTCCTTTTTCCGATGTCTGGCCCGGATGTGGTAGTAAATCAGCACGCCGACAGCCGCCGCCGTCTCCGGCACGGCCACCCAAAGGGGCGCAGCAAGCCAGCCCAGCAGGCAGAAGCCCGCCAGAATCAGAAAGTAGCAGGTCAAGCCGGGGGAGAACAGCCGGGATAGCTTTTTATTCAAAGAGATCAACTCCATCCTGGGGCCCGTGGAGGGGGTGTCCCAATGCCCGCCGAAGGGGCCCCTGCGGGGGCGGTTCTTCGGCAAAGTACATTATAGCATAAGGGAGGGCATAAACTCAAGTAAAAAGCCACGTTTGTGTGAAAAAACTGGTGGGGTGCGCCCAGAAAATGGGTGGAGCGGCGACTTCGGAGGCGGATTTGATAGGAAAAGGGGAAAATTGCGGCTTTTCTGCCGGGGAAATTTCAGCTATACTATAAAAAATAGAAAAACAGGAGGAATCACCTATGAGCCAGCCATCCTATGTTCCCAACGGAGGACAGACCTATATGCCCTTTCAGGACAACATTAAGGTAAAACCCTTGCCCTTTACACCTCTGGAGCGGCCCGATCCGGCCATCCCGGAGCTGGAGCTAAACCCTATGGCAGAGGAAAAGAAATGGATATTAAAGGAGCAGTGCCAGCATTTTCTTCCCGGCGTCACTGTGGAGATGCTGGACTGGTTTTGGGCCAATATGGAAAAGGGATATTATCTCTGGGCACCCGGCTCCCATAAGCGGTTCAACTGGGTCAAGGCCCCCTGGGAGTACGGCTTTCTCCATTCCGCTCACATGATTTCCGAAACCACCGGGGAAAATCGCCCGGTGTTTGGGGGCAGCGGGGTTCAGATCAACCGGCTGGGCCTGGACTATTTTCCCTTTACCCGGGCCCTTAGCCATGTAATCGTAGAGGGGGTATTCAACGACATGGGGGAGTTTGTGGATATGACCGTCCATATGTGGGACAGCTGCCCCGGCGGATGCCGTCACATCACCGCCTCCGTGGCCAGCACCACCACCCATGAGCCGCCGCATTTTATCAAGGAGATGCTGGCGGAGAATCCCGCTGCCCTGGAGCAGTCCTCCCTGCCCTCTGACCATGCCGAGTATGAGGCCAGCCGCTGGCCCCGGTTCCTGCCTCAGCTCTATCGGCTTTGGCTGGGCCACCCGGACCCCTCTCAGAATGTCCCCTGTAATCTGGAGGTGGAGCAGACCGGGGAATATACTTGGCGGTATACCCACGAAAACGGCCCCGTCACCCTGTAAAGATTGTTATAAAAACGTCCTGAAATCCTTGGATTCCAGGACGTTTTGTGATCGGTC
>CAVJIP010000188.1:3855-8094 GCA_963649625.1 Bacteroidaceae bacterium
GTCACAGGGAGGCCTTACTTCTGCGGCAGCACTGGATGCTCAGCCCCAGGCACATAAGAAAACCGAAGGAGGAGCCGAAGTACCAGGCCCAGAGCAGACCGGTGTAGCTTTGCAGCACCCGGGTCAGCACAAAGCACATGGTAATGCGCACGGCAAACTCCAGCACGGTTTCAATAAAGAAGGCCAGGCTCCGGCCCACCCCACGAAGCAGGCCCCCGGTGGCGATAATAAAGCAGATGACGCTGTATACCGGGGATATAATGCGAAGGTAGTTGCTGCCGGCCTCAATCACCAGAGGAGCGGAATCCCCGTCAATAAACAGATTGATCAGTGTGCCGGGAATCAGCTGGAACAGGGCGATAATCACGGCGGTGATGCCCAGACAGATCAGCACGGTGGTGCGAAAGCCCTCCCAGATGCGCTTGTCCTTTTTGGCTCCGTAGCACTGGGCGGTAAAGGAGGCAAAGGCAGTGCCGATGGTGTTCAGACCCATATAGGCGAAGTTGTGGAGCTTGGAGGCGGCCTCATATCCGGCGATCACGGCGGTGTCATAGGTGTTGAGAATGCTCTGGACAATGGTGTGGGTCAGGGCCACGCAGCTCTGCTGGAGAATGCAGGGAACGGCTGCCTTGGAGATGTCCGAGAGAATGGCCCGGTCAAAGTATTTGGTGTCGGCGCTGCCGGTGATATGCTTGATTCGGTCAATCAGAATCACGACGGCCAGGATGGCGGCCACCAGCTGGGAAAAGGAGGTGGCCAAAGCGGCACCGCCTACGCCCCAGTTCAGGTATTTTACCGCAATGTAGTCCAGGATCACGTTGAGCACCGAGGACAGCAGCAGCAGGTACAGGGGCAGCCTGGAATCCCCCAGGCCGGTAAATACCCCGTTGGCGGCGTTATAAATCAGCATGGGCAGCACCCCGGCGGCGTAGATGGCCAGATAAAGCCGGGCATTGCCCCAAATGTCCTCCGAGGCGTTGAGTAGGTGCATGAGAAAGCCGCTGAGGGCGACCCCCACCAGAGACAGTACCAGCCCCAGAATGCCCAGGGAAATCAGGGCGGTGAACACGGCCCGGTGCATCAGATCCTTTCTTCCGGCACCAAACAGCTGGGAGATCACCACAGAGCAGCCCATGGATGCGCCAGTGCCCACCGCCACAAAGAACAAGGTCACCGGGTAGGCCGCACCCACGGCGGCCAGACCGGGCGCACCGGTAAACTGACCGACAATCATGCTGTCGGCAATGTTATAAAACTGTTGGAGCATGGTGCTCAGCAGAAGGGGCAGGGAAAATGACAGAATTACCTTGGGTACCCGCCCGGTGGTGAGATCCGTTACCATAGCGATTCCTCCTTGGGTACTTTCTTGGTTATTATGTTATCAAAACAAACGGGAAATGGAAACACAAAATGTACGGGAGGCGACAGCTCATCGGTTGTGACCGGGAAGTGGGAATCATTGAAAGGCAAGGACCTGGGGAAGGGCTGGGCAAATTGCATGAGAAACGGTCACAAATTTTTCGGAATTTACCTGTTGACATTGGAACGGTACTAAGGTGTAAATTATAGTCGCCGGGCGGGGAAAGGTCTGCCCGGAACAGCCCGGACCGGCCCCGGAAGGGGAGATGGTCGGGAGAAGGCGAGGTGTTGTATGAGCCAGGAGAAACAAGCCAGGCACAGCCGTGACCGGGAGCGGCGGGAAAACCACCAAAACGATGTGGAACTGCGCCCCCTGGAGAAGCAGGGAGACAAGCTGCTCTCCGCCCTGGAGGATGGGAAAATGGTGGCGGTACAGTCCGGCCTGGAGATTATGTATATCTTGCTGCTCCGCCATGAATATCGCTGCTTTATCCACGAGATGGATGCGGAGGAGGGCCGCCAAAAGGCCTTCCCGGTAAATGAGCGAAACAAGGCCATGTTCCGAAACTTGGCGTCCCTGGCCGATGGGCTTTTTGAGATCATTCCCAAGGAGCATATGAATCCCATGGGGGCCATGGTGGCGGCGGAGCGGGGAATTATCGCCTATTTGGATGCCACCGGGCAGCTTCCGGCCCAGGATCAGGACTTTATGAGCTGGCAGGAGGCAACCCAGGAAGAACATACAGAGGGAGGCTAAAGCGTGAAAACCTATAAGTTTGTCTGTAGAAGTACCCGGCGGGGCTTTACCGAATGGGCCAGCATTCTGGAGGGCGGTGTGGAGGTACGCCGGATTGACCGAGATGTGTGGCAGGAGACGGTGCGCCAGTTCCGGGAGCGGGTCGGTGCGGAGCTGGAGAAGCAGGGCTATCAGCCGGCGGAGCATCAGTATACGCTGTGATTTGAGGAGGGTAGACACAATGACGGAAATTTCAATCCTCATGCGGCATCATGTCGGCCCCACCGGGGACGTGCTGGTATGTCAGCGGCCTGACGGAGGCTGGGAACTGCCCCGGGGCCATGTTCATGTAAACGAGGCCCCGGAGACGGCTGTGACCCGGACGGTTTGGGAGACGTTGGGAGTCCAGGCCACGGCCGGGCGGCTTCTGGTTCAGGGGAGAAAGTATATTCAGGACGGCACGGTGGAGCATATCCCCTGCGGCAACATCACCCATAACACCCACACAAAATGCAACGAGCATTGGTACTATGAGGCGGTAAACCTTTACCAGGCGGAGCCTAAGCAGGGGGCCTATCAGGGCTTTCGCTGGGTGCATCCCTCGGAGCTGGAGCAGGTGGAGCTGACCGGGGACGACAAGGCGTTTCTGGACAAGTACCAGCCCTGGGTCAATGGGCAGGTTATCCCTGATGTTCGGATGTACTGAGGAGGGGCCATGAAAAAATACTACTGTGAAGCCCAGAAGAAGCAGCTGGAAAAGCCCACGGAGCCGAAGTATTTGTTCTGCGCCACCGCCAAGTGCTTTGTGCTGGCGGAGAATGAGGAGGAGGCTCTGGAGAAGGCTGCGGCTGAATTTCGGGAAATGTATGCCGGTACCGGCGTGGTGCTGGGCCGGATCAGGATCACAAAATCCGCAGCGCTTCCTGTGGATTGGAGCTATGGGGAAAATGAGAATGCCATAGCCGGCGATGCGGCGGCTATGGCGGAGCTGATCTCCCATAACGTGATTCGATAAAGGAGGAAGCAGAATGGATCTTGTAAAGAGGTATGTGCTCCGGCTACCGGACGGAGTAAAAACCATGGAAAAGCAGGAAATCGTTGACCGGGTGAAGGAGATATTAAAGGATCACCCCAGCGAGCATATCAACGGCTATCGGGTCTGGTATGAGGGCTTTGAGGGCTGCGGAATGCCCGGAAGCGATGTGTACGACGTGATCGTGGAAACCATTCGCTCCATGCCCCAGGACTGGAAGGACATCGGCCCCATGCGTATGGAGAAATACGGCGTGGTAGACCCCACCTTCCTGAACCTTCATTATGCCACGGCCCGGAAGCGGGGAGACGCACCTGGCGGCCCGGTGGAGATGCTGCTCCATCAGTTCCACGCAGGCAAGCATTACAAGGGGCCGGACGGACGGGTGTTCTGGATTCCTGTGATCGAGGACTTTGATATGCGCTGTTTTGAACGCAAGGACGGCAAATATGTGGGCACCATGGTGGAAATCGACCCCAAAAGCGAATATGCCCGTCAGATGATCGAAGTGAAGTAAGGAGGACTGCACATTATGGAAAAAATACCCATGCGTTCCGACTCCAAGCGGGAGCGGATTACCCACAGCGTGTGCGTGGGCGGCCCCATGACCCTTCACACCATTGACGGGGTGATTCGCCGTGTTCGTCCCATTGTGCTGACGGATGACGACCCGGCGGGCTGGGTCATTAAGGCCCGTGGGAAGGAATATACCCCCCAGAGAAAGACCACTATGAGCCTGCTGGGCTACTGCGAGCGGGACAAAACCTACGCCTACGACCGGCTGAAATATCCCATGATTCGGGAGGACTTTGTAGAAACTCCTGACGGAAAGAACCGGAACACCGAGAATCGGGGCAAGTCCGGCTATCGCCGCGCCTCCTGGGATGAGGCCCTGAGCCTGGTGGCCCGGGAGATCAAGCGGTTGCAAAAGACCTACGGCAAGGAGACCATTACCGCCTGTACCTCCTCCCACCATTCCTGGGGCCTGGTGGGCTATAAGATTTCCCTGTTTAAGCGGTTTTTCTCCATGATGGGCTATACCCGCATTGCCGACAACCCGGACTCCTGGGAGGGCTTCCACTGGGGCACCCCTCATTCCTACGGCTACTAT
>CAVJIP010000189.1:0-6551 GCA_963649625.1 Bacteroidaceae bacterium
CTCGTTTTCTTCTCGCCGCTGTTTCGCAGTACAGCCTGTTTCCGTGTAGTCTCCGGACACGAGAAAGTCAATAATACCAGCCTTAGAGATCAGGTATTGGTTCTTTACAAATACGCTAGGCAATCGCTTTGCCTTAATTAATTTCATTACAGTTGCCTGACCAATACCGCCAAGCAGTTTCTGGCACTGAGCAATACTAACTACATCTGGATACTCTTTTAACTGCTGTTCAATGATTACTCGATTTTTCATTACATAGCCTCCAAATGGTATTGTCAGTGGCAGGATGCTATGTTACACTTGTTATATTCCTGCTGCCAAACAGCGCAAATGGGCCTCCGATGGGCCTCCGATTTCTTATTTTCTACGCAAAATGCAGCAATTCTGAATTTGCGTAATTTCAACATTCTATTTCATCTTGCGCCGAAAAAGTGTTGAAATTACAGTGTTTTTTGCGGCATCAACTTCCGCTTACTACCGCCAACTTCCGATATGTTCGCTTCGGCTCCAAAGACTTAAAATCTCTCGAGCGCAATCTCATGCCGGTTCGAGCCCGGCTACCCGCACCAAACATCGGGAAATCTCCTTGGAGCTTTCCCGATGTTTCCCTATACCCATAAAGGACTTACGCCCTGCGGCACGACCCTTGGTGCCGCAGGGCGCATACTATTTACTTTCCCTTGCCCCGGGAATGCTTACTGGGCCATGTACCGGTCATAAGCCTCCTGCTTGATTTCCAGCGCCCGGGTCAGGCCCATGGTGCGAACCTTCTCCACATAGCTGTCGTATTCCTTCTCAATGTCCATGTCCCCGGTGATAAACTTATCCCGGCACTCCAGGGCATAGGACTCGTAGTCGGCGGCCAGCTTGCTGATTTCATAGGTCTCGTCAATGGTCAGCTTGGCCACATAGGGATAGGAGTCCCGGTTGTCACGGCTGGCAGCCCACACCTCAAAGGCACCGGCCTCGTCCTCGCTGAAGGTGGCCAGCAGCTTGGAGTTGGAGCACCAGGTGGGGGTATTGTTCCGGCCGGTGTAGAAGGACACCGCATCTCCGGCAGCCACGTCAGGATTGTTCAGCACCGTGTCGGTAAACTGGGGCTTTCCGTCTACCACTTCACAGGACAGCCCCTCTACCCCGTAGTTGGCCAGCTGAATGCCCTCGTCGGTAAACCAGAAGTCGCAGTACTGAATGGCGATTTCCGGATTCTCACACTTGGTGGAAATGCTCATGCGCTCCACGCCGAAGTCATATTCCGTGGTATCCACATGGGTCTTTTCTCCCTTTTCCTTTACCGGGTCAGGCAGACCCACCAGCCGCAGGTTGGGGTCGTCGGACATCACCGAATACATACTCATCATGGGTGCCCCGTTAAAGAACACGCCGCAGTTGCCGGAGGTGATCTCCGCCATTCCGCTGGGATCCATGGCACCCGCCGCATTGGCAAAGTCCCGGGAGATCAGGCCGTCCTCATACCACTGGTGGAGCATGGTCAGATACTCCTTGTAGCCGTCGCCGGTGATGCCGTCCATCACCGTGTCCTCCTGAACCATCCAATAGGACTCCTTGGCATTGGTGGCCAGCATACAGGGTGCCCCGTAGCCGGCAGCCAGGAAGTTGTCATTGCCCACCGCCGCAGAATCCAGATAGATGGCGGTAGTGCAGCCATACTTGTTCTTCATGGCCATCAGCAGCTCATGAAGCTCCTCATAGGTTTCGGGGGTTCCCATACCCAGCTCCTCGATCCAGTCGCCCCGGCCCATCATGCCGAAGAAGGGGCCGATAAAGTCGCTCATCAGCTCATAGAAGCCGGAGATATGTCCCTCCGTGGTGGCAGTAGCCGTCTCTAAGAACTTGGTGCTGGTGCGATAATGCTGGTAGTGGGGGAACAGATCCTCATAGTCCTCCAGGGCCAGGATGATCTCCTCCTCGATGCCGTTGTCGTCTCCATCGGAATACAGGCTGTTAAAGCTGCCGAAGATGTCGGGATAGTCCTGGGAGGCGATCATCAGGTTAAACTGCTCGTTGGCCACCATAAACTCCGCCTGGATAAAGTCCAGGGTCACGCCGGTGACCTCTGCGGCCTTCTGGAAGTGGGGATAGTCAAAATAGCCGTTGGGGGCCAGATTGGCCACGGCTCCGCCGGGCTTGGTCTGCCAATAGGTCAGGGTAACGGGGGTGCCGTCAATAGGCAGCTCCATGGCCGGAAGCTCCGCCATCTCCTGGGCAGAAGCCTCCTCCTGGGCGCTTTCCGCCGGGGCCGCAGAGGCGGCAGGCTCCGCCGGGGTCTGGAGCTCCTTACTCTCCTGGGCCTGGCTCTCCGCCGGGGCCGCTCCACTGCCGGACTGCTGATTCCCGCAGCCGGCCATCAGGCACAGCAGGGACGTCAGGGTCAAAAGCAGCGCAAGAATACGATTTGTCTTTTTCATACTTGCTCCTCCTAACTGAAGTCTATGACCAAAATCCACGTTTCCTTAATACTTTGGTCACAAAATCTTCATATTTCAGGCACAGTATAGCAGATTTTGTCTGTTCTGTCCAGTGCAAATTGTAGTTTTTATGGAAAATGGAAAAATTTTTCCCCGCATAGCACAAGCTGCGCCCCTCTCCCGGAAGGACGCAGCCGTCTGTCGGATATTAGTACTTTTTACCAGAGTTTCCAGTTGTTTGCCTGTTTCCGCAGCTCTCCCCGGAAATCCGGATGGGCCACCGCAATGAGATTTTCCACTCGCTGCCGGACGCTGCGGCCTCGCAGAGGCGCAATGCCGTATTCCGTGACCACATAGTCCACCTCGTTCCGGCTGAGGGTCACGACACTGCCAGGCTCCAGCTGGGCGGTAATGCTGGAGACCGTCCCCTGGTGTTTTGTGGAGGCCATGGCGATAATCCCTCGCCCGCCCTTGGAATGCACCGCACCCACCGCCATGTCCGCCTGTCCTCCGGAGCCGGAATACTGGCGGGAGCCAATGGACTCGGAGCAGACCTGCCCGGTCAGGTCTATGGCCAGACAGGAATTGATGGACACAAAATTGTCATTTTTCGCCACATTGGCCGGGTCGTTGACGGTTTCTCCACGAAGCATCCGCACGCCGGGATTTTCGTTCAGCAGATCGTAAAGCTCCTGGGTGCCGTAGGCAAAGGTGCCCACCATTTTTCCGGGGAAATAGTTTTTCCTTCGGCCTGTGATCACCCCGGCCCGCACCAGATCCACCATGGAATTGGTCAGCATCTCCGAGTGGATTCCCAAGTCGTGCTTGTCCATCAGGGCCTGGGCCGCCGCATCCGGGATGCCGCCGATGCCCAGCTGAATGCAGTCTCCGTCATGAACCATGGATGCAATGTAGCCGCCGATGGTTTTCTCCAGGTCCGTAGGCTGGGTTTTGGGCAGATAGGGCAGGGGAGTGGCCACCTCCACCACCATGTCCACATCCCGAATGTGAACCTCCGTATCTCCGTAAACGCTGGGAAGATTGGGGTTGATCTGCAAAATCACCCGATTCGCCTGTTCCAGAAAGGTTTTCTCGTGAATCAGACACAGGGGAATTTTCATGTAGCCGTGCTGATCCATCGGCGTGGCTGCTCCCAGAAACACATTACATCCATGGACGCTGAGCCACCGGGGGGCCCCGTTGTGAAGGTCGCCGGGGTAGTAGCTGATAAGCCCCTCCTCCCTTGCCTTGCGGGTGGCCCCCATGAGAAAGGTGATGTCCATGTCAAAGGTGTCCCGGTATATCGGGTCGGACAGAAATTCATGGGGCTGAAAGCACATAGGGGCAAACATCCGAAATCTCTTTCCGGTGCCCCGGAGCCTGTGCATGGCGTCAAACAGGGCGGTAGGCTCATTGGCGCACTGGCTGGTGGCGATCACATCCCCGTTTTGCAGAGAATCCAGGGCCTCCTCCAGGGTTGCCAGCTTGCTTTGATATTCCCTCTGATATTGGTTCATGGTCATTTCTCCTTGTTCACAATTCCTGCTATACATTATAATATATTTTTCCCGGGATGCCAAGGGTTTGTTTCACAGAAAACATTGTCCTTCCTCCGTGAAATTGTTTCACGTGAAACATTGGCCCTTCCCCATGAAATTGTTTCACGTGAAACATTGGCCTTTCCCTCCGCAAAATTGTTTCATGCGAAACGCCCTTGCATCTTGCAATGTGCCCGGCCATCTAGTATAATAGGTGACTGGAAGAAAGGAAGGAGGCCGACGGATGATTCTATCACTGGTGAATCAAAAGGGCGGCGTAGGCAAAACCACCACGGCAGTCAGTCTTACCGCTACCCTGACACAGCTGGGAAAACGGGTTCTGCTCTGCGACTTTGACCCACAGGCAAACGCCACGTCCGGGCTTGGCGTGGAGAAAAATCAGGTCAGGCACACTGTGTATGACATCATCATCAACGAGCTTCCCCCCAGGGAGGCCATTGTCTCCACAAAATATGGAGATTTGATTCCCAGCGGGGCAGACCTGGCTGGTGCCGGCATTGAGCTGGTGAGCCTGGAACGGCGGGAATACCGGCTAAGAGACGCAATGCGGGCCGTAGCCCAGCAATATGACTATGTGCTCATCGACTGTCCCCCCTCTCTGGAGCTTCTGACCCTGAATGCTCTGTGTGCGGCGGATCAAATTATCATTCCCGTCCAGTGTGAATACTACGCCCTGGAGGGCCTGAGCGATTTGATGGCCACCCTCCGGGCCGTGAAGCGAACCTACCAGCCTGGCATTGGAATTTTCGGTTTGGTTCTCACCATGTATGACGGACGGACAAACCTGAGCCTACAGGTGGCCCAGGAGGTGCGGCGGCATTTCCCCGGCAAGGTGTTTGCCTCGGTGATTCCCCGGAATGTCCGGCTCAGCGAGGCCCCCAGCCATGGTCTGCCCATTACCGCCTACGACAGGCTCAGCCGGGGAGCGGAGGCCTATCTGGCCCTGGCGGAGGAAATCATAAAAAAGCAAGAAGAAGGGAAGGTGTGACCATGGCAAAATCCGCAGGAAAGGGCCTTGGAAAAGGGCTTGGGGCACTTTTCTCCGAAACCACAGAGGTGCAGGAGGCCCAGGGGGGCATACAAACCCTTCCCATTCAACGGCTGGAGCCCAATCCCAATCAGCCCAGGCATGACTTTGACGAAGAAGCTCTGGCGGAGCTGGCAGGCTCCATTTATCAGCACGGACTGATTCAGCCCATTACCGTCCGGCCCATGGACAACGGCTACTATCAGATTATTGCCGGAGAACGCCGCTGGCGGGCCTGCCGAATGGCCAATCTCCAGGAGGTTCCTGTCAACATTATTGAGGCCGATGACAAGAAAGCGGCCCAGCTTGCCCTGATTGAAAATCTCCAGCGGGAGGATCTGAATCCCTTGGAGGAGGCCAGGGGCTACGAAACCCTGATGTACACCTACGGCCTGACCCAGGAGGAGACGGCGGTCAGTGTGGGAAAATCCCGGCCCGCCGTGGCAAATGCCCTGCGGCTGCTGAAGCTGCCCAAATCCATTTTGGAGCTGGTTGCGGAGGGGAGTCTTGCCGCCGGTCACGCCCGGGCCCTTCTTTCCCTGGAAACCGAGGAGCTGCAGCGGGCCGCAGCCCAGAAAATCCTCTCCGGACAGCTCTCCGTGCGGCAGGCCGAGGCCTTGGTGAAGCGGATGATGAGGCCGGAGCCGGAGGAAAGGCCAAAGGACCCCCTACAGGTGGACTACTATAAAGAGTGCGAACGGACACTGACCCGGCAGCTTGGCCGGAGAGTGGTCATCCACGCCGGGAAAAACCGGGGAAAACTTGAACTGGAATACTACGGGGAGGAGGATCTGCAGCGGCTGCTTGAGGCCCTGGAGACCTTGGAACCGGCAAAACGTGATATTTAATAGAGGTGGATCAATATGTTAGACATTAAGTTTGTACGGGAAAACCCCGAGCTGGTCAAGGAAAACATCAAGAAAAAGTTCCAGGAGGAAAAGCTGCCCCTGGTGGATCAGGTCATTGCCCTGGACGGGGAAAATCGCGCCGCCATCGCCGAGGCCCAGGAGCTGCGCACCGCCAGAAACGCCCTGTCCAAGGAAGTGGGCAAGCTCATGGGCCAGGCCAAAAAGGACCCGGCCAAGCTGGAGGAGGCGGAGGCCGTCAAGGCAAAGGTCAAGGCCCAGGCGGATCGGCTGGCAGAGCTGGAGGCCAAGGAGGACGAGCTGGCAGAAAAAATTCATAAAATCATGCTGGTGATTCCCAATATCATCGACCCCTCCGTGCCCATTGGCCCGGACGACAGCTGCAACGTGGAGGTGCAGCGGTTTGGAGAGCCCAAGGTGCCGGATTTTGAGATTCCCTATCACACGGAGATTATGGAGTCCTTTAACGGCATTGATTTGGATGCCGCCGGACGGGTTTCCGGAAACGGCTTCTATTATCTGCTGGGGGACATTGCCCGGCTCCATGAGGCGGTTTTGGCCTATGGCCGGGACTTTATGATCAGCAAGGGCTTCACCTACTGCATTCCTCCCTTTATGATCCACGGCAACGTGGTGGAGGGCGTCATGAGCCAGACGGACATGGACGCCA
>CAVJIP010000190.1:0-5621 GCA_963649625.1 Bacteroidaceae bacterium
CATCAGCCGTCCGCAGGTGCCGGAAATTTTTGTGGGATTCAGGGAAAGGCTTTGGGTTTTTGCCATTTTAATGGAGACCGGCTGAAAATCCTCCAAAAACTGCTTACAGCAGAAGGGACGGCCACAGATGCCCAGCCCGCCCAGCATTTTTGCCTCGTCCCGGACACCAATCTGCCGAAGCTCGATACGGGTGTGGAAGATACCGGCCAAATCCTTGACCAGCTCACGAAAGTCCACCCGTCCATCTGCGGTGAAATAAAAGAGAATCTTACTGCCATCAAAGCTATATTCTGCGGAAACCAGCTTCATGTCCAGCTTGTGGTCAAGGATTTTCTGCTGGCACAGGTCAAAGGCGGAGGGTTCTTTTTCCTTAAACTCCCTTCGGGTGCGCTTATCTGCCTCTGTGGCAATGCGCAGCACGGAACGAAGGGGAGAAACCACGCTGCTTTTTGGAATGATGTGATTTCCCGCCGCACAGAAGCCATATTCGGCACCTCTTGAAGTGTCAATAATAACCTCGTCCCCGGCGGAAATTCTCAAGGAGCCAGGGTCAAAGTAGTAGACCTTTCCACCTTTTTTGAACTGAATATCCGCCACCACAAGCTCCTGAGACTCCAGAGCCTCAGGGGGAAGGGTATCATAGCCCTGAGGCGGGGCGGCCTCCTCGTCCAGGGGGATATTACTGAAGGTTACAACGGGAGCCTGTGTATGCTCCGAATCATGATTGTTCATTCGATTGCTCCGTTCTCATCAAAATCTATCGGGAGGGCTGCATTTGCGCCAAAAGGCTGCCCACTGCGTGTCCGGCACTGCCATTGGCCTGTAGCAGGGTAATGGCATAGGACACCGCCTGGGCGGCGTGAAACAGCTGCTGCTGGGTGCAGCCGGAAAGGGCCTTGGTTTGGGCGGAGGACACCGCCCCGGGCACCATGGCCCGGACAAAGCAGCGGTTTAGGTCGGTAAGCAGCTCCAAAAGCTCCTGCCGCTTTTGCTTTTCCAGGGGCAAAAGGGTGGTCAGCAGATGTAGGGTGTCCCTTGCGGCAAAGGCCGAGAGAATCTCCCCCACCTGCTGCTCCAGAGCCGTTTCCGGGCTGTGGAGCAGGGAAAGAGCCGCCCCCAAGTAACCCTCACTTTTGTCCATGGCCCGGGCCAGCTCCTCCGGGGAGGCCTTAGGCTCCCGCTTTACCAGGGCAGCGTAAAGCTGCTCCCGGGACAGGGGAGACAGGGTCAGGGTCACAGCCCGGGAACGAACCGTCTCCAGGAGCTTTTCCATACTGTCCGTCATAAGAATAAAGGCACAGTAGGCGGGAGGCTCCTCCAGCAGCTTTAGCAGGGCATTTTGCGCCGGAGCCTGCATATCCTGGGCCCGGGGCAGCAGATAAATCTTCCGTTTTCCCTCGTTGGGCAGAATGTAGGCGTCCGCCTGCATATCCCGAATCAGGCGAATGGGAATGGTGGCCGTATCGCTGTCCACGGTGATAATGTCCGGGTGCTCATTTTTCAGGGCCTTCCGGCAGGCAGGGCATTGACCGCAGGGAAGCTCCCCGTTGGATTCGCACTCCATGGCCGCACTGAGGAGCCTGGCCAGGGTCTTTTTCCCGGAGCCGGAGGGGCCCTCTAAAATATAGCAATGGGAAAAATGATTTTTTCCGGCCCTTAACCTCTGCTTTAGGGATTCATTGCCCAGAAGGTCAGAAAAGCCCATTAGACCTTTTCAAACCGATCCACATCCACCACAAAGATGGTTGCGCCGCCCACGGAAACCTCCAGGGGCATATTGGTGTCAAAATCAAAAGAAAGGTCGTTGGTGGGAATCACCTGCTTGCGGCTGTGGGAGTATTCCTTAATAATGTCAATGACGGTTTGAACCATCTTGTCCTCGACCCCAACCAGAAGGGTAATGTTATTGGACAGGAGAAAGCCCCCGGTGGTGGCCAGCTTGGTGGAGGAAAAGCCCCGATGGCTCAGGTTACGGACGACGGTATTGGCATCTTCACGGTCAACAATGGCAAACAGCAATTTCATGGATGGTGCCTCCTTTATGGTATGGGTGAACACACCCCAATGTAGTCATCTATATTATAACTCTTTTTTTGCAAATAGGCTATATGTTTTTCAGTAATTTCCTCACCTGGGGCGACCACGGGAATCCCCGGGGGATAGGGGGCCAAAAGCTGGGCAGAGATTTTTCCGGCGGCCCGCCCAAGGGAAAGAGATTCCCTTGGCCCAAACAGGGCGGAGCGAAGGGACATTCTGGAAACAGGCAGAGGCGGAAGAACAGGGTCAGAAACATCAGCATCGGTCTTTGACGGCAGGCCCCGCAGGCCGGAAAGGAGCCGTTCCACATCCTCCGGCCGGTCACAGCAGGTGAAGATACAGACCAGATACCGTTCGTCCGCCATTTCCACAAAAATGTTTTGCTTTTGCAGCAGTGCATCGGCCCAATGCCCGGAAAGACCTCCGGATAGGGTGTCTATGGTCAGACGGCAGGGATCCAGCAAAAGACCGGGAGCATCTGCTAAAACGGAAAAGGGTGTGGTTTTTACAATACTGCCTCGAAGCCGGGACACAAGCTCTGCCATGCGGCGATAGGCCCCACCGGCCTCTCCCTCCAGCATTGCCCGGGCATAGTCAATGGAGGCGAGAATGGGATAGCTGGGTGAGGTGGTGGAAAAAACAGAGGACATCTGCTTGAGGGCCAGAGCAGGCCATGGGGCCTGGAAACCGGTCAGCAGCACCGCACCGGAGCCAAGGGCCGGAAGGGTCTTGTGCGCAGAGACTACGCACAAATCAGCCCCCTCTGCCAGAGCCGTGGGAAGGCCCAGAAAGGGAAAATGGGCCCCGTGGGCCTGATCCACCAAAAGATAGACAGAATGTCGGCGGCACAGCGCTGCCAAAGGCTTCAAAGGGGTCATCACGCCGTAATAGCTGGGAGTGGTGAGCATTACGGCCCGGGCCTCCGGGTGCTTTTTCAGGGTCTCCTCCAGCAGCTCCGGGGAAACCGGCGAGGGAAGGGAGGTGCCGGAAAGCAGCGGCGGCTGCAAATAAACGGGGGTAATGTTCAGCAGGGCCATGGCATTGTATACGCTTTTATGGCAGCCCCGGTCTAAAATCAATGCGCCTCCCATTCCCACCGCCGCCAGCAGCATGGTCTGAATGCCCTGGGTAGAACCGCAGGAGAGAAACAGGGCGTCCCTGGCGTGAACCCTTTTGGCATACAGGGTCTCCGCCTGGGCAATGGGGCCTTCCCCGGTATAAAGATTCCCGGTGGGGGCAATTTCCGTGAAATCCAAAAGGGAGCAGGAGGAAAGCAGCCCGGAAAGCCGGCCCTTGTGTCCGGGCA
Source organism: Bacteroidaceae bacterium (assembly GCA_963649625.1). Taxonomy (GTDB): domain Bacteria; phylum Bacillota; class Clostridia; order Oscillospirales; family Oscillospiraceae; genus HGM13006. Next base: position 3,344 of record CAVJIP010000190.1, read on the forward strand.
TATGAAGACGCAGGGGCTCTGCGTGGGCAAGGTTCAAAAGGGCGTTATAAAGGGGTGCGTTCATAGGGGCCTCCAAGCATAAGGATGACCCTATCATACCACGAAAAAGAGTTCTCCGCAATAAGGACAAAAACCATACAAAAAAGAAAGGAACCGACAATATAACCTATAAATATTAAGAAAATGTTGCAGTTCTCCGCCAAAAGGGAGAAAAACAAAAAAGAATGTAGTTTTTTTGTGAGGAGATATTTACTTTTCAAAGTAAATTGCTATAATATAATTCGTCCCACAAGGGGGACGCTATATTTTAAGGAGGTAAACCATGAAAAAAGCACTTTCCCTGTTCTTGACACTAGGTATGCTGCTGGGTCTTATGGCAGGCTGCGGAAATGAGTCCACCGCATCCTCCACCGCCACGTCCGCAAAGACGGAAAGCAAGACGGAGACCACAGCTGCGAACGCCCAGGAGACATCCACCGATGAAGCTGCCGCCGAGGCACAGGCCAGCGGAGAAGCCTCTGAGGACTACACCTTTACGGGCACCTGGGCGGAGTATCCCATTTGCGACCCGGGCACGGAAACTCTGACCATGTGGTGTGAGTTCCCGGGCTTTCTGAGCATGATCGGAATTGACTCCTATAAGGACTTTTCCACCTTTGCCGCCGCCGAGGAGGCCACCGGCGTTCATATTGAATTTACCGAAGTCTCCATGACCACCTCTGCGGAGTTGTTCTCCCTGATGTGTGCCTCCGGCGACTATAAGGATCTGCTCTCCGGTGCCGTTCAGCTCTATGGCTCCTCCTCTGCCGCCATTGAGGATGAGATCATCATTGACCTGAAGGAGTACGCCGAGGAGTACATGGGCAACTACATGACCATCCTCAACGACCCTAAAAACAAGGCCGCCAAGCTCAGCGCCTTTAACAGTGAGGATCAGCTGGCGCAGATTTCCTCCATTGCCGACGACTACTGCCCCACCATTGGTGCGCAGATTCGTCAGGACTGGCTGGATGCTCTGAAGCTGGATACCCCTGTGACCTATGAGGATTGGGAAACCACCCTGAAGGCCTTTAAGAGCGAGTATAACTGCTCCTCCGCTCTGCTGCTCTCCGGTGTGACCCAGGGCTCGGACGGCATGCTGGTAGGCGGCTATGGCACCATCGGTGCGGCGGAGTCCTCCACCGGCGCAGAGGTAGTCAATATGTATGTAAAGGACGGACAGATCTACAACGGCTATGTGGACGATTCCTACAAGGCTTATCTGAAAATGATGGCCCAGTGGTATTCCGAGGGCCTGATCTCTCCCGATTTTATCACCGCCTCCTCTGATAACTCTCAGAACAACACCGATTCTGAAATTCTCTCCGGCAATGCGGGCATTTGGTATGCCCAGGGCAACTTTATCGGAACCTATGAGGCCCAGGGCACAGATGGCCTTGCCATCACCGGCATTGCCGAGCCCTATGATCCGGATTATACCGATGGCGTCAACCACTTCGGCGCCGATTCCGGCACGGATGCCTCCGGCAGCGCAATCTCTGTTTCCACCGGCTGTGAGAATCCTGAGCTGGCCTGCCAGTGGCTGGACTACTTCTTCAGCGAGGACGGCATTCTGCTGGCCAACTACGGCATTGAGGGCGAAGCCTTTGAGTACGATGAAAACGGAAATCCCCAGTTTAGCGACTTTATTGTAAATTCCGGGAACTTCCAGTTCTATATGGTGGGCTATACCCTGTCCGGAGTACCTACCTATCAGGACTTTGACAAGCAGTGGTTCACCTATGGGGACAATGTGATTGAGGCCTTTGAAACCTGGGGCAACTGCACGGACTCTACCATGAGCATTCCCACGGCCCTGACCCTGAATACGGAGCAGGCCGATGAGTACAGCTCCACCTTCTCGGACATTAAGACCTTGGCGGAGGAGTATGTGTCCAAGTTCATTGTGGGCGAGTACGATGTGGATGCCCAGTGGGACGACTATGTGGAGAAGCTCAACAGCATGGGCCTCCAGGACTGCATTGACATTTATCAGGAGGCATACGATTCCTTTATGGGATAATTCCTGACGGGAAAGCTCCCTCGCCCACCGGCGGGGGAGCTTTTGTCTCTGTAATTTGTGCCGGCAGAGCCAAAAATAACACAAGCTGTTGTGTTTTGTAAAAAACTCTGAAAACCCGCAAAAAACAGTTGACAAAAAGCCCAGTTTGGAATATAATATCCGAGCACTTGAAAAACCGGCCCGAAAGCCGGGCTTACTTTTCAGAAACCTTCCAAA
>CAVJIP010000191.1:0-13132 GCA_963649625.1 Bacteroidaceae bacterium
CAGCCAGGACAGCACATATTAGACACCATGCTGCCCAAATTTTCAGGTCGGAGTAGCTGCCAGCCATAGTAAAACCAAACAGTGCGCCAATTCCATTCAGAACGATCAGTGCAATATTGCCACCCTTGCCGGTAGAGCTACGGGTTGCAATTGCCACAATTCCAGCTACCAGCAACATCACTGCAACAATCACGCCGGCGCTACCACTGACCTCGCCGTTATCAGCCAGAGCATTCCCAATGCCAGCAGCGCAAGACTGAAACAAGACGAACATACACAGTACGATGGAGAGGATGCCAGAGACAAGTTTCCAGGTCTTCATAGTAAACTCCTCCTTGATTTTTACGCCTTTCGGCTTAAATACTATAGCAAGAATGAACGGAAAAGTCAACATATTTACGAGTAATAATATAACCGAGTTACCGCTACTAGCCGGATTTCTCCGAATACTTCCCGGTGGACAGGAGGCTTTCGGCGTAGCCCTGGAGTTTACCCTGGTCCCGGGGTCAAGCCGGTGAACCGTATCCAGGAGGTTCCGATCCTCTTCCGAAAGGGCGGGGGAGGCGGCGGAGCAAGACCTGATGACCATGTGGTATGTGGTGGAGCGGGAGAAAAAATCTACAAGCTCCACGATGCGGAAACGGGGGAAACCACCCTCCCGGCGGCAAGGCCGGAGGAGAATGACCGGCTGACGGCCTGGGACTGGCTGGGGCTGATGGGCACCATCGGGATGATGGGGTTTATCATCCTGAAGATGATTGCCAACATGATATGAAGGGGCAGAAAAAGGGCCGCCCCGGGAGCGGACACTCCCATGGGCGGCAAAGAAAAACATCCGGGGACAGTATAACAGAAAACAGGAGGAGTTGCAATGAAAACCCAAGCGATTATGAAATTGAGCAGGGGGAAAAGCTGAAAAAGGCCCTGGGGGCCTTAGTAGAGCGACTGGGAGAGGCGGTGGAGGAATGAGATACCGGCGGGAGAAGCTGGTGGTGCTGGTGACGCCTATGACGGCCTATCACCTGCGGCAGATGGCCAAGCAGGGCACCCAGAAGGACGTGGGCCGGGCGGTGGACAAGCTGGTGCGGGACAGAATGGTGCTGCTTCGGCAGGCCATGGAGGCGGGAAGGCAGGGAAAGGGCCCCGGGGAGAACCGGGGCCGGGGTTAGGCCAGGGCCTGACGGAGGGCATCCTGGAGGAGCTTAGAGCAGTTAAGGCCCCGCTGGTCGGCCAGGTTTGCCAGCCAGGCCGGGAGAGACACGTTTTTTCGGACGGAGCGGGTGTCGGTCAGGGCCCGGTAGGCAATGGTGTCCACCCGAATCAGGGACAGGGTGTCCCCGGATTCGTGGGGGATTTGGGCCTGGGGGGTTGGGGCGGCGATGGTAAGGCCCTGATCCTCCGCAACCACCAGCCAGCCTCCGGCGGCATCGGTAATCTGCTCTATGGCATCCTCGATATTATCGCCGGTGGTGACACAACCGGGAAGATCCGGCACACGGGCATAAAGCTCCTGGCCGTCCGGGGTGGGGGTAAAGACTGCGGTATAGGTGTATTTCATGGTATTTTATCGCCACCAACGGCGGCGCGCGGATGCAGGCCTTCGGCACCAGAGTGTTTATTGACAGCGAGGGGAAGACCTGCATCGATGGAGACCTGAAGGTGTCCGGCAGCGTCACCGAGTACGCCAACTTTTAAGAAGGAGTGAGACCATTGATACAGCAGGAATACAGACTGGACATGGTGCCGAGGGGACGGCCTCCGGTGATCCATGTGAGCCAATACGACAGCGAGAGCAGAGATTTACAGTTTCGGCTCTATGGGGGAGGCCTTCTCTGGGAGGCGCCAACAGGGGCCACCGTGACCATTGACGGCACCAAGGCAGACGGCAAGAGCTTCTCCTACATTGCCACCGCCTCCGGCTCCACGGTAACGGCTACGGTCACAGAGCAAATGACGGCGGCGGGAAGGGCGGCCTGCCAAATCACCGTCACCAAGGGAGAAACCGTGCTGGGCAGCACGAACTTTATTCTGGACGTGGAGCGGGCGGCCCTGCCGGAGGACGCAGATATGTCCAAAACGGACATTGCCAGCGTAGAAGCGGCAAAAACCCAGGCGATTGCCGCCAAGGAGGCCGCAGAGATGGCCCAGGAGAAAGCGGAGACAGCCCAGGGGAAAGCAGAGACGGCGGAATCCAATGCGGCCAGCTCCGCCACAGCGGCGGCAAATTCAGCGGCAAAGCTGGACACGCTACTTTACAACAACGCCGGGGCGCACAACTCGATTTATCGAGGTAAGAATCTCGGTACGAGCGTCACCTCGGCACAGTACGCCGCTATCTCGGCGGGTACATCTTGATGAGATTAATGCGGCGATTCGGGAACTGGAAAACGGCGAAACAACCTTGGCTAATTGCTCCAAATTAGCTACGCTACACACTGTCCGAGACCACCTGACCGGCACGGATTATGCCCCATACTCCTATGTGGCGGCTCCTGCTGTGGATGTGACGGGAGATAGCGATTTTTGCCAACCATCTACGGGCGTGACAGCCAGGCCGTTATAGAGGTTATGGATGACCTCATGGAACGCTCAGGGTGGCGATGCCGAAAGCGTATCGCAGCGTGATGGAGCGGCTAAAATCGATATAAAATAGAGTGAGGGGGATACCCTCACTCTACTTCTGCGATCTCATCGCAACAAGTGCAAAAACGATCTCGTTTTTTTGCACAAATGCTGGTACGCCAGAAGGGACTCGAACCCCCAACCCTCGGAACCGGAATCCGATGCTCTATCCATTGAGCCACTGGCGCATTTCTCATATGCGATAAACATTATACCACACATTGAGAAAAATGCAAGAGCGAATTTTGGAAAAACGCAATCTTTTACGTCTCCTGCGCCCCGGCGGGGCGGATGCCGCAGCTGATGCCCTGGATGGACTCATCGTTTTTGATCCAGTCCTCCACGTCCACCACCGTGTATTCCGTGGGAGTGTTGCGGATAATGACCTGGGCAATGCCTGCGTTGATCACGTTCCTCCGGCACATGGAGCAGGAGGTGGTGTCCCGAAGCAGCTCCCCGGTGACGGCGTCCTTGCCGCAAAGATATAGGGTGCCGCCGATGCATTCGCTGCGGGCGGCGGAAATGATGGCGTTGGTCTCCGCATGGACGGAGCGGCACAGCTCATACCGCTCCCCGCTGGGAATGGCCAGCTGCTGCCGGACACAGTAGCCCAGCTCCGTACAGTTGACCCGGCCACGAGGGGCTCCGTTATAGCCTGTGGAAACGATTTCATCGTTCCGGACGATAATGGCCCCGTAGTGCCGCCGGAGGCAGGTGGAACGCTCCAGAACGGTTTGGGCAATGTCCAGGTAGTAGTTGATCTTGTCGATACGATCCATAGGATTCCCTCCATGCCGCCGGTGGCGGAAAAATTATGTCAGGTGAAACATCTCAATGAGTATCAGCCAGGTGAGCCCGTAGTAGACCACCACCGCCACCAGGTCGTTGATGGTGGTGATCAGGGGGCCGGAGGCCACCGCCGGGTCAATATGAATCCGCTTAAAAAACATGGGGGTGATGGTACCAATCAACCCGGAGACCATCATGGCCGTGACCAGGGCAATGCCGATACAGCCGGAGATGGCAAAGGCCATGGGGGCCGTCTGGCCCTTACCCACCATCAGGTAGACCCCAATCAGCCCGAAGGACAACAGCCCCAGCAGCAGACCATTTAGAAAGCCCACCTGCATTTCCCGGGGAACCAGCCGCAGCCGCTCCCTGGGCGGAATGGTCTCATCGGTAAGCACCCGGATGGTCACGGCCAGGGACTGGGTGCCCACGTTGCCGGCCATGTCCAGAATCAGGGACTGAAAGCAGATGATCAGGGGCAACTGGGCCACCACCCCTTCAAATACCCCCACCACGCTGGACACCACCAGACCCAGGCCCAGCAGCACCACCAGCCAGGGCAGACGCTTTTCCACGCTTTTTCCCACGGATTCCTTCAAATCGTTCTCCGCCGTCAGACCGGCCAGCCTGGCGTAGTCCTCTCCCATTTCCGCATCGGAGATTTCCAGCAAATCCTGGGCGGTGACAATACCCAAAATCCGGTTCTGGTGGTCCAGCACGGGAATGGAGTCCTCGGAATAGTCCTTTAACGTCTCAATGCAGTCCTCTACCAGCTCCTGGGCGTAAACATAGGGGAAGGAGGTCACAGTCAGCTCCGTCACCGGGGTTTCCCCCTCCGCAATAATCAAATCCCGCAGAGGCAGGGCCCCATAGAAGGTGCGGGCCTTGTCCAGCACATAAATGGTGGAAATGTTGTCGTTTTCCCGGGCCTGCCGGGACAGGGAGATCATGGCCTCCTGGGCGGTGCTGTTGACCGGCACCTCGATATAGTCGGTGGTCATTTTGCTGCCGATTTCATCGTCTCCAAAGGAGGCGATCAGGGCAATGTCCTTCCGGGTCTCCGCATCCAGCAGATCCAGCAGCACGTCCCGCTTCTCCCGGCTCAGCTGCCGGAGCATGGTCACGGCATCGTCCGAGTCCATCCGGGAAATGACCTCCACCGCCCGGGTCACGTCCATCTCCGCCAGGAACCGGCCCGCCTCCTGATCCAGGTAGGTAAAGACCTCCGCCAAAAATTCCGGGTTTAGCACCCGATAGAGCTTTTTTCGCTGCGGGGGCTGCAGCTCCGGCAGCACGGAGGCAATATCGTTTTCGTGATAATCCTCCAGCCGCTGCCGCAGCGCCAGAGGAGAGGCCCCGCTGCGGACAATGGAGAGGATCTCCTCCATATGCTCATTCTGATGATCGTATACCGTCTCTTTTGTTTTCATCATACCCTCCTTGCTTTGCCTGCTAGGCAGATGGGGAGGAGCCCTGAAAACAGGCGCAAAAAGCCCACCGCCGATTCCCGCGGAAATTCAGGGCACGCTCCAAAGCGGCTCGTGTATGGGGAAAACAGGGCGATGGTATCAGCAGGGCCAAACGAAACAGACCCTGAAACCACAGCCCCATATTCGGCCATAACTGTCGCAGCCGTCCATTTCGTTCACCTCACAATCCGATATTCGGTCACTTGACCACAGGTTATTATGACACTCCGGCGGAAAAAAATCAACCCCTTTCCGGGACTTTTTTCCCGCCGGGGCCGGGGCAGCTTTGCCCCGCAGGCCGACAAGAGGGCCGCTTCCCCAAGGAAACGGCCCGCCCTTATTCCGCATCGGCTTTTCCGAATATTCTCCTGTCCAGGCCGGTCATCCAGCGGCGGAGCCGGGCACCCATGGCGCATTTTCGGCTCAGGTACAGACACCCCTCCGCCAGCAGCACCCCGGCCACCACGTCCGCCAGAACGTGCTGCCGGGTCAGCACCGTGGAGACGCAGATCAGCAGGGCCGCCACCAGGGAAAAGACACGATACCACCGGGGCACGTCCCTTCTCCCCCGGAGGCCCGCAAAGCAAATCCAGCTCTCCAGACAGTGGATGGAGGGGAACAGATTGGTGGGGGCATCCAGGGCGTAAATCAGCCCCAGAAGCCGGTCACATGGCTCTGTACCCAGAGTCGGGCGCAGGTTGGTGGTAGGCAGTGCCACAAAAATCACCCCGCAGAGGAGCTTGGCCATAACCTCCCCGGTCATAATGGTATACCAGTTCTCCCCCCGGGCCAGCAGCACATAGCCTGCGATCCAAAAGAGAAAGGCCCCCACATAGACCAGCACCCAGGTCGGCACCACCGGAATCAGCTCATCCAAAGGCGTGGTCATATTCAACTTGTCCCGGCCCGCCGTCAGCCATTGGGCCCCCCAGTACACCGTCCCGTTGAGCACCACGCAAAACAGCGCCCCCAGCAGTCGGCTGCTGGGCAGCAGGCCGGAAAGCATTCTGTCATACCACCGGCCCAGCCGGTTCCTGTACCCGTCCAATTCGCTCCCCCATTTTTACCAGTGTTTCTTCCCCTGCCGTGGAATTTTTCAAAATATCCGGGTCAATCTGGGCAAAGCCCTTTTCCAGCAGCAAAATCACCGTGGACCCGCCGAACTGGAACAGTCCCTTTTCCTCGCCCCGGGACACCATGTCCCCCGGCAGGTGGTTTTTGATTTTCCCCACCAGCATGGCCCCCACCTCCATCATCAGGACGGTGCCAAAGCAGTAGGTTTCCAGGCACATATATTCCCTGGTGTTTTCCCGGTAGATGGGCCGGGCCCCGGCGGCCCGGGGATTTACCGTGTGACAGACCCCCGGAATGTGAACCTCCCGGCCGGGCTTGCCGTCGGCGGGATAGCAATATCTGTGGTAGTCGTCCACGGTCAGCCGGAACAGCAGCAGCATTCCCTCCCGGTATTTCCGGGCCAGGGCCTCATCCCGCAGCAGCTCCTCCAGGGTATAGGACACCCCCTTGATTAGAAACCTGCTCCCCGGCCAAATGGGAAGGGCCGTGAGCTTTCCGTCACAGGGGGCAATCAGATGTCTGGGCTCCATGTCCACAGGCCGCCGCTCCGGGCGGATGGTGCGGGTGAAGAAGTCGTTAAAGGAGCTGTATTCCCGCTCCGGGTAGTCCGACAAATCCAGCCGGTTTTTCCGTACAAAGGGCCCCACCAGCCGGCGGGAAATCGGCTTTTCCAGGAACCATCCGGCCACCCGGCTCACCCAGGGGCGAACCAAAAGCCACAGAAGCACCCGTCCGGGCCTGCTGCCGTAGAGCCAGTCGATCAGCCGGCCCTGGCCGTCATAGGTGGTCACCAGAACCCCGTCCCGGCGGCGGCTATTCATTGCCGCTCCCTATGAGCTGGTCAATGAGCCGTCCGCTGACCGGCGGATGCTGCCGCACCGCCCGGGTTCTGGAAAACAGCACGATCACCGCCACCGCACAGGCCACAATGGCAATCAGGCACATAATCACCCAATTTTTCGGCTTTTTCAGCTTAAAATCCACAATAAAAAGGGTGGCCACCACCAGAAGCATAATCAGCAGAATCAAACGGAACGCCTGCTCCGACACCACAAAGCGCAAAAGAAAGGTCAGCGGCAGAATCACCGCAATGGAGGTAATGGGCAGGCCGTGGTAGACCTTCTCCCCCTGGTCGGCCCCCGTTTGGCGGCCTGTTTCCAGCACGTTAAAAAAGCCCAGGCGAATCACTCCGCAGACGCAGTAGAAGCCAATGGCCAGCAGGCCGAGAACCCCCCGAAGGCCCATAAGGTAGCAAATCATGGCCGGGAACACCCCAAAGCACACCACGTCACAGAGGGAATCCAGCTGGATTCCGTAGAGCTGCTCCTCCGGCGTCCGATTCTTCTTTGTTCGGGCGATTTTCCCGTCAAAGGTATCGCACAGCCCCGACAGGGCCAGACATACAATGGCCAGGCGAAAATGCCCATCCATGGCCTGGGTCATGCCGAACACGGAGGAGAGCAGACTGATAAAGGTCAGCACCACCGTATAGTCGTAAAAACCGATCATCTTTCCTCTTCCTCTCTTTTCTGTGCCCCCAAAAGGAAGGCCGCCCCGGCAGTAAATCCGGCACTGAGCAGCAGCTGGCCGTAATAACTGATGCCCCGGCTGACCAGCAACACCGGCAGGGCAAAGTCCTTGCCGCAGACCGCCGGGAAAATCCCCATAAACATGGTTTCGCTGGCCCCCATGCCTCCGGGCAGGGGCAAAAGGTCCGTCCCCATGGAGATCATAGCCTGGAGGATCACGGCGGCCATCAGCCCCGTATGGTGTAGACCGAAGGAGCGCATGGCCATCCAGGTCACGGCAAAGAGAAGGCTCCGCTGGAGCACCGTCAGCAGCATCACCCGCAGAAGCATCCCCCAATGGTGAGAAAAGCATCGGGCCACATCCCGGTATTTTCCCATCCACCGGCCCAGGGCCTCCGCCCGCTCCGGCAGCTTTCCCCTGGGGCGGATACCCTCCAGCCCACGGATGCACAGGCGCAAAAAACCCTCCACCAGCCCCGGGCAGAATACCAGCAGCAGATACAGCCCCACAAAGGCCACATTCAGCCCCAGACCCAGATAGCACCAGCCCATCACCGGCCGGAGTGCCGCCAGAACAGCGGGAGGCCGCAGGAGAAACACCCCCAGGCCGTAGCCCACCAGCACCAGCTTATAGGTGATCGTCACCAGCATCAGCACCGGCACGGACACGGAAGCCGGAATCCCGTCTTTTTTCATAAAGTACACCTGGGCAGGCTGTCCGCCTCCGGCGGAGGGGGTAATGCAGCTAAAGAAAAAGCCAATGAAGGAATAGAGAACGCAGTGGGTCAGCCGGTGGGACGTGCCCAGTGTCCCCATGATGTCGTGGAGCACTAGGGACTCCCCCAGAATAAACAGTATCACCAGGATAAAGCCTGCCAGCCACCAGCGCCAGTCTGCACTTTTCAGCAGCATTTTCAGCCGGCCCAGGTCACTGCCATGGAACAGCCCATACAGGGTCAGCCCGATGACCAGCACCAAAAACAGCCCGTTCCATATCCATTTCCGTTGATTCTTCATGGGCCACAACTCCAGATTGGAATATCTGTATTGTATCAGCAATCCCGGAATCCCGCAATTAAAAACCCATTAAGGTTTGTGGAAATCCTACGGAGGATGGTATGATTTCAATCATACAACAGCACAAATATGTGGATTTGGCAAGCTGTCTTTCATTGTATCATAATCCGGTGGGAAAGGCCAGGGGCACTTTCTCCTTTTTTCGATTTCCAAGAAATCCGGGCAGGAAAAAATCGGGGGCCGCCTCTTGGCGAGACAGCCCCTGAACTATGTTCTGTTACCGATAGCTGTAAAAGCCCTCTCCGGCGTTGACACCGGTTTTGCCTGCGTCGATGTACTCCTTAAGCAGCGCCGCCACCTTGCCGTAGACGGAATTTTCGTCCTTGGCCGCCGGATTCATAATCACGATGTTGTAGGCCGTTTGCAGTCCCACAATGTCCAGAATCCGGAAGGGCCCCAAGGGGGCGCCGGTGGCCGTGGTCCAGGTCAGGTCAATAGTTTCCGGGTCGGCCACTCCGTTGACCTGGAGGGTCTGGGCCGCCATCAGGAAGGGCACCAGCAGGGAGTTGAGAATATACCCCGGCTGCTCCTTTTTTAGACATAGGGGAATCATGCCGATTTCACGGGCAAACTCCGTCACCGCCTGATAGGCCGCCGGGTCTGTCCCGTCGTGGCCCATGACCTCGGCGGTGTTGTTCTTCCAGACCTCGTTGGCAAAGTGCAGGGCCAGGTATTTCTCCGGCCGGCCGGTGTAGTCCCGGAACATACTGGGCAGCAGGGTGGAGGAATTGGTGACGATTACCGTTTGTTCCGGCAGCACCCCCGCCAGTTTGGTATAAAAGTCGATTTTGTCCTGGGGGGCCTCGGAGACGGACTCAATGACCAAATCCGCATCCTTTACCGCCTCCCCCATGTCCGTGACAAAGCGGATGCCCTCCAGAGCCACCTGGGCCTGGCCCTTCAGCTCCTCCAGCTCCAGGACGGTGGTATTCTTCAGGCCGTCCACCAGGCCCCGGGCATATAGCTTGGTGTCCGTGCCGCAGCCGGGCTTCATGGCCTCCAGGGTCTGCTGATAGATTCCGCAGAGCCGCTGGAACTTGGGCTTTGCCCGTTCAATGGAGCCCTCGCTCCGCAGCCACACGGTGACAGGAAAGCCCTTATAGGCGATTTGATAGGCGATCTGGCTGCCTAAAACGCCGCCTCCCGCCACCACAATATTCCGAAAACTCATGGGATATGCTCCTTTCAGCACTTATTTTCTGTTTATGCTATTATTATAGCCTTTTTGTCCCAAAAGTCCCTGTTTGTTTTCTTAAAAGTTTCCCAAAGCCTTGTGCATTTTCACAGGCAGACAAGCAGTCCCCGCTTTATCTTCCGCCGTACAGTCCGGATTTGAATCCGATTGAAATGCTGTGGTCGAAAGTAAAGGCACTTCTGCGCAAATGGGGCTGTCGGACTGCTGCGCTTTTGCCGTCAGCCGTTGAACGTGCTTTTTCGCTTGTCACTAAAAAGGATTGTTCCGGTTGGTTTGATGCGGATGGATACTGCTGGGCTTTTTGAGAAGTGCTATAAATCAAAATTGTCCTTGACAAAGGGAGCACTTTAAAGCTTGGGATGGTCTCAAAGGGTTTCAAAGGTGATGGTGCCGGATTCGTTCCTCTACCTTTTCACGATGCCATGGCTCCCCCAAAAGAGCGTTTTTAAGGCATCCATAGAGACATCATAATCGACCGCTGCGCTTTTTGAAGCCAAATCCGCCCACTGAAGCAGCCTTTGATTCAGTGCCTCGGCCTGGATGCGCCGGGTGTCTCTTAGGGCCATAGGGTCTGCCTGCCCCATTCTGTTCAAAAACAAAGCTGCACCGCTCTTGATTCTCCGATACACCCCCGGGAGCCTTACGCTTTTCCCGTTGGACAGCAGCATTTCCTCCTGTCCGCCGGCTGAAAATTGATCTCGAATGTGCGGGTCAACCACCCCCTGTGCAGTCAGCCACAGGGCATATCGGTCATAATTGCCGCCAAAGATTTCCGGGTAGTTCACGCAGCCAAACATGGTGTACAACCTTTTTTCCTCCGGGGATATATTTTTCCACAGCCTTATTGTTGCGCAGACCGTTTCCTCGGCGGAGTCTCCCGTCCACCACAGGCTTTCGCCTGCCTTGAGCCGGCTGCGATAATACTTCGCCACCGGGGCCACCGGGTTGTCCATGGTTCTTAGCGCAGCATAGGAAACGCCCATTTTATCAAAAATGGTTTTGCCCGGGGGAAGGTGCATATCAATTAAATACCGGGGCATATGGGTTACTGCAATTCCATACAGGCACTGCTCATAGGGTCTGGATAAAAAGGCAATGGGATCTCCTCCCAATTTTCCGAAGGTCATATAGATTCGTTCTATGCCGCTGACTCTTGTGGTTTCCAGAATGCTGCCGCCTGTGGAAGTCCAGTGATCCTCCTTGGTGCTTTTTACCTCTACTCCATAGTATTTCGCCGCAATAATATCCGGAAACCTTTGCCCGGATATTTTCTCAATGGTATGTGCAAAGGCCGTGCCCTTTGCCGCCTCATCCAGGGCCGCCTTCACGTCATCCTCTAAAAGGCGTCCTCCTCTGGTCACATAATAGTCGGGCCTTTTTAGGGCATCCTCATTTAGGAGTGCGTCCGTTTTTTGCATGAGCTGCTGAAATTCCAGGAGGGAGGGGTGCGGATTAACCGATATTAGCATACTTGTCCTCCCGGAAATACAGGCTCCATTTCTCCGACAGATGCTTTGCAATATTATAGGCCAGGACGCAGGGCACTGCGTTGCCAATGAGCTTGTAGGCGTCACTGGCGGAAACGCCGACGCCATTTTCTGCTTTTGGCAGGATAAATTGGTAGTCATCCGGGAAGGTCTGGATTCTGGCGCATTCCCGGACGGTCAGTCTGCGCTCTTGCAGTCCGGCGGACAGCTCCTCCCTATGGTCGCCGCCATGCTCCCGGCTCAGACGGCGAAATTCGATATTGCCATGATGCTCTGAGCGGATGGTGGGACCGATACAATCCAATTTCACCTCTGTTTGTCCCTGGCAATGCTTTCCCATGTACTTGGCCTTGGAATATTTTGACTGGGAAAGGTCCTTTGCCGCATCGGGCTCCGCCAGGCCCCGGAGGGCCTCCCGGCAGGTAACGGGCGCACACAGGGCCATGTCCTCCACCGTATATCCATGGGTCCTAGGCGGATAGGGGTCATATTCGGCGGGAATCACCCTTTGGGTCAAGGCATCCAGGGCCTCCTTCCTTAGCCTTGCTTTACGGAAGCCCAGGAAAATCACCCGTTCTCTGGACTGGGGCACCCCATAATCTGCCGCATGAAGCACCCTGGCTGGAACGACCACATAGCCCCCATGGGCGGCTTCGGCAAAATCCTGCTCAATCACCCCTTGGACATCCTCCAGGTTGGTCAGTCCCTTCACATTCTCCGCCACAAACAGGGCCGGTCTTGTGAGGGTGATCACCTCTCGCATCCACATATAAAGCTGTCCCCGGCTTTCCACGGAGGGCTCTCCCACCTGTAGTCTGCCTCCATTGTGGCTTTTTTCCGAATGAAAGCCCTTGCGCTTTCCCGCCACGGAAAAATCCTGACAGGGAAATCCGCCGGTGACAACGTCTATGTCCGAGGGGAAAAGGGCCTCGCCTCTCTCTGCGCCCTTTACCAGGTCAACAATGCTGCCCAAATGATAAAGCCCCTCCGCATTGGGCAGCCGGGAGGAAAAATACGACACCCAGGCCGCCTTGGCATCCGGCCTGATGTCATTGGCGAAAACCGTATGGAAACCTGTCTCGGCCACCCTGACCGTGTCACCCTTTTCTTCTGTGATCCAGTTGGGGTGCAGTCTGCTGTTCATGGAACCCTTGAGGCAGGTAAAGCCCCCCTCAAACCCAATGTCCATGCCGCCGCAGCCGGAAAACAAAGATAATACCTTCATAGATTTCCTTACCTTTCATGAAAAGAAGTTTTTACTTCTCTTGGGCCCTACGCCTGGCGTGGGGTTTTCCTGATACAAAAAACCAAATTGAAGCCCAGTGCCCGCAGGGTGGATTCACGCCGCCCGAGGATGGCAAATAAAAGGGGCCCCAGGAATTTTGACGATACCAGTGTAACACAGAATACGGTAGATTTCATCCCACTTTTGTCGCAATTTTGTCCCACGTCGTCGCAAAGTCCGCTTTTGCTCGGGCTGCCGTTGGTCGCCCTCCCTGCGCTCCCTTGCTCCTCCTCTCCCCAGCGAACCCGCTGTGCTGGGCTTCGCCGGGGCCCCATTTTGGGCGCAAAGTCCGCTTTTGCTCGGGCTGCCGTTGGTCGCCCTCCCTGCGCTCCCTTGCTCCTCCTCTCCCCAGCGAACCCGCTGTGCTGGGCTTCGCCGGGGCCCCATTTTGGGCGCAAAGTCCGCTTTTGCTCGGGCTGCCGTTGGTCGCCCTCCCTGCGCTCCCTTGCTCCTCCTCTCCCCAGCGAACCCGCTGTGCTGGGCTTCGCCGGGGCCCCATTTTGGGCGCAAAGTCCGCTTTTGCTCGGGCTGCCGTTGGTCGCCCTCCCTGCGCTCCCTTGCTCCTCCTCTCCCCAGCGAACCCGCTGTGCTGGGCTTCGCCGGGG
>CAVJIP010000192.1:0-9489 GCA_963649625.1 Bacteroidaceae bacterium
AAACAGCACCGTCCAATACTGCTGAAAGCTCACCATATCCGGGATAAATTTCAGGTTTACCTTTTGAGAAATATAGGTAGTCACCGCCTTGGGCCGTCCGCTGCTGTCCGTCTCCTGGGTCTTGTCCGCCCCGAACACCACCCCATAGTTGGCGGTAATCTCCTCCTGGGTCATCAGGGAGTTGGTGGCGGTCAGCAAAATCGGGGTCAAAAAGGCCAGGGCCATCATCGCCGACAAAAGGGTAAAAAGGATTTTCAGGGTCAATGCCCGCCGCTTATACCGGCTCATTCCTCCTCCACATCCTTTCCCATTCGGTTGTCCGCCCAGAACAGCAGTCCGATAATAAGTACCATCACCAGGCTCATCAGCAGGGCCGCCGAGGACAGCTTCTGATAGTCCAGGTTTTGGAAGGTGTTGTTCATAAAGTGCTGGAGCAGATACAGCCCGTCATAGGGGTATTTCCCGGTGAGCAGATACACCTCCCGGAAAATCTTCATGGAGTTGATCAGGCTGAGAATGGTCACAAAGAGAATGGTGGGGGAAAGATAGCGGAGCTTAATGTGGAAGAAGATCTGCGCCGACCCGGCCCCCTCCAGCATGGCCATCTCCTGAATGTCCGTGGGCACATTGGCCAGGGCCGCCAGGAAGAGAATCATATTGTAGCCCAGGTTTTTCCACAGAAACAGCAAAATCACCACATAGCGGTTAAAGCCGGACTTCATCCAGTCGATTTTCTCCACCCCAAAGTTGGCTGTCAGAGCGTTCAGGGCCCCGTTATAGCTAAACACCACCTGCCAAATCAGCACCACCGAGGCCACCGGCACCATCGTAGGGGACAGCATGGCCGTGCGGAACTGGCTTTTCAGGGGGATCTTACGATTGAGCATACAGGCCAGCAGCAGGGACAGCACCACCGAGGCCGGGACGGAAATGCCGGAAAAAATGGCGGTATTTTTCGCCGCCAGCCGGAAGGACTGGTTTTGCAGCAGGTATTTGAAGTTGTCAAAGCCCACAAACTCGTGAAGCACCGGGTTGTTCACAAAGGCGTAGTAAATCACCACCAGAAAGGGCACCACGAAAAACACCAGCACCCCGATCAGGCTGGGGGACAAAAAGGCCAGGGAGATGCCCAGCTCCTTCCGGGCCTGCCGCCGCTGCCGGGCCGTCCGTTGTCGGTAGGGGGCCTGTTTTTTCTCCTTCGGCTGGCTCCAGCCCTTTTCTATCGTTCCATTCATGGCATTCCCTCCCTTCTTTTATTGACGCATTTCCCCGGGAAAATGTTGCGCTCCCCGGGGAAAAAGATTATGCCGCCATTATACCACAGGCCGTCCCGGCCTGCAAGCCGGGCTTGGGGCGGGCGGCAGCATCATTATACCGCAACCTTCCTTGCTTTTCTCCGGGGAAATTCCTTAAAGATTTTTTAAGAGCTTGTCATCCTCCCGGCCTCCAGCATACACAATCCCCTAAGGGCATTGTCAAGGAAAATCTGTCAAAGCAGGCAAAAAATAAATCCCGGGGCCACCCTGCGGAAAAATCGACCAAGGCCCGTAAGAGCCGGGGCCATCCGCCCCGGCTCTGCCATGCTGCATTTCATAGAGCAATCCGATTAGTCCAGCTCCGCCCGCTCCATCAGGGTCACTTCCACGTCCAGCTCTACACCCTTTCGGAATATGGTCAGCTTTACCCTGTCTCCGGCGGAGAACTGGTTTTTCACCGTATTAAATTCGTCCATGGTGGAGACCTCCGTGCCGTTGATAGCGGTGATAATGTCTCCTGCCTGAAGCCCCTGGCGGTAAGCGTCAGAGCTTTCCACCACCTGACGGATACACAGGTTGCCGGGCAGGTCGTAAAACAGCCGCATCTGATTGGACAGAGCCTCCACGGTAAAGCCGAAGGCCGGCCTGCCGCTGACATAGCCCTTCTCCAGCAGCTCGTCCACAATGGGCTTGGCGGTGGAAATGGGAATGGCGAAGCCGATGCCCTCCACGGTAGTGTAGCTGGAGTTGAGCTTTACGGTGTTGATCCCGATGACCTGTCCCGCCATATTAATCAGAGGCCCGCCGGAGTTCCCGGCGTTCAGGGCCGCATTGGTTTGCAGCAGGGTCATGGTACGATCTCCCACCTGCACGTCCCGGTTCAGGCCGCAGACAATTCCGTCGGTCATGGTGCCCCGAAGCTCCGTCCCCAGAGGATCCCCAATGGCCACCACCGCATCCCCCACCTGGACGCTGTCTGAGGAGGCAAACTCCGCCGGGGTCAGGTTCCGGGCGTCGATTTTCAGTGCCGCCAAATCAGAGGTTTCGTCTCCCCCCACCTGCTCGGCCTGGTATTCCGTGCCGTCCTCCAGAAGCACCGTCACCTGCTTTGCCCCGGAGACCACATGATAGTTGGTGAGAATATAGCCGTCCGCCGACAGGACGATCCCCGTGCCGGTGGCCTTGGCAGACTCGGTCAGGGCCGTAATGGAAACCACGGAGACGATATTCTTCTGATAAATCTCCGGCAGGGTCAGGCTGTCGCCCCTCGGCACCTCCAGGGTCATTTCCAGGCCGCTGCCCAGGGCCGGCGTTGCATCCGCCGAAGCGGGCTGAGGGGTCTGGCTCTCCTGGGCCGTCTCCGCCGCCTGGGCCTCCTGGGCAGGGGTCTCCGAGGTGCCTGGATTTTGGGCCACCGGCCCCTCCCGGCCCATGGCCACCCCTCCCGCCACGCACAGCAGGAATGCCCCCAGCACGGCAATCATCCAGCCGTAATTCCGGGGCCGCTTGGGAGGACGATACCGTCCCCCGGTACTATAATAATCACTATATGGATAGGCGTTGTCGGGCTTCCGGCCCTCCTGCGGGTCAAGATCCATATGCTGTCCCTCCGCATGAAAGTACAGCCGAAGCGCCGCCGCTTCGGCGTATGTCCAGTATAAACGGAATTTGGCGGCTTTGCATTAACATTTTATGAATTGTTTGTGAAATGTCCCCCGGTGACGCTTCTTCCGCCGTTGCATATTCCGAAGGATTGTGATACCATAATACAGTAACGCTACTTCCCACCCAAGGAGGTTTTTATATGCAGGAGCTTTCTTCCGCCCAGACCCGGGTCAATCAGTGGATGCATGACCAGGGGGCCCGGTTTGCCGTGGTGCGTCAGGGCCGGCGGCAAATCACGGAAAATCCCTTTGACCCCATTCCCCGCACCCTGCCGGGAACGGAATTTACCCATCTGGAGCAGGGGTTGATTCAGCGGGTCAACGCCGTCAACCTGTTCTTAAACGACATCTATCACCATCGGATGATCCTGCGGGACAGGGTGATCCCCGAAGAATTTGTGCTTTCCTCTCTGGATTTTCGTCCGGAGTGCATGGACCTGATCCCCGCCAAGGGCATCTACACCCATATCACCGCCACAGACCTGATTCGTACCACCGACGGCAGCTGGTACGCCATGGAGGATTCGCTCTCCGTCCCCGACGGCATCACCTATCCCCACTTTGCCCGAAAGCTCTGCCGGGAGGTCATGCCGGAGCTGTATCAGGCCCCGGCCCTGTGCGACAACTGCGGCCTGGACATTCTGCTGGGGCAGCTTTACCGGGACATTATGGACGACGACCCGGCCCTGGAGGACGGCATTGTGGTGCTGCTCCGGGAGGGGGAGGATGCCCTGTCCTCCTTTGAACTTCACTACATGGCCTCCCTGACCGGGGCCGTGGTGGCCAGCGCCCAGGAGCTGATCGTTATGGACAACAAGGTCTATTACCGGGCCCCGGAGGGAGGCTTCCAGCGGGTGGCCATTCTCCACCGGCAGGCCCTGGATCGGACGCTGGATCCCCTGTGCTTTGACGAGGAGAGCCCCTGCGGTGTGCCCCATCTGATGGAGGTCTACTGCGCCGGAAACATTGCCATTCTCAATGCCCCCGGCTGCTCCGTGGCCGAGGATCGGGGGCTGTTCTGCTTTATCCCCGCCATGATTCGCTACTATCTGGACGAGGAGCCCCTGCTGCCCAATGTTCCCAGCTATCTTCCCTGGTATCCGGAGCAGCGGGACTACGTTCTGTCCAGGATGGATCAGCTGATCTTCAAGGAGGTAGGCAGTGACCGCCGGGTGGGGGCCGTATTTGGCCGGGCCCTGACCGACACACAGAAGCAGGCTCTTGCCGCCCGCATTGCGGCGGAGCCCCGGCGGTTTATTGCCCAGGAGATCATGGACGTGGAGAAGCTCCCGGTGTTCTCCCCGGAGGGTGAGCTCCATGAGGCCCGCTGTGACTTCCGGGCCTACACCGTCCACTCGGATTCCCTTCGGGTCTGGATGGGAGGCCTGAGCCGGTTCACCGTCCACCGCCCGGACGGCACCCCCGTCAGCGGCTTTAAGGACACCTGGGTCATGGCGGAATAAGGAGGACAAGCATGAAAAAATACGCCTTTACCTTCAGCGGACACCAGTCCTTTTCCGGCACCATCACCCGGCACAGCTTTCTGCTGCGGTGTATGCCCGGCACCTATTCCTTCCAGCGCTCCTATGCCCATCAGCTTACCGTGACCCCCTATACGGCCCTGAGCCATTTGGCCGATGTTTACGGCAATGAGATGTACACGGGAACCATCGACAAAAAGCACCAGAGCTTTTCCTTTACCGCCTCAGGCTTTGTGCTCTGCTCCAAATATCTCACCCATGAGCCGCTGGATCGGCTGTTTCTCTACCCCACCCGGTTGACCCAGTCCTCCCCGGAGATGGCCCGGCTGATTGCCTCTGCGCCCCTGCCGGGGGATCCCTGGGCCAGGGCCCAGGCCCTGTGTGACCTGACCCACAAAATGCTCCGGCCTGTAGACTCGTCCTCCCACCGTACCGCCCTTCAGGCCTTCCAGGCCGGCTGGGGCGATCCCAAGGACTTTTCCCAGGTGTTCCTGACCCTGTGCCGTCTTTCCGGCCTGGGGGCCCGATTTGTGGGCGGTCTGGCCCTGGGCATAGACCGGCCCCACTGCTGGGCGGAGGTCTACTGCGGAAATGTCTGGCGGGCTCTGGATCCCTCCCTGGGTCAGCCCATTGCGGAGGGGTATCTTAAAATCGCCCACGGCCCGGACAACGGTGCCTGTGCCCTGGGCCGAGGCTGCTTCCCGGAGGCGGGAAGCGGCATCACTGCGGAGGAGACCCTGTCTGTCCAGGTGACGGAGCACGTCATCCGCACCCGGGACACGGTGCCTCACGCCTAAGGCAATACCACACAATTGCGCCATAGGGTTTTGCCGAATGATGCGGCGTTGCCCTAAATCTGCGATAAAGGATGATCGCTATGGCTCCACACATCGGGGTTTTGCCTCTCTACAATCAGGAAAAGCAGACCCTCTGGATCAATCCCCTGTATTTCGGCGGCATTGAGACGGCCGGAGGGCTGCCGTCTCTGCTGCCTCTGTCGGATTCTCCGGCCCTCTGGGAGGAATACTGCCAGAGCTTTGACGGCTTTGTATTCACCGGAGGGCAGGACGTTGACCCGGCCATCTACGGCCAGGAAAAGCTGCCCCAGTGCGGCTATCAGGCTCCCCTGCGGGATGCCCAGGAGCTTTGGATGCTCCGGCGGCTCCGGGCGCTGAATAAGCCGGTGCTGGGCATCTGCCGGGGCATTCAGGTGCTGAACGCTGCCCTGGGAGGCACACTGTATCAAGATCTTCCCACCCAGGCCCCCTCCCCGGTGGTTCACCGGCAGGACAAGCCCTATGAGCTGCCCCATCATCAGGTGACCATCGCCCCCGGCACTCTGCTCCATCGCCTGGTGGGGCAGGCCCATCTGTCCGTCAACAGTATGCACCATCAGGCGGTGTTGACCCCGGCCCCGGGGCTTACCGTGTCCGCCTGGGCCCAGGACGGCATCATTGAAGCCCTGGAGCTGCCGGAGGCCAGGTTCTTCCTGGGCATCCAGTGGCATCCTGAGCATATGTGGCAGGACTACGCCTCCGCCCGGGCCATCTGGCAGGGGCTGGTGTCCGCCTGCCAGGAATCACCAGAATAATCATATTGGAGAAGAAGTATTTATGTCAGAACTCATTACAAAAGAACAGATTCCCGAATACGAGGCCTTTTTGCAGTCCCATCCCAAGGGCCACTTTGCCCAAAGCGTCCTCTGGGCCAAGCAGAAGCCCCTGTGGCATTGGGAGGCCTTGGTCTCCCGGGACAGCCAGGGGAAAATCAAGGGCAGCATGGCTGTGCTCATTCGCAAAATCATTCCCGGCCTGCCCTATACCATGATGTACGCCTGCCGGGGCCCGGTGACGGATTTGGACGACCGGGAAACCCTCCGGGATCTTACCCAGGGGGCGAAGGAGCTGGCAAAGAAATATCATTCCTACGTCATTAAAATCGACCCGGACGTTCCCTCCTCCCAAGAGGACTATGCCGCACTTCTAAAGTCTCTGGGCTTTGTGCCCACCGGCGGCGGGGCCACCTTTGATGCCATTCAGCCCCAATATGTGTTCCGGCTCAACACCCAGGGAAAGACCATAGATGAGCTGCTTATGGCCCTGCCCCAGTCTACCCGCCGGAAGGTTCGCACCGGGGCAAAAAAGGGTGTCACCACCAAAATCTGCGGCAAGGAGGCCGTGCCGGACTTTGCCCGGCTGATGCTGGAAACCGGGGTACGGGACGGCTTTGTCACCCGGGACGCAAGCTACTTCTCGGAAATGCTGGACAACCTGGGGGAGCACGCCCGGCTGTACATGGCCTACTATGAGGGGCAGGCCATTGCGGGCACCTTGGCCATCTGGTACGGGGACAAGGTCTGGTATCTCTACGGAGCCTCCTCCAATGAGCATCGGAATCTTATGCCCAACTATATGCTCCAGTGGGACATGATTGCCTGGGCTGTGGCGCAGGGCTGCCGCCTCTATGATTTTCGGGGGGTTCCCGGCCAGGTGGGGGAGGATCATCCCCTTTACGGCCTCTACAAGTTCAAGCTGGGCTTCGGCGGGGACTATGTGGAGTTCGTGGGAGAAATGGACATGGTGCTAAAGCCCTTCATCAACTGGTTTATCAACACTGGCAAGCCCATTTTCATGCACTGGCGTGCCAAGCTCTACCTGCTGAAAAACAAGAAGTAACCGGGAGGCCCTATGAAAGCATACATTGTAGAACAGCCCCTGCTGGAGGCCAACACCCGGTTCCTTCTGGAGAAGGCCGGAGACGCCGCCATCTATGGGGTCATAAAGGGAAACGGCTACGGCCTGGGGCTGATTCCCCTGGCCCGAATCCTCTGGGAAAACGGCATCACCCGGTTTGCGGTGACGGAGCCCCAGGAGGTTCGCGCCCTGCGGGAGGCAGGCTTCCGGCAGGCGGAAATTCTAATGCTGCGGGAAACCGGCCTGGAGCAGGAGCTAATGGAGCTGATGGCCCAAAGGGCCGTGATTACCGTGGGCTGCCCGGAGACGGCCCAGACTGCCGCCGCCCTGGCCAAGCACTTGGGCCTCCCCTGTCCCTGTCATGTCAAGGTGGATACGGGCATGGGCCGCTACGGCTTTCTGCCGGAGGACACAGAGGCCATCGCCCAGGTCTACGCCATGGAGAACTTAGAGGTTCAGGGCATTTACACCCACTTTTACAGTGCCTATGACAACGAAGCCGCCACCCGGGCCCAGTTTTCCACCTTCCAAAGCGTTCTGTCGGCCCTGGAGGCCCGGGGCATCGCCCCCGGCCTTCGTCACTGCTGCAACTCCTCGGCCTTCCTCAAGTACCCGGAGATGCACCTGGACGGGGTGCGCCTCGGCTCTGCGCTGCTGGGACGGCTGGCCTTTTCCGGTTTCCCGGAGCTACGGCCTGTGGGCTGGTGCCGGGCCCAGGTGGAGGTCCTGCGGGAGCTGCCTGCGGGCCACACCGTAGGCTATGGAGCCGGCTGGAAAGCCAAGCATCCCACCCGAATCGCCGTATTCAGCGTAGGCTACTACCACGGCTTCGGTGCCCCCGCCCGGAACGATCTGTCCCGCTTTCAGGACTGTCTGGTGGGCGTTCTGTCCAATATCAAGGCCTTTTTCACCCACCGGGCCATTTACGTCACCGTCAATGGCCAAAAGGCCCGGGTGCTGGGCCATGTGGGCATGGTGCAGACCATCTGTGATGTCACCCACATTCCCTGTAAGGTGGGCGATCCCATCCGCATTGACATTAACCCGCTGAAATTCCAGGCTTTGGATATTATCTATGAGAGCTGACCGCAGAAAGCCCACGCCGCCCGACCGGGCGGCGTGGGCCAATATTCTCTGATTATGCCGGATAATACTCCCGGAGCTTCTCCCCAATGGCATCCATCAACACCGGGGAGGTGACCCTTTTGGGGCTTCCCTTTTCCCAGAGCTGGCACAGGTCGCCGGTCATGGTTCCCTCCCGGATCACCTCCAGGGTACACTGCTCCAGCCGCTCTGCAAAGGTCACTAGCTCCCCCAGGCCGTCCTTTTCTCCCCGCTTCCCCAGGGCGCCGCTCCAGGCGAAAATAGTGGCCACCGGGTTGGTGGAGGTTTCCTCGCCCCGGAGATAGCGGTAATAGTGCTGGGTCACGGTGCCGTGGGCCGCCTCATATTCATAGTTCCCCTCCGGGGACACCAGCACCGAGGTCATCATGGCCAGGGAGCCGAAGGCCGTGGACACCATGTCGCTCATCACGTCCCCGTCATAGTTCTTGAGGGCCCAGATAAAGCCCCCCTGGGAGCGCACCGCCCGGGCCACTGCGTCGTCAATCAGGGTGTAGAAATAGGTAATACCCGCCTTGGCAAATTCCTCCTGATACTCCTGCCGGAAAATCCGCTGGAAGGTGTCCCGAAACTGGCCGTCATATTGCTTGGCAATGGTGTCCTTGGCGGAAAACCAAAGATCCTGCCCTGTGGCCAGGGCATAGCCAAAGCAGGCCCGGGCAAAGGACTCCATAGAGCTGTCCTTATTGTACTGGCCCATAAGCACCCCGGGGCACTCAAAGTCATAGACGGTCTGGCGGGTCTCCTTCCCGTCCCTGTCTGTAAACAACAGCTCCGCCTTTCCCTGGGGCACCCGCAGCTCCGTGGCCTTGTAGATGTCTCCGTAGGCGTGGCGGGCAATGGTGATGGGCTTTGTCCAGTTCCGCATCACCGGGGAGATTCCCTCCACCAGAATGGGGGCCCGGAACACGGTGCCGTCCAGAATGGCCCGGATGGTGCCGTTGGGGCTTTGCCACATCTCGTGAAGATGATACTCCTCCATGCGGGCGGCGTTGGGGGTAATGGTGGCGCACTTTACCGCCACCCCGTATTTCTTCGTAGCCTCCGCCGCCTCCACCGTGACCCGGTCTGCCGTCTCGTCCCGATGGGGCAGGCCCAGGTCATAATACTCCGTGCGAAGCTCCACAAAGGGGGTAATGAGCTTTTCCTTTATGTCCCGCCAAAGGATCCGTGTCATCTCGTCTCCGTCCATCTCCACCAGGGGGGTGGTCATTTTGATTTTCTCCATATCTTTCATCCTCATTCCTTGGCTAAATGCCGCTTTACTTACCTT
>CAVJIP010000193.1:0-17592 GCA_963649625.1 Bacteroidaceae bacterium
GTACCACATTGAGATTGTTTCACCTTGATTGGGTCATATCTATTTACATCACAGAGTTTTTTTGCAAAAATTTGATAAAACCCCTTTACAAACCCATCTGACCATGCTATAATCGTCTCACAATCAATAATGATTATTATTTTTATTAAGGAGGTTTCCCGTGAAACAGCGATTCAGTAAAAAGCGGGAGGCAATTTATCGCTGCCTGTGCGGCACCAAGTCTCACCCCACCGCTGACTGGGTCTATCAGCAGCTTCGCCCCCACTTCCCCGACCTGAGCCTGGGCACCGTCTATCGGAATCTCTCCCAGCTCAAGGATGCAGGTCTAATTCAGTCTGTAGGGGTGGTAAACGACCAGGAGCGCTTTGATGCCAACGTGGAGCCTCACACCCACTTTGTCTGCACCCGGTGCGGCGGGGTGCTGGATCTGATGGATGTCACTCTGCCCCCGTCCCTGCTCTCCCAGGCCGAGGAGGTCTCCGGCTGTCTCATTCAGGGGGTGTCCCTGCGACTGATGGGCCTTTGCCCCGGCTGCCGCAGGTCACTTTCGTAAGCAGCGGGTTTTCCCGTTTCAATTTACATTATTTTTGGAGGTAAATCATTATGGCAAAGTATGTATGTTCTGTTTGCGGCTATGTGTATGAGGGAGATTCCCTTCCCGATGATTTCAAATGTCCCCTCTGCGGCGTGGGTGCCGACAAGTTTAAGAAGGTGGAGGGAGAAATGACCCTGGCCGCCGAGCATGAATATGGTGTCTACGACAGCACCGTCAAGAACAACGCCGCCGTATCCGACCAGGACAAGGTCTATATTCTCGAGCAGCTAAAGGCCAATTTTAACGGCGAATGCTCTGAGGTGGGGATGTATCTGTGCATGGCCCGAATCGCCCATCGTGAGGGCTATCCCGAGATCGGCCTGTACTGGGAGAAGGCCGCCTATGAGGAGGCGGAGCACGCCGCCAAGTTTGCGGAGTTGCTGGGCACCGAGCTGGAGCCCTCTATGACCTCCTCCACCGAGAAAAACCTGGCCTGGCGGGTGGACTGCGAATACGGTGCCACCGAGGGCAAGGTGGAGCTGGCCACGGTGGCCAAGAAAAACGGCCTGGATGCTATCCATGACACCGTCCATGAGATGGCCCGGGACGAGGCCCGGCATGGAAAGGCCCTGGCCGGACTGCTCAAGCGGTATTTTGGGAAGTAAATCCTTGAATCCTCACAACCGAATGTTCTGAAAAGAAAAAGTCGTGAAAATCCGGTTTGTCATCGGATTTTCACGACTTGATTTTCTTATACGCTTACACCGTTCACTTTAAGGCTGCCACTTTTGGTGCAAGTCAGCTTACTCTGCGTGATTCTCCATATAGCGGTCATAGGCCTGCTGGTACAGCTCCACGCACCGGCCAATATTCATGCTCTCCAGCTTGCCCACAAAATCGGTGTCATAGCTGTCAAAGCTGAAATCGCCGATAATGTACTTGGCAATGGATTCCTTCAGGAAGGTCTCCACATCGGAGTAGATGGAGGCGTACTCGGCCTTCTCATCCATGTTCAGCATTTCATTGCTGGGCAGGGCTCTGGAGTAGTCCAGATCAGCCTCCAGCCAGTCGTCAAAGGCAGACAGCTGGAGCTGGGTGTAGTTGGAGGCTCCCCGAAGGGCATCATAGATGGTGCCCATGCCGTCAATCACATGGAGGGCCACGGAATCCCGATAGGAATAGCCGTCCGGGTTATTCATAATCAGATCGGTGAACTCAGGCTTGCCCTCAGCGTTATAGGCGAAGGTCACGTCCTCCACTCCGTAGTTGGCCAGCAGAATGCCGTCGGTGGTGTAAAGGTAGTCGCAGAGCTGAACGGCCAGCTCCGGGTCGGGGCAGGTGGTGGTGATGCTCCAGCGGGAGTTGTCCACGGCGGTGTGGTGGAACTCGGTGGGATAGCTTTTGCCGCCCTCCTCCAGGGTAACCGGGGCAATGGCACGCACCACAAAGTTGGGATCCTCGCTGAGCTCGGCATAGGTGGTCATGGTGCCCACTTCGTTGTAATACAGGGCCACCTGGCCGGAGCCGATCATATCGGTGCCGTCAAACATAATCTCGTTGGCGTAGTTGTAATAGTCGGCATAGATCAGGCCCTCGGCATACCACTTCGCCATCAGCTCCAGGTAATCCTGATAGCCCTGCTCCAGGGGGCCGAACTTAATGGTGCCGTCCTCCACATAGAAGGTGCTGCCAATGCCGAAGCCGCCGGTGACAAAGTCGTTCATGCCGGAAACAGGCAGCACAAAGGCGGAATTGGCTCCCTTCTCAGTCTTAAAGGCAGTCAGTACATCATGGAGCTGGTCGTAGGTTTTGGGCATATCCAAGCCCAGGTCGTCCAGCCAGTCCTGACGGATAAAGTAGCCCTTGTCGCCCCGGCCTCCGTACTTGGTATAATCATAGAGGCTATAGAAGGCCACCAGATTCCCCTCGGGGGTAGACACTTCATTGAAAATCTGGGAATCCGAATGGATAATGGCCGCATAGTGGGGCATGGAATCCTCATAGTCCAGAAGATTTACAAAAATCTCCTCATCCAGAGCCGCATCGGGGCCTGCGGTATACAGGCCGGCTGCGCCGTTCATAATGCCCGGGAAGTCCCCGGAGGCGGCCATCAGATTAAACTGATCCATCTGGGTAAAGAAGTTGGCCATCTGGAAGTGAATGCCCACGCCGGTGCGGGCCTGAAGCTCCGCATAAGTCTCGTTGGAGTTGGCCAGATCCTCCACCTGGGAAACCGTACCCGGGGCCGCCATCCACACCTCAAAGGTGGTGGAGCCGTCGGACAGGGGCAGATCTGCGGGTTCCATATCCTTTACAATGTCCGAAATGGGACGATCCTCCCCGTAGGTACCGGCGGGAGCTGCCGCAGTCTCGCTGTCTTCTGCATCGGAAGCCGCCTGGACAGGTGTCTGGGTGTCATTTTCCGCAGGAGCCGCCGCCTGGGTTTTCTCCGGCTCTGTGCTGCCGGAGGCCGTAGAGGCCCCTGTGCTTGTGCCGCTGCCGCCGCAGGCCGCCAGGGAGCATACCATGGCCAGGGCCAGCAGAATGGATAGGATTTTCTTCATGTTTCGTTTCCTCCTGTACTTAGGATACAAATTCAATGGCCTTCTCCGCCGCCAGATACCCGCTGCACATGGCGTAGGTCATGGCGGAAAGATAGCTTTCAATATACTGTACCCCCACATCGCCGGGGAGCATAATGCCCCGGGTGTTGTCGCCGCAGGCATAGAGGCCGGGAATGGGGCTGTCGTCAGGCCGCAGCACATTGGTGTTCTCGTCAATGGTCATGCCGCCCACGGCATTCTCCTGGAACATCTTCATAATAATGGCGTAGAAGGGGCCCTTCTCAAAGGGATGGGGCTTGGGCATATCCCCCATGGGGAACATCATGTCGTCCTCATCGTCCCCACCGGGAGGAGGTGGCATAGCACCCTCCTGGTCGTCCCCACCGGGAGGAGGCCCGAAGGGATTGGAGATTCGGCCTGCCTTTACGTCATTGTTGTACTGCATAATATAGGTGAGAAATTCCGCCTTGTGGAAGCCCAGCTTGTCTGCCAGCTCCTCCAGAGTGTCCGCCTTGACGGTGGAGCCGTCCCGAAGCTCGTTGTTCAGGTCCCGCTCCCAGTGGCGGAAGGCCCGCAGCTCGTCCGGGTCGGTGCTCTGGAGGCCCTTACGGATTGCCTCGTCAAAGGAGGCCTGGTCGGTAATGCTCCAGGCGATCCAGCCGGGCTGGTCTACCAGGCCGCCGATTTCGTGCATTCCCATCTCCATGGGCATCTCCTGGCCGTATTTGTTCACCTGGACGGAGGTTCCTCCCCGGAGCAGACTCAGCACCCCGTAGCTGAAGGGATGGTGCATGGGGCCGAACATGGCTGCCCGCTTGTTCACATAGTCAATGTTTGCCCCGATTTCCTCGCACATGGTGATGCCGTCCCCGGTACAGGTGGCGCAGGCGTAGATATGCACCGGCTCCTTGCCCTCATTCTGATAAAAAATGGGCTGCATCTTGTTCATGATTTCCTTGCTCCGGCTGTAGGAGCCAGCACAGACCAGGGTGGCCTTGGCCCGTACCTCCACCTCTCCGCCGGGATCCTGGGCCAGGGCCCCAACTACCGCACCCTTTTCATCGGTGAGCAGCTTCACCGCCTGGGTATTCACCAGAATCTGGCCGCCATATTCTTTAATTGCATCCGTGAGAATATTGCAGATGGCCCAGCCGCTTTCTCCGGGGCCGCAGGAGGGGTCGGAGCGGAGGCTGTCAATGGGGTAGGGATAGTTTTTCAGGAAATCATCCTGGACGCTGGGCTTGCCCATCCGGTCAACCCCCCACTTAAAGCCCTTTTCCATGTTGCCGGAATCAATGAGCCAGTTGGCCAGGTCTACGTTGGCATCCAGCAGCCGCCGGGCCAGCTCGTTGTTGCACTTGCCCTGGGTCATCCGCTGGAACTTCTGAAACATTTTCTCCCGCTTGTCGGGAAGACCCGCCGCCTCATGCCACTTGGAATAATGCACCCGCATCATGTGGCCAAAGTAGGCACTGCCGCCGGTCTCGAAGTTCTTCTCCAGCACCACTACCTTTTTCCCTGCATGGGCCGCCTTGGCCGCCGCCGTCAGGCCGGAGGCACCGCCGCCGATCACCAGAATGTCGCAGGTCAGATCCTTCTTCTCATGGGGAGCAGGAGGCTCCGGTTTCTTTTCCAGGTCATAGATGGCCCCGTTGTGACAGTGCTGGGCGCAGGTGCCGCAGGAGACGCACTTGTCCGCATCAATCTGATAGGTGGAGAAATTCATGCGAATGGCCCCGGCGGGACAGTACAGCTCACAGGTATGACATCCCGAGCAGATTTCCTGTTTAATATGATACGCCATATGTATTCACCCTTTCCGTTATGTTATGAAAATATTATACACCAGAAATAATTTCGTTACCAATGCCGTTTGTGCAGTCACTGATACCTGTCAGAGCATACCACATCTTGCGCCCAAGTGGAAAATATGTTAAAATGATACTATCTTGCCTAGGAAAGCGGGGAAAGCTCTTGGATTTGACACAGCTTCACCAGTTTATTACCGTGGCGGAATGTCAAAACGTCAGTCAGGCCGCCCACAAGCTCTATATCACCCAGCCCGCCCTGAGCCGCTCCATCAGCCGCCTGGAGTCGGAGCTGGAGGTTCGCCTCTTTGACCGAAAGTCCAACTCCCTGATTCTCAACGAAAGCGGGAAGATTTTCCTTCAGCACGTTTCCGCCGGACTGGACGCTATTAACGCAGGGGTTCATGCGGTGCGCCAGAAGAACAACAACCGGCGGGTGTTGGTGTCCAACTATATCTTTTTGGACGACTTCGCCTCCTTCTGTGACCGATGTCTCACCGCCTTTCCCGATGTGGATCTGGCCTGCTTTGACGGCACCCGCACCGTCTCCGACTATCCCATCGACA
The DNA here is from genome assembly GCA_963649625.1 of Bacteroidaceae bacterium. Taxonomy (GTDB): domain Bacteria; phylum Bacillota; class Clostridia; order Oscillospirales; family Oscillospiraceae; genus HGM13006. The sequence continues at coordinate 5,474 of CAVJIP010000193.1, forward strand.
CCGCCCCGGATCTGGTGATTATCCCCCGGCAGGACTTCCGGGGCTACACCGTGGCCAAGGCCTACACGGAGCCCTGGTGCGTCATGTTCCACGCAAACTATCCCTTCCGCTCGGACTGTGACGGAACCGGCATCACCCGGGCCCAGCTCAATCAGGAGTCCATTATTTTCGACAATTCCCCCTATGACCGGCAGATGCTCGCTCAAATCTTTCCGCAGCTGCCCGCCGGGCTCCGCTTTGCCGCCCAGCCCGATGAATCCCGCATTGCCATCAACCGATGTCGAAACCTGGGCATCGTGCCGGTGGCGGCCTATCGCTCCTTAAAGCTACGGGTGCCGGATACCCCCATCCGGGCCATGTCCATCCGGGACATGAGGCTGGAGCGGACGGTTTACCTGAGCCATCGGGCCGGCTTTCTCGGCAGTGCGGAGGACTACGCCATTTTGGAGCTGCTGGACCGGCACATTGACCGGGAACTGCAGGCTGTGGCCGCCATCCGGGCCAAGGGCTTTGAATGCCCATAAAATCCACAAACTGCCAAGGGTGCCCCGGCCCTTGGCTGGGACACCCTGGATTTCCCTCCCAAATACAAGGTAACGCAGCTGGCCCCGTTCCGGTGAAGGAACGGGGCCAGGCTTTGCCCTACTGTATTCTTATCCTGTTATTTGGTCAGGTACTCGGCGCAGCTCTGGGCGGAGAGATAGCCCCCGTCCACCGCCCATTGGTAGTCGGTGAAGGCCTTCATCCGATAGTCCCCGGGCTTGCCCGCATTGGCCTGCACCCCGGAGGCGTTGTCTCCCGCCGCATAGAAGCCGGGAATCACGCCGGATTTGTCCCCCTTGTACACCTGGCACTTGGGGTCTACCAGCACGCCGCCAAAGGCACCGTCTGTGGCCATTTTCCCGAAGATGGCGTAGAAGGGGCCCTGGGTAATGGCCTTGAGATTTCTGGGATTTTTGCCGAAGTCCTCGTCCAGGCCCTTTTCGCACATCTGATTGTAGCGGGCCACCTCCTGGAGGAAGGGCTCCTTCTCGATGCCTGCCTGATCGGCCAGATCCTCCAGGGTGTCCGCCACAAACAGGGAAACCCCATTGTGGGAGTCCAGCTCCTCCTGGAAGTCCTGCCGCCAGCGCTTGAGATACTCGCCCTCAATGCCGCCCCGGGTGCGGATACCCTCGGCCATGGTGGCCTCCAGGGTGGGGGTGTCATAAATGGTATAGACCATACGCCGGGGTTGGAAGCAGATGGGGGCCGCACCGCCGCCCATGGCCCCCTCGTTGTAGAACCGCTTGCCCTTGAGATTTACGGTCATTTGATTGCCGCTCATCTGGGCGTAGAAGCCTGCAAAGGTAAAGGGATGATGCACCGGGCCAAACAGGTTGATGCAGAAGGCATCGTAGTCCACATAGGCCCCGCAGCTCTCTCCCAGCTCCACCACATCGCCGGTGTCCGTGGGGGCGGCAAACCGGTGGACATACTCGCAGTTGGGATTCTCCTTTTCATCCGGGAAGAACCAGGGAATAAACCGCCGCAGCAGCGCATCATTGTGGGTATAGCTGCCGGAGGAGCAGATCACCGCCTTGCACTTAATATGTACCTCTCCGCCGGGATCCTGGGCAATCACCCCGGATACCGCCCCCTTCTCATCGGTGAGGATTTTCTTGGCGGCGCATTGGGTTATCAGCCGAATACCGTACTTGGGGAACTGGCGTACCATAGTCTCAATCAGGAAACTGCCGCCCTTGCCGGGGCCGATGGAGCCATCGGTGGACTTCTGGTTAAAGAAAATCCGCTCCTCCGTCAGGCTCTTGACCTTTTTGCCCCGAACCTCCGTCTCCACCAGATAGGGCTGCACCTCAGGCATCTCCAGAAGCCAGTCGTTTAGCTGTTTTCCGGCCTCCCTGGCATTGGCAATCAGCCGCTGATCCAGCTTTTCCAAAAAGCTCTTGTCCGGCATAGGAGGCCCACCGGGGCCACCATCCGGGCCGCCGGGACCACCGGGCCCGCCGGGACCACCATCCGGGTCACCGGGGCCGCCAGGCCCGCCGGGGCCGCCCATTCCGCCGCTGCTGATGGAAAAGCCCGCAAACCAGCCGCTGCCGCCGTAGCGCTTGGCCTTTTCCAGCACAATGATCTTCTTGCCGGTAAGCTCCGCCAGCTTCACTGCCGCCACGGTTCCGCCCGCTCCGGCCCCGATCACCACACAGTCCGCCTCCAGCTCCAGAGGCGCATGGGGCGTGACTGTCTCCGGCCGGCCGGTATCAATGGCACTGACGTTGCAGACCTCCACACATTTTCCGCACTCTACACACTTCTCCGGGTCAATCTGATACTGGGTTCCCTTGTAGTCAATGGCGTGCGTGGGACATTCCAGAGCACAGTAATGACAGCCCAGACAGAAGGATTTGATTTGATAAGCCATAGCTTGTCCTCCCTTTCTTCATATCTTGAATCCTTACTATTATACCCGAAACCCTGCTCCCTTGCCAATGCCGATTTACCTGCCTGCCATGCCTTTTATGTTATAACGCTCAGCCGGCCCTTGTATCATCGGCTCTCATGCCCTACGCCATCCGAAAGGGCTGCGATACCGCCATAAATCTGCAAAGGGCAAGAAAAGCCCCGAGGCTTTGCCAACTTCTCAGCAGGGCCTCGGGGCCACGTCATATTTGCCGGAACGGCGGCATCACAGCACTTCTCCTTGGTGGCGCTGCTGATCCAGAAGCTCCTGGAGCCGGGCCTGCCGCTGGTTAAAGTCCTCCACCATATAGTTATAGCAGTGGGCATAGGTGGCGGTGATATAGGGCAGTTTCCACACGGAGAGAATCCCCAGGGTCAAAAGGCACAGCAGGATCCAGGGAATAAAGCTCACATCCAGCAGGAACAGCTCCCAGCGGTGGGTTCCGTTGATGGCCTTTGTTCGGAGCAGTACCTGACGGATAGAAAGCCCCGGGTCGTCCAGCAGTACATACTCGGACATTCGATAGCGGTAAGACACCACCAGCATAACAGCGGCCATATAGCCCAGCAGCAGATAGAGCATACCGTTATCGCTGATGGCTCCGGCCATATTCAGAGCTACCAGTACATAGCTCACAGGAATGGAAAAGGCGGTGGCCCACAGGCCCAGCAGCAGGGAGGTGACTAGATACAAAAGCAGCGTCTTGCCCCAGATGGAAAAGCCGTCCAACAGCACACCCGCAGTAAAGTCCCCCCGGCGGGAGAGCCGCAGGGACAGGGAGGTGTAGCCCATCCCCAGCAGATGCAGCACCAGCTGGCACACTAGGGAAACTACAAACACCAGAATGTAGGAGCGGCCGGCGGCGGAAATGCTCTGGCTCAGGGAATGAGCGTTTCCGGCGTTCTGCTGGATGAGCGTCTCCAGGCCAAACTCTCCGCCACCGATGGCCAGGGCGGCCAGGAGATATAGGAGCGTTACCCGCTTAGGGTGGGATTGGGTGTCTCGGAGGCATTGTCGGGAGGCGTTTTTCAGGCCGCGGCGATTCATAGGATCAGCTCCGTTTCGATTTGTTGGAAAATGAAAGGGTTCTCTGGTGAAACCCTACCACAGCCAAGGGAAAAAGTCAAGAACCGGGGAGATTTTCGTTGAAAGCTCCGGCAGGGCGTGATACAATAGACGTAAATGAGAGTTACACAGGAGGGTATTCAGATTTACCCTGTAATTTACCATCAAGGAGGCGGGCATTATGACCCTGGGAGAAAAGATTAAAACCGCCAGAATCCAGCAGGGCATGACCCAGAAGGAGCTGGTAGGGGACTATATCACCCGGAATATGCTCTCCAAAATTGAGCACGACAGTGCCACCCCCTCAGTAAAAACCCTGGAATATCTGGCGGAGGCCTTGGGCCTGCCCACCGCCTATCTGATGGCGGGCACCGATGACAGCGAGGTGACGCCGGGGAAACTGATCAGCGCCAGGCAGCTGTTCCGGGACGGGGAATATGCGGGCTGTATCAAGGTGCTGGAGGAGCTGGACATGGGGGAGGACTATCGGGAGGAGGCACTGCTGCTGCTCTCCCGGGCAAAAATCTGCCAGTCCAAGCAGGCCATGGCCAACGGCCGCTATGAGGAGGCCATTCGGCTGGCCCGGGAGGCGGTGGCCCATAACGAGGAAACCATGTACCGCTCCGCTGCCTTCCGCACCGAGGGGCTGCTGCTGGTGGCCCGGTGCACCATGGAGCTGGAGGGGGACTTTGACAAGGCCATGGACGACTATCAGGCGGCCTATCAGGATCAGGGCCTGGGAGAGTTTTACCGGCTCACCATGGCGGAATACTACATCGGCCAGGGGAACCTGGAGCGAGCCAAGGAGGAAATGGACAGCATTTCCCGGCTCTCCGAGGCCACCAAGCCTGCCTATCTGATGCTCCAGGGCCGCATGGACATGGAGGACAATCAGTTTGCCCAGGCGGTCAAGCAGCTGGAGGCGGCAGAACAGCTGGCCCGAACCACCGGCAGCGGCTATTTTCTCTCCAACCTCTACGCCCTGCTGGAGCATTGCTATCGGGAGATGGACGACATCAAGGGAGCCTATCACTATGCCTCTATGCAGCTTTCCATTAAGGAATAAAGGAACATCCACCGTGCGGAGCCTTGGCCCTCTGGCTGGGGCTCCGTACATTATGGGAATGTCCCATGATTCGGCAAGATTCTGGTGTTATCCTAAGGCAACACCGCACAATTGCGCCATAGGTCTTTGGCGGTTCTTTTGCCTCACAAATTCCCTGGGAAAACTTGAAATACACACAGTATTCCTGTGTTTTTCCAACAAATTTGTGACGCAAAATTCCACGCCAAATTTCCTCGCCGAATTATGCGGTATTGCCCTAAGAAAAAATTTAGAAATCCATGCTTGCAAATTCCGAAGGAGTGGCGTATACTAAGGCCCGGTAAAAAATCGGATGGTTTTTACCCAGCAAAGGAGTGCTTCGGTCACTCCAAAGCCCAACCCTAGGAGGAATAACTATGCAAAAACTAAAACGGCTTCTGCCTATGACCCTGTGTGCGGCCCTGCTTCTGTCCGGCTGCGGCACTGCCCAGGCAGAGCCTACCGCCACCGCCGGGGCCACTGCTGCGGCCACCGCCACGGCAGAGCCCACCGCTGCGCCCACTGCCACCCCGGAGGCTGCCACGGAGCCTGCGGCCACTGAGGCTCCCTCCGCCCTGGAGACGACCCCCTCTGCCGCCGCCACAGAGGCTCCGGCGCAGGTCAGCGAGGCCGGGGAGGCCGCCGACGGCCTGACCATCTATGCCCAGCAGATCGCCCGGTACACCACCGCCCTTTCTGAGGCCTGGACTACAGAGCAGTATTACGACAACGACATGAGCGAGGTGGCAGAGACCTACGCTGAGGGCGACGGTCTGGAGAATGTGGGTGTGGCCTTCCCGGATCTGGACAACGACGGCCAGCCGGAGTTGGTGATCGGCACCATCTACAACCAGGACAACGACCCGGTGGTCTTTGAGATCTGGACGACGGTGGACGGCATACCCACTCTGGTGGCCCAGAGCCATTCCCGCTCCCGGTGGTTCCTGGATCTGGACGAGGCCGGGGCGTGGTTCCTGGACAACGAGGCCTCCAACAGTGCCTTTAGCAGCGGGTACTATTATTACACCCTCTTTGAGGGCACCCTGTCCCTGGCCCAGGGAATCGTCTACGATGGAAACGCCGACCCGGAGGCCCCCTGGTATATGACCGATGATGAGGACTGGGACGTTTCCAACGATACCTCCATTGACGAGGAAACCTTTAATAATATCCAAAGCTCCCACGCCAATCGCTATCAGCACTTTGACTTCACGCCCCTGTCCGGGGTGTGATAGGCTGGTGGCTGCCCCGGGCGGGTCAACCCCACCTTGGGGCAGCTGTCCCTCTTCGGCGGAAAAACAGAAATCCACGAAAAAGTGCTTGACAAACTTCGCCTCAATGGATATAATATCTATCGTGCTCTGTGAGATGTGCTGGTATAGCTCAGTTGGTAGAGCAGCTGATTTGTAATCAGCAGGTCGGGGGTTCGAGTCCGTCTACCAGCTCCACCCTCGCTAATTTCATATGGGGGATTTCCCGAGTGGCCAAAGGGGACAGACTGTAAATCTGCTGGCTTCGCCTTCGGTGGTTCGAATCCACCATCCCCCACCAGATCCGCAATCATTTTGATTGCGGATCTTTCGTTATATTGCAGGGAACTTTTGGAATGACGGGGTCGATTTGGTCTCGCTATTTTTGCGTTTGACCCTTTATTGACCTTTTTTTGTACCAGATCATAAAGAAATTATGACCCAGTAGAACGGAGACCCTGAATATATTGCTCCATTCTTTTGGCGCTTTCTCGCTTCATTCCGATGGTGGCGTGGGCATAGGTGCCAAGGGTGAAGGCGGCGGTGGCGTGCCCCAGATTTTCTTGTACGGTTTTGATATCATCGCCAGCTTTCAAGCTATTGACGGCATATGTATGGCGAAGATCATGAAAACGCATAGAGCCAAGGCCGATTTTTTCCATGATCTTTTTATAATTGCGGTAAACTGCTTGATTGGCGATGAATCGCCCATATTCATTGGTGAACACCAGATTATCATCGTTATGGAATGCCTCGCCCAGCAGCTCAGCCCACTGTGTCTGCAGGGCTTTTTGACGCCTGAGGACATCCATCACATCGTCTGCTACAGTGAGCATACGGATTCGGTCATTTTTCAAACTGCTGAAATGATATTCTTTTTCACCTTTGGCCTTATTATGCTGCTTGTTGATCAGCAACGTACCTCGCTCAAAATCCACACAGTCCCAGGTTAACCCCAGTACTTCACCCTGGCGAAGGCCAGTGAATACCGTGACAAAGAGGACGTTTTCGTAGGGATGGCCTTTGATAGCTTCCAGAAACGCTGTCATGTCACTGTCCTCCATGGTCTGGATCTGGCGCTTTTCTACACGTGGAAGAACTACTGCATCCAATGGATTCTGTTTTATATAGCCCATTTTGATGGCCTGCTCTATGGCCTTGTGAAACACTCCGTGGATATTTTTGATGGATTTTGGGGATAGGTGCTTTTCAAATTGGAGCATATTGTAGACTTGCTGGATCATCTGCGTTGTCAAGCTGGCCATCGTAATATCGCCCAGATAGGGCTTGATATGGACCCGGATATGTTCCTCGTAGGCGCTTTTTGTTGCGGGCTTCAGATTGCCAGTGTAATCCCGGAACCAGAGATCAAGCCACGCACCTAATCGAACCTTGCTGGGTTCCATATAGGTTCCGTTGTCAATCTGAACCACTACGGCAGAGAGCTTTTTACGAACCTCTCCTTGGGTTCTTCCGTAGGTGGATTTTTGTACTTGCTTTCCGGTCTTTGGATCGAAGCCGAGGGAATAGCGCACTTCCCAGCGGCCATCGGAGCGTTTGCGTATGGTGCCGCCTCCGCTGGCACCGCTTGTTTTTCGTTTTGTCAAAGCATACCTCGCTTTCTTTCAGAGTTTAAATGGCACTGTCAGTCCATTGTTTTATAATTTGTCGCTGTCCAGCCAGGAGACGAAGTCTTGGAGAGACAGCTGCCCGGAAAGGCATAGATCACGCTTCTCACGGGCCTCTTTTGACCAGTCGGAGAATTCCTCCCTGGTCATGAGCCCATAGCGGATGCGGGCATTATGGGCTTTGTAGGAACGCTTAAATTCCCGCATGGCAGGGTCCTCCGATCTGCGCTTTTCATAAAGCCGCAGGGAGCCAGCCTCGCGGCAGGTTTTTGTGGAGCCTTGTATAGGCCGATCACAGTAATCGGTCTTGTATGCCCGCTTTGTGGCAAAATAGCGCCCGCAGTATTTACAGGGTTTCATTTGAAGATGATTTTGCATATAGCGAACCAACAGGAAGTTGATGATATCCTCGATAGATTCACTGGACACAACCTCTGTTGTAAAAAACGTCTGAGGGTGCGAGAGGTGATCGGATGCAATAGGGCTTTGATCACTTGCGTAGGTGGTGAAGAGCTGGCCACCGCACCAGACCTCCTGGAGTTCTACGGTTCCATAACGAAGCGGGGGATATGTCTGATTGTCGGAGTGTTGAAGCTCTGTGTACTTCTGAATCAGATCCGTTTGCTGATCGGTGTAAAAGAGGGCCTGTGCCACGGCAAAGAGCCTTGGCTGGAGCTGCTGAATACAGGCTGCCTGACGCCCTAGGTCCGCTGCTGTGAGGGGTTCACCCCGTTGGTAGGATAGACGCAGGCGTTCAATGGAAGCGCCCAGAGTGACGAGCAGCGGGCTTTTGTCCAGCCAATATTGAATTGGCGTATGAAGCGAAGGAAAAGAAGCACTGTTTCGATTTCTTTTAGAAATGCGTTCCATCCACGATCGAATCTGTGTGAGTTGGTCGTTAAGAAACCCAAGATCTACATAGAGAAAATCCGCCATGGCTTGTCCCATGGGATACTCACCATGCCAAATCACTGCATAGGGGGTGTTTGTATTTTCTTGATCAACTGTGCGAATTTCAAAGCACTCGGTAGTCCCATCTGTGTAGGCGGAAAGCCAGACCTTTTTTGATGGGGCAGGGGGGAGATTTCTATCATTCATCGTATAGCACCTCGTGATAGTTATATTTGTATGTAAAATTATTGGTCGGTCTATTGACAAATAGAAAAAAGAAGGTATAATATACCTCACAAGACGACTTATCATCGATATTGTACACGATGCGGTCTATCTTGTCAATACCAAATCAAGGAGGACTCCTAATATGGATCAACACTACGAAACATGGCCCGTGGTCATGAATGCGCCGCAGCTGGCGGATGCGCTTGGAATTTCAAAGGCGTATGCTTATCAGCTCTTACATCAGGAGAGCTTTCCGACGCTGAGAATCGGGAGAAGATTGCTGGTGCCCAAGGACAAGCTGCTCCGATGGATCGACCAGAATACAGGAGGTGAACGAATTGGAGCATGAAAAAACGACTGTTCCGATTCCGTCTGTTGGCGCAGATGGGGAACAGCCGCTTATCAAAGAGACTAGAACCAGTATAGCAGAGAATTCTTCACAAAGCAATGATAAATTTGAGGAACTGTGCCGGAAGCTCCAGCGTATACAGGACCCTAATTATCTACATACCCTGACCTTAAACGATTTGCTTGACGCAGTCTATACGGGCAGCCCTCCCATTGTGGAGGGACTGCTCTGGCCTGGTACATACCTGTTTGTAGGGGCGCCAAAGGTGGGAAAGTCCTTTTTGGTGGCGCAGATCGCCTACCATGTGAGCACTGGGGAACCGCTGTGGGATGCTCCTGTGAAGCAGGGGACGGTTTTATATCTGGCTCTGGAGGATGATTACCGCCGCCTGCAGTCCCGGCTATATAGAATGTACGGTACAGAGGGGACAGAAAGGCTCCATTTTGCGGTTTGCGCAAAACATATAGATGATGGCCTGGAGGGGAAACTCCAGCAGTTTGTAAAGGAGCATCCGGATACGAAGCTGATTATCATTGATACTCTGCAAAAGATTCGGGAGGCAAATCAGGAACGGTGTAGCTATGCCAATGACTATGCGCTGATTACACGGCTCAAGGAGTTTGCGGCAAACAGACATCTCTGCCTTCTGCTGGTGCATCATACCAGAAAGCAGCAGGCGGCAGATCAATTTGATATGATCTCCGGTACCAATGGACTTTTGGGAGCGGCAGACGGCGTATTCTTGATGCAGAAGGTGAGCCGGATTAAGCCCATTGCCATGGTGCCTATTTCCGGGCGGGATCAGCCAGATCAGGTGCTGACGCTGCAGAGAGACCCGGAGACGCTGTGCTGGGATCTGGAGAAGGTTGCAGCAGAGGACTGGTCGGTTCCTCCAGATCCGGTTCTGGAGCGCATCCACGGCTTCCTACTGATCCAACAGGAGGAAACGTGGCGAGGATCACCCACGCAGCTTGTAACAGAGCTGCATCTGGAAACCAGCCCCATGAGTTTAACAAAGCGGCTGAATGTCAATGCGGATCGACTGCTGCAAGAATACCATATCCACTACGCCTGGAATCGCGGGCATGAGGGGAGGATCATTACGCTTCAGCGGATGAAAGAGAAAGCGTGACGGTTTGCGACGGTTGCGACGGTTATGGGGTGCCAGACTTCGACTGTCACAGTCGTCACAGGTTCATAAGGAATAGAGCTGTGACAGTAGCGCCTCTGCCCACGTCAACCGTCGCAACCGTCACGGCGGTCTTGCGGATGCGTGTGGAATGTGTGCTGAGCGATGGAACGTGGGGGGGAGAATGTGTGCGGTACACACATAATCAAGAGGGGTTTTTGAAAAGCAATGTGTATATCAATGTGTGTTGTAATAGAATCAAGGACACTGCCAGAAATCCTGAAAGTGCCTGTTTTGGAAGGGGAAATACTTTTTGTGTTGTCATGAAAAGCGGGATACACCATAAAAGCTTGCGTTCATGGTGTGCGGGAGCTTTTTGCAGGACACGTTATACGGGGAAATGTTGCGGGAAGGTCTTTGCAAGTATCGCATTTTGATGTCAAAATGCACTTGCAGGGGCTGCCCCTGTCCCCAATGCCGCCTAAGGGAACCCAGAGAACGGAAAGGAGACGAAATGTCAGAAAAGCAATACCGCACCTGTGTGCGAATGAGTGAAAAGGAATACCAGCAGCTCTGGGCCAAAAGCCGGGCAGCGGGAATGAGCATGAACCGCTGGCTGCTGGCCCAGCTCCGGGAGCGCCCGGCCCGGAGCTATCGGAAGGAGGAAATGCGAAGGCTGGTGGAGGAACTGAATCAGTCCGGGCGGATTATCAATGAGATCGCTAAGGACTTCAACAGTGGCTGCGGCAAAGAAGCGCAGCTGGCCGATGTAAAACAGCAACTGCTGGATGCCGTTCGGCGGGCCAGGGCTGTGCGGGAAATGGGGTATCCCGATGCGGTATAAAATCAAAGCCCACAAGCGAGGGCCGGTGCGTGACAACAGCCGGAATCTGGCGGTGCGGATGGGAGAAGCGGATTTCCAGCTGCTCCAACGGTATGAGGCGGCTACCGGGCTGCCCTCTACCACCTACTTCCGCAAGTTGATCGCCGGGGAGCAGATCTGTGCTAGGCCGGATGAGAATGTCCGGGGACTGCATAAGGCGAATAATTTGATTTACAGCAATGTGGGGCAGATCCTTCGGGCAACTAGAAAGGCTGGGATGACCAGCGAGACGCTGGGTGAGCTGCGGGAGCTAATCAGTGCGCTCAGCGGGGAGGTCAGTAAGCTGGCGTTTTTGAAGTGAGATAAAGTGGGCCGCCAACGTGCATTACACGTTGGCGGCCCATTGCTATTAGGAATATGAAGAAAATATGGCGGGGGACTTTGGAGACTAGTGCTAATTTTATCTGGGATAATTAGGCTAAATGTACAAAAATAGAATTTATAATCTAAAAAAGTATGTGCAGTATGGAAATATGCACTTTGCTCTGATAAAATAAAAGGGTCTCCATCTGGAGGCCCTTTATGCACACACTGTGCAGTCGGACAATGCCGACGAGTTGAAAGAATTTTTATTTGAACTCGTAGTGTAAGTTTATAGGGAATAAACTCTGTTGCTATATTAGCAAGAAAGGGCGGATTTGTCAATGAAAAGCCAAGATTTTTATTTGGGACTGGATATTGGTACGGATTCTGTTGGATATGCCGCAGCAGATTTAGAATATAGGCTGCTAAAATACAAGGGAGAGCCAGCATGGGGAACGCATATCTTTGAGGCGGCCAAGCTTTCCGATGAGCGCAGAGCCAATCGAACAGCCCGAAGAAGATTGGATCGTCGCCAGCTGCGGGTGAAATTGATTCAAGAATTGTTTGCAAAAGCTATCTATGAGGTAGATCCGCGCTTCTTTATTCGCATCCAACAAAGTAGCTTATTGCGCAGTGAAGCAGGAGATGCGTTCATTTTCTTTCAAGGTGACGGCTACACAGACAAAGAGTATTTTAAGCAGTATCCTACCATTCACCATCTTTTACTGGAATTGATGGAAAGCACGCAGCCTCATGATGTGCGGCTGGTATATTTATAGCAATTCTCAAAATATCCAGCAGGTCTTTACAAGCGATGTATAATGTAATTGGGAGTTGATGTAAGATGC
>CAVJIP010000194.1:0-3177 GCA_963649625.1 Bacteroidaceae bacterium
GGATTTTTGCTCGCCGCTCTTTTTCTTCGGGACTCCGTGTTTTTCTTGCCATTGTGCTTACCTCCATCTTTGTGTCCCTATTATACACCATGATCTTGGTTTACACAAAGTTTGGGATGGTCTCGCACAGCCAGCGGTATTTCACTCCGTTAGCTGTGTCATTTTCTCATTTGTAAATCACTTCTGCATTAACAATTTCTATTGCTCGGTTACGGATATTGTTCATTTTCTGCACCCACAGCAACATATTTTCCGCTTTGAGATTTTCTGTAACCTGTTCCTGTTCGGCAAGTGATTTTACTGTCTTTTCAAATAAACTCTCTGCTTGACGCTCGATATCGGCAAGATAATCATAGAGCTTTTCGCTCGTCAGAAGATTGTAATATCGCACCTTGTGGCTCTGCTTCAAATACTGTTTGTGGCGGTTCGCCCACACGCCTATATGTATTTCTTTCTGTTCCATTGTTCTTATGCAAGGGATAAGGTAATTGCCTTGCTTTTCATATTGCACATTCATAATCAGCCCTCCAAAATTTATTGTAACCACATTGTAGCGTGATTTTAAGCAGATTGCGAATGTGCGGATTTTTTAAACGCAGAAAAAGGCTCTGACCTTTTACAGTCAAAGCCTTAATCGCCTCTTTACTATGCCCTATAAAGTTTCATTTATTGATTTCAATTACTGCCTTATGTGGCGTTAGCAAAAGCCGGTGCCGCCCTTCTTTCCCCTCTATGGTGGTCAAATGTACTGGAGCCCAGCCCAACCTTGGATCCTCAATCAACCGATTTGTTACAAAGCCTGCAAAGATACCGTTTCGTGCCATGGACTTCTTCAGCGGGCTCAGCTGAAAATCCACATTTTTCATAGAATCCCACTGCTTCTTCGTCAGTTTCGGCTATGATATAATCTATCGGGAACTGATTCAAGATGACATTAACAAACCTACTGCCAATGCCATTGTTGCGATGTTCGCACTTTACGGCAATATCCAGAATCTCGGCAGCACCGTTTTCCACCCTAAATGCAGCAATCCCGATATTTCGTCTGTCACTTTTGCAGACGTACAGATGGATACGCTCATCAGCCGCATATTTTTCAGCCCTGCGCCTCAAACGTTCCGGCGTAGGATGATAGACACTCGGCGCAAGAAGTATAAGAACATCTGGTTCAAAAAGGTGCATTTTCATATTTACAATCGGATAGTCCCCTTCGGTGCGCTTGTCCGTATTGTCCTTTCGTTCTGCTCTGATTGCTTTTGTATCCGCATCACTGAATTGATACCTCACAGCCATTTTCCTTCCCCAGATATATTTTCCCCAGACCTTTCACAAATCTTTTTAGGTAATGGTATTCCCGTCATATTAAACCTTTCCAACGGCGTGCCGGGTCACATGACAGCTCATATTCACCACACAGGGCAGGCCTGCAATATGGGTGGCGGTGGGACGGATATGAACGGCCAGGGCCGTGATTCTGCCGCCCATTCCCTGGGGGCCAATGCCCAGGGCGTTGATTTTTTCCAGGGTGCTGCGCTCCATGTCGGCGTAATAGGCCTCCGGGTTCGGCTGATCCATGGGCATCAGCAGGGCCTTCTTGGCCTCCAGGGCGCACTGCTCAATGGTGCCTCCAATGCCCACCCCCACGATCACCGGGGGACAGGGGTTGCTGCCGGCCCGATCTACGCAGGAGGCGATCCAGTCCTCCAAATCCTCCCGGGTGGCCGCCGGGGTAAACATCCGCATGGCACTCATGTTTTCGCTGCCGAAGCCCTTGGGTGCCACGGTTACGGTACACTCGTCCCCCTCGGTCAGCTCCACATGAAGCACCGCCGGGGTATTGTCCCCGGTATTGCTCCGCCGCAGGGGGTCGCCCACCACGGAGCAGCGGAGACGGCCCTTGAGATAGCCGTTGCGAACCCCTAAATTCACCGCCTCCCGGAGGCTGCCCCCGGTGAGGTGTACCTCCTGGCCCAGCCGGACAAACACCACCGCCATGCCTGTGTCTTGGCAGATGGGAATGCCCCGCTCCCGGGCCAGGCGGAAATTGTCCGTAATGTCCTGGAGAATTTCCCGGCCCACCGGGCTCTCCTCCCGCTCCTTCGCCTGTTCAATGCACCGGCACAGATTCTCCGGCAGCACCGTGGCCGCCTGGATACAAAGTCGCTCCACCAGGGCCGCAATATCTCCGCAGGCCACCTGACGCATATTACATCCACTTCCTTCCTTGAATCCATACCCCCCGACACCGGCTTGCCAGCACCAGCGGATCCCCGTCAAACAATGCCATATCCGCCCACTTTCCGATCTCCAGAGAGCCGATTTCCCCGTCCAGCCCGGCGATTTTGGCAGGATGGATGGTGATGGCCTCCAGGGCCTCCCGGTGTCCCAGGCCGTTTTTTTCCGCCAGTGCTGCGCACAGAGAAAGATATTGCAGGGGTGTCTCCGGGTGATCCGTGCAGACGGAGCACAGCACCCCCGCCTTGCGGAGCAGAGATGTCCCGGCAAAGGTCAGGTTCCGCTGCTCCGGCTTTCCCCGGTCTGTCAGGCTGGGGCCGGTGACGATTCTGGCTCCAGCCTGGGCCAGAATATCCGCCGCCAAATGGGCCTCCGTCCCGTGAATGATCACATAGTCCAGGCCGAACTCCTTGGAAATTCGGATTGCGGTAAAAATGTCGTCCAGCCGGAGGGCGTGGAAATGGGCCTGAATCTCTCCCCGCAGCACCGGCAGCAGGGCCTCGTGCTTTATCTGAGGCTCCGGGGGCTCCAAATTGGGATTTGCCCGGGCCGCCTGTTGTCTTTCCCCATAGGCTCTGGCCTCCATCAGGGCCTGACGAATCATGGCGGCGGTTCCCATCCGGGTCACAGGGCTTTCATTCCGGCTGTGATAGTCCCGCTTAGGATTTTCCCCCAGGGAGAACTTCATGGCCAGGGGGGCCCGCAAAATCATGTCGTCAATGCGCCGTCCCCCGGTGTGAATGGCCGCAATCTGTCCGGCAATGGGATTGGAGGAGCCGGGGGCCACCGCCACCGCTGTGATTCCGGCCTCTCTGGCCTCCTGAAAGCTCCGATCCATGGGATTGATGGCATCAATGACCCGGAGCTGGGGGGTGATGGGGTCGCCCAACTCGTTGCAGTCCTCCCCCTCAAAGCCCACACGGTCCCCAAACAGGCCCAAAT
>CAVJIP010000195.1:0-7814 GCA_963649625.1 Bacteroidaceae bacterium
GCTTTTCCATGGGCTATCAGTACAATGGCCGGCTGCGCAGTGCGGAGCTTCTCCTCCGGGAGGACGGCAGCATCCGGATGATACGTCGGGCGGAAACGCCGGAGGACTATTTTGCCACGCTGATTTGGAATTAACCCAAAAAAATACTTGGAATTTTCTGCGTTATCCGATATAATATGGTTAGGAAAGGCACAAAAAGGTATAAGGAGCTGGTAATGTATGCAGGTACGGGAGCTTCAAAGCATTGAGGCACTACACTCCCTTCGGCTTTTGGCAGGGGAGGAGGGGCTGAGCAACCCTATGAAGGACGTGGTGCTGCTGGAATATGAGAGTTTGAAGCAGAAGGCTGTGGACTATTACCTGGAGGATTTTATTGTCACCACCCTGTTTTACGCCAAGGACGACCCGGCCCTGTTGCTGCCCACCGTTCAGCGGCTGATTGACCTGCGGGCGGCGGGGCTGGCCATTAAGTCAGTGTATTATTCTGCCCTGCCGGAGGAGGTTTTGACTCTGTGCAGGGAGCGCAGCTTCCCGGTATTTATCTTTGACGACCTTTACATTGAGGACGTGATTCTGCGGATCTCCGATTACATTCGCCAGCGGGAAGAGTTTTCCCTGTTTGAGGAGCCCCTGCGGGGCATTCTCACGGAGCAGAACTATCCGGACATTCAGCAGCTCTGCGGCAGAATGAATCCGGGGCGGCAGAAGTATATGTGCGCCATGTATATCCATCCCCTCGGCCCGGAGAGCACCTGGGCCGCCGCCATGCAGAATGCCCTTCGGATGCGCTCGGCCCGTGAGCTGACCATGGGGCTTCGGCTCCTCCAGTTCCGGCGGGGCTTCTTCCTGTTGGCCAACGATTCCCAAATGATTAACCCGGAGCAGGTGATTTGTCAGGGAAAGGATTTGCTTGCCGGACTTGGTTGCGGGGAGGAGGAGCTTTGCTGGGGGGTCAGCGGGGTACACCAGCGCACAGAGGACTTTGACCGGGTGATTCAGGAGGCCTTTGACGCTTTGGTGGCGGGCATTGCCACAGGGCAAAAGCAGGTGTTTTATACTGACCTGGGCTGCTATCAGATGATATTCTCCATGGTGCGGGACAAGGGGGCTCTGGCCAGTGCCCAGAGCCTGGTGAGCCGTATTCGGGAGTACGACGGCAGCAACGGTGGCTATATGCTGACCACCCTGACCAGCTATATAAGGGCCGACTATGACATTCAAAAAACAGCCGATGCTCTGGGACAGCACTCCAACACCATTCGCTATCGCCTCAAGCGCATTGAGGATTTGCTGGGGGCCAAGTCCGCCCCTGACGAAAAGCTCTATATTTTGGGAGAGGTTTTGCGGCTGGACTGGATTAGAAGGTTAATTTTCTGACATATTATTTTCCATCAAAAAACAGGGTATGCACCGCCAAAGTCGGCCGGTACATACCCTGTTTCGTTCCTTTAGGTTTCGTCCCCCTCGGTATCTTCCGGGTCCTGGGCCCCATTGGGGTCATACTCTACCTCAGTACCCCAGCCCTCCAAAAGCTGCCGCAACGCCCGGATGCTCTCCTGCATCTGCCCGGGGTCTTTGCTGCGCTGGGCCTTGGCGGCATTTCGCAGGGCGGCGCTTCTGGCCTGCTTTTGCTCCCGGGTGAGCTTTTTGGCAGACCTGACTTGGAGAATCAACTGCTCCAGCTGATCCTTTGCCGTGGCCTCCTCTTTTTGCTGCCGATCCTGGGCGGCATACTGCTGGGCCTCACGAATGGCCCGGTCAATGTCCTCCTGGGAGAGATTGGAGGAGGCGGTAATGGTAATGGCCTGCTGCTTCCCGGTTCCTAAATCCTTGGCGGACACGTTGACAATGCCGTTGGCATCAATGTGAAAGGTGACTTCGATTTGAGGCACACCCCGGAGGGCACGGCGGATGCCGGTGAGCTTAAATTTCCCCAGAGATTTATTGTCCCGGGCCATCTGCCGCTCTCCCTGGAGCACATTGATTTCCACGGAGGTCTGGAAGTTCTGGGCGGTGGAAAATATCTGGCTTTTGGTAATGGGAAGGGTCGTGTTCCGCTCAATCAGCCGGGTACATACCCCGCCCAGGGTTTCAATGCCCAGGCTAAGGGGGGTTACGTCCAGTAGAAGCAGCCCTGTGACCTGGCCGGACAGCACACCGCCCTGGAGGGCCGCTCCCATGGCCACACACTCATCAGGGTTGATGCCCTGGAAGGGCTCCTTCCCGGTAAAGCGCTTCACCGCATCCCGAACAGCGGGGATTCGGCTGGAGCCGCCCACCATCAGCACCTTTCCCAAATCGGAACTTTTTATGCCTGCATCAGACAGGGCCTGCTGCATGGGCCCCATAGTCTTTTCTACCAGATGGCCGGTCAACTCATTGAACTTGGCCCGGGTCAGGGTCACATCCATGTGAACCGGCCCCTGGGGGCCTACCGCCAGGTAGGGCAGATTTACCGTGGTGGAGCTAAGACCGGAAAGCTCGATTTTGGCCTTTTCCGCCGCCTCCCGCACCCGCTGCATGGCGGCGGCATCCTTTCGGATGTCCATGTGGGTCTCTTTCTTGAACTGAGAGAGAAGATAATCCACCACGCAGGCATCGAAATCATCGCCGCCCAGCCGGTTGTTCCCCGCCGTAGCCAAAACCTCGATCACCCCGCCGTCAATGTCCAGCACGGACACGTCAAAGGTGCCGCCGCCCAGGTCGTAAACCATGATTTTCTGGGGTGCTTCCTTGTCCACTCCGTAGGCCAGGGCCGCCGCCGTGGGCTCATTGATAATGCGCTGTACCTCCAACCCGGCGATTTTTCCCGCATCCTTGGTGGCCTGACGCTGGGAGTCGGTGAAGTAGGCGGGAACCGTAATCACTGCACTGTCCACCGGCTGGCCCAGATAGTCCTCTGCGTCCTTTTTGAGCTTCTGGAGGATCATAGCGGAGATTTCCTGGGGCGTATAGCTCTTTCCGTCAACTTTTACCGTATAGTCGGTGCCCATCTCCCGCTTAATGGAGGAAAGGGTGCGCTCAGGGTTTGCCACCGCCTGGCGTTTGGCCGCCTGGCCCACAAACCGCTCTCCTGTTTTGGAAAAGCCCACCACAGACGGCGTGGTTCTGCCGCCCTCCGCATTGGGAATCACCACCACATCGCCGCCCTCCATGACGGCCACGCAGGAGTTTGTTGTACCAAGATCAATGCCGATCAGCTTAGACATAAAGCTACCTCCAATATCAGTTTGCCACAATCACCAGGGCGTGACGGAGCACCGTATTTCCCTGGCGGAAGCCGGTAAGGGCCACCTGGGTAATGGTGTTTTCTCCCACGGAGATGTCTACAATATGCTCCAGAGCCTCGTGGAGGGCCGGGTCAAAACTCTCTCCCAGGGCCGGAATCTCCGTGATTCCCAGGCCGGAAAGCACCCCCAGCAGAGCCTTCCGGGTCATTTCAATGCCCTTTACATAGGCCTCGTCCTGACAGGGCTGTTGAAGGGCCCGGAGAAGGTCGTCATAAACCGGGAGAAACTGCCGGGCCGCATC
The DNA here is from genome assembly GCA_963649625.1 of Bacteroidaceae bacterium. Classification (GTDB taxonomy): domain Bacteria; phylum Bacillota; class Clostridia; order Oscillospirales; family Oscillospiraceae; genus HGM13006. Next base: position 3,532 of record CAVJIP010000195.1, read on the forward strand.
GTTTCGCCCGTTCTGGTAGGAGGCCTCTCGAACTGCCTCTGTTCTGCGGCGATAGTTCTGATATTCCAGGCTCAGGCTCTGGAGCCGCAGCTCCGCCGCATTGAGAACCTGCCGGGATACAATGGGTAAATTCATAAAGTGCCTCCTTAGCAGCACAGCCAGTAGTACCTTCCTCCAAAGCAGGTGTTGCACAGACACCAGGCCAGGCACATGGGATAGCAGAAGCTGCTGCTTACGCCGCCGGAAAAGCCATAGTGATTTCCGGCCTTGGTATAGGCATTGCCGCCGGATTGGACGATTTGATAAAACCGCTGATAGTCCAGGTCGTCTGGCTTTAGCTCCATGGCCCGCCGGATATGCTCCATAGCCGCCACCCGATTGCCCTGGCCGTAGTTGGCCCGGGCACTGCAATAGTACCAGCGGTCGTCCCGGTCTGTCTCCGGGATGGAGGATAGAACGTGCATGGCCTCATCGTAGGCCCCGGCATTGATGTAGTGCAGAGCCGCCTGAATTTCGTTGGAATCCTGAGTCTCATACCGGGTCTGAGCCCCGAAGCCGAAGGGGTCAAAGCCAAAGCCAAAGGGGTCATACCCGGCGGAGCCGCCGGAGCTGCCTCCGCCGTAGCCACCGTAGGCCTGCTGCTGCGGCTGGGGATTCTTAATGGCCTCATAGGCGGCGTTGACCTCGTTCATTTTCCTGGCACACTCCTCATCACCTGGATGCAGATCCGGGTGATACTGCTTGGCCAGCCTTCGATAGGCCGACTTGATCTCGTCCTCCGTCGCCGTTCTGGGTACGCCCAGAACCTCATAGGGATCTCTCATGAATGTGCAGCTCCTTCTCCGTTTCTTTCTTCTCTTTGATTTCTCCGATAAAACGCCTGATTATATTTCTGCCACACTCCGGCGTAGAGTATGTTTCGCATCAGAGGCAGATCCTGCTCCAGGGGCAGCTTTTCAAAGGCCGCCGCTCCGTCAGAAAGGAGCATGGTCAAAAGGGCCCAGTCGCCCTCCCGATCCCGTTTGGCCCCCAGCACCAAGAGGGGATTGGGCCGCCCCTTTCGCTGATCCTCCCGGGCATCTATGCAGGCATCCATAATGTAGATAAACCTGCCCAGGCTTTCCCCCAAACGCCGCAGGGTAGGGGACCAATAGTCCTCCTCCTTCACCACAAACAGCTCGCCCATCAGGCTGCCGAAGCATTCTGACGCTCTGTCCGCACTGATCTCCGGCCCTGATTCATAGCGGTGAAGCGCCTCAAGACAGGAGCGGATGGCGGCGGACTGGCGAGGGTATTTCCTTTCCAGTCGTCCACACCGCCGGGAAAGGAGCCGATAGAGCAGCAGCCGGGAGAGCTTATGCTCGTCCTGCCAGTCGTCCAGACAATTCCACCAGGCCAAAAGCACATTCAGGTCTGCGGCGTATTCCGAAAAGCTGCTGACCCAATATGGCCGCCGTTTCAGGGGATGAACCGGACATCGCCCCATGCCCTGCCGCTCCTCCGGCTCATACAGGCTGGAGAGCACCAAAACCAGGAAGGTCATGTCATAGGTCAAGGTCAACCGTCCCAGCAGACCCTGCCGCCTTTGCAGCGTCCGGCACAGCCCGCAGTAGCAGCCGCTGTACCGCAGCCGCTGGGACTCCTCCAGCTGAGAGGGGTCTGCCGTAATATATCCAAACATCAGCTGTTCCTTTCAAACACATGGCCGCAGCTTTTGCAGGTAATGCGGATATGTCCCTTTCCCTTGGGAACCCGCAGCACCGTGCTGCACTGGGGGCACTTAAAAAAGCAATACAGGTTTTTCTGCCGACGGCGGAGGCATCTTCTGTGCCACCAGCCTGTGACGGGAGAAACCAGGGCCAAAAACTTCTGATTTTCCCGCTGCCGCTTTTCAATGCTGCGGCTGAATATCCGAAAATAGCTGGCCACCAGAAAGCCCAGAGCCAGCAGCCAAAGGATATTGCTGACCAGCCCTCCCAGCACCATAGAAAGGATCAGAAGCACGCAGGCGGCAAAGCATGAGGTCATAGACAGCGCATCCGGGCCGTTTCGCCCCGCTAAAAATCTATTGCGCCGATGCATGATCCCACCGTCCCTTCATACCAAAATTTCTCTGCACCATATACCATACCAGCACTTTATGAACTGAATATAAACAGGATAAAATTTTTTGTAAACCTTTTCTTTTTCCTGATATTCTCCCCCATTTGGGATATACTAACGCCACTACAAGAGAAGGAGGAAAAACCATGAGCTGTAGCTGTATTGCCAATCATTCCATTGAGTGTACCGTAAACCAGTGCGCCCATCACTGTGGGGCCGAGAACTACTGTTCTCTCAGCAAAATCCATGTGGGCACCCATGAGACAAACCCCACCATGGATCAGTGTACCGACTGCCTGTCCTTTGAGAAGAAGTAACAGGAAAACGCTCCCGGCCAAATGGCCGGGAGCAAGGTGTATGTTCCTTATTCCGCCGTAACAGTAAAGTCCTTGGAGGCCAGGAGCTTTCCGTTGAAGTAAACCTCCAGGGTATAGCTGCCGGGCTTGGAGATGGTGTCCGGCAGGTCGCCGGTATGGCGGGCCGTAGTCCAGCTGCCAGACCAGGAACGGCCAGGGTCGTCATTCCGATAGACATAGTAGGGTGAGCCGCTGGTACCACGAATCACATACAGGGTCTTGACCTGCTTGTCCTCATCGGTGGCATCGTAATTGACCTCCACCTTAAAGGCGATATGCTGGGAGGTGGTGAAGGTGTCGGTTTCCTCGTCCAGGCTGTCGGGATTGTCCTCCAGAGCATACAGGGTCATTTCCGCATCGGAGCAGCCGTAGTCGGTAAAGTCTGCCGCCTCGCCGGTGACACAGGTGGTCTGGGTCGTGCCGCCTACCGGCAGATCATCGGCGCTTTCAATGGTGATGGTATACTCCGTATTGGGCACGGGATCCTCCAGGGTCAGGGAGTTGGTGTCCGTTGTCACCAGGGTGGGTGTGACCTCATTCTCCGAGGCATATACATAGGAAATGTTCCACTGCTTGGGGGCCTCATCGCTGGTAAACTGCCAATCCACCTTCAGGTTGCCGTCCTCGTCCTGGGTGCTGACGATTTCCGTCACCGTGGCGGAGGAGATCTCCAAAGTGATGGTTTTCAAGTCCGTCTCCTGGAGAGAAGGGCAGGACAGGGTCACGGTGTAGGTAACGCCGGTGCTCAGCCCGTCCAGGGCACACTCCGTTCCCGCTATGTTCTGGGCGGTGGAGGAGCCGTCTGTGCCCTCACAGGTAACGGTCCAGGACTCGGGCACCGTGCCGGTATAGGTCCATTTCACCGTTGCACCGGTGGCGGTGACGTTCTCCGCCTCGAAGCTGTTGAGCACCGTGTACTCCATGGTGGTAAAGGTGCAGGTGGTAGTACCGCCCAGCTGGTCTCCGTCCCCTCGAGAAATGGTGGCCGTGTAGGTGGTGGCCGGGGTCAGCCCTGTGACCTCAATGGGCTGGGAGGCATCAGTGGCCTCCGCCGTGACCACGTCGCCATTTTCGGCGGTGCAGGTAACGACCCACTTATCCGGCTGGTCGCCGGTGCCGCTGATGACCAGGTTGGCGGTGACGGCGGACACCGAGGAGGCGGCAAACCCGGTCAGGTTGGTCATTTGTTCCGTCTTGACCTCTGCGGACTTTCCTCCCAGAAGCAGCTTGCCGCCGGTGGATTTCAGGGTGAATGTATAGGTGGTGCTGGGATTCAAATCGGTAAAGGTGGCACTGCCGGACTGGAGAGGCATTCTGGACACCTCGCCGGTGGCGGTGGAGCAGACCACCTCCATGGCGGTACTGTTTTTCGTCTCCGCCTGAACCACCACCGAGGAGGAGGAAACCGCCTCTGCGGTGACGCTCTTGACGGTGTCGGTCTTAAACAGATACCCGGAAAAGCCGCCGCCTGCCAGCACCAGAACCACGATTACCGCAATCAGTGCCTTTTTCCATCCGGGAGCCGGGCCATCGTTCTCCTGCTCCTCCGAATCCTCCGGGTTCTCCGGCTCCTCATAGCCGCTGTCGTATACATTGGGGTCATCGTTTCGGGCAGGCTCCGGCATAGGCCGTCTCCGGCGAACCCGCCGCTGGGGCACAGGCTCGGGCTCCTCCCTCGGTTCCTCCGGCTCCTGGGGCAGCTCCTCCTGGATTTCCGGTTCTTCCTTGGGAGCATCCTCCGGCAGCTCCGAATCGTCCAGATTGATTTGAAGCTCCTCTGTCTCCCCCGAGTTCGACACATGGGTGTCTGCCGAATCCACAAAC
>CAVJIP010000196.1:0-2115 GCA_963649625.1 Bacteroidaceae bacterium
GCATTAGCAGGATGGCTGCACCGTTTTTGGCCCGGGAGGCATAGTAGGTGACCACCGGGTCGTCCGGGAAGGTCTGATTGGCCTGGAGAAAATGGGGCTGGGCCACCGGGTACAGCAGCCGGGATTTCAGGGTTTTGTCCCGGAGCCGCAGGGGGGCGGTTAGGGCGGAATAGCGATTTGACATGGAATACACTCCTTCCAGATAGTATGGATTCGATAGAATCAGTGTAGCACAAACCCCAGGCTCCCGCAAGAAGCGTCTTGTGCTCTGGTGTTCCAAACGTACCCAAGGGAGGAGACGGCATTCCAGCGGGAGCGGAAAGGGCCGCAGACAAAACGTCTGCGGCCTTGAAAATATAGGTCAAACCTGGGCCTCCGGGCCTTGGAAGGAATCGGCGGGAGAAAGGGAGCCCTCAGCCTCCGAAGCCTCCTGGGGAGAGGGGATGGTGCCGTTCTCCGGGGTTTCCGGAGTCTTATCCTTGGAGCCCTGGGCCTGAGGCAGCTCCTCGGGCTTTTTCAGGAAGGCCATAAACTCATCGCCGGTGATGGTCTCCTTGCTCAGCAGGAACAGGGAAATCTCGTCCAGAACGGCCCTGTTTTCCCGGAGTATGGCCTTGGCGGACTCATAGCAGCGCTGAAGCAGCTCCCGCACCTCGGTGTCGGCCTGGGCGGCGGTGGACTCTGCACAGTTCAGGGAGCTTTGGCCTCCCAGATACTGGCTCTGCTGCGTGACCAGGGCCATCAGACCGAATTTGTCACTCATGCCGTACTGCATAATCATCCGGCGGGCCAGGTCGGTGGCCTTTTCAATGTCGTTGGCGGCCCCGGTGGTCTGCACTCCGAACACCACCTCCTCGGCGGCACGCCCGCCCAGCAGGGTTTTCAGCTCGGAGATCAGCTCGTCCTTGGAGTTGAGGAACTTTTCCTCCTCCTCCATCTGGAGGGTATAGCCCAGAGCACCGGAGGTGTGGGGGACAATGGTGATTTTCTGAACCGGGGCGGTGTGCTTCTGGAGGGCCGCCACCAGGGCGTGGCCCACCTCATGATAGGACACAATACGCTTTTCCATGTCGGTCAGGACGGTGCCCTTTTTCTCGGTGCCTGCAATGACCGTTTCAAAGGAGACCATCAAATCCTCCTGGTTTACCGCCTGACGGCCCATGCGCACGGCCCGCAGGGCGGCCTCATTGACCAGATTGGCCAGATCCGCACCTACGGCCCCGGCAGTGACCTGAGCCACCCGGTTCAAATCCACGTCCTCGGTGAGCTTGATGTTCTTGGTGTGAACTTTCAGGGTCTGGAGACGGCCAGCCAGGTTGGGCTTATCTACGATGATTCGCCGGTCAAAGCGTCCGGCACGGAGCAGGGCCTTGTCCAGAATCTCGGGCCGGTTGGTGGCGGCCAGAATGACCACGCCCTTGGAGGAGTCGAAGCCGTCGATTTCGGAAAGCAGCTGATTCAGAGTCTGCTCCCGCTCGTCATTGCTGCCCAGCCGGTTGTCCCGGCTTTTGCCAATGGCGTCGATTTCATCAATGAAGATAATGGCAGGGGCCTGCTTACTGGCCTGCTGGAACAGATCCCGGACACGGCTGGCACCCACGCCCACAAACATCTCCACAAAGTCAGAACCGGAGATAAAGAAGAAGGGGACACCCGCCTCACCGGCCACGGCCTTGGCCAGCAGGGTCTTGCCGGTGCCGGGGGAGCCTACCAGCAGGGCACCCTTGGGAATTTTTGCCCCGATGGCGGCGTATTTCTGAGGATTGTGCAGGAAATCAATGATCTCCTGGAGGGACTCCTTGGCCTCGTCCTGACCGGCCACATCCGCAAAGGTAACGCCGGTCTCCTTTTCCATGTAGACCTTGGCCTTGCTCTGGCCGATGGCCATACCACCGCCCATTTTTCCGGCCACGTTCCGCATCAGGAAGGTAAACAGGAAGTAGATCACCACAAAGGGCAGCACATAGGACAGAAGAATCTGGAACAGGGGAGAAATCTCATCCACGGTCTGGCTATAGAAGGTGACACCGTACTGCTTGAGCAGAGGAATCAGATCCTCATCGTCCACCCGTCCGGTGTAGAGAATCTGCTGCTCGGCCTCGGGCTTTTCCGCCT
>CAVJIP010000197.1:0-3596 GCA_963649625.1 Bacteroidaceae bacterium
GCTCCAGCACAAAATAGGAATCATATTTCGTCCCATCATGCCCAATCAGCTTTTTCTCCAACTGCGTGAATCCCTGTGCTTTTAAGGCAGCAATCCGTTCCGTAGCCGCTGCAATCGCTTTTGTAGCAATTTTATCACAACGAAAAAGCGCATAGGCCGGGCCGATAATCAACTTTAGTATCTTGGCAATTTCTCCTGTAATTTCATAATCACTGCGAAGATCCAGTCTCAGCAAGCCGCAATTTGTAAAATAATCCTTGGCTTCTCGATGAAAAAGCTCTATTGTGCCGATTGCTTCATGCGCCGTTTTTGCTACAATCGTCCACCGAACAAAGCACTTCCTGCTATACTCCCATAGCCAATAATCAATCGCCTGTTCCATCCGGCTCTCAGTTGTGTAGTGAAAATCGTCACCGCCGCAGTTATCGCTGTTAAAAAACGGAACAGATTGATCGTCAGAATATACCTTAATAGGTCGGCTTTGTCCTCTTTCTTTACCATTCTCAAAAGATAATGTTCATTTTCAAAGTCAGGACAATTTTGATATACATCAGCCGTCATGCGAATCAACCTCCACCTTGGCTTTTTATTATACTTTGCTATAGCTCAATCCATCATTTTTAGCTTCTCATAAACAGCCTCTACGGACTGGGCTGCCCTTTTCAGCTTCGGCCAAGCGTCAATTCCATCTTGCCGCTTTCGGGGAATAATGTGAATATGCAAGTGCGGCACAGACTGATCAGCACATTCGCCGCTGGCATTCAGCAAATTCACGCCCTCATAGCCGCAGTTGTCCACCAAGTGCATTGACACTTTTTGCACAGTGGACATGACACGGCTTAATGTGAGTTCGTCTGCATCCAGAATGCTTTTCGTGTGCTTTTTCGGAACCACGAGAATATGCCCGTCCACATCTCCGGCAATATCCATAAATGCCGCAGTGAAATCGTCCTCATAAACCATCTTTGCGGTATGGTCGCTTAATAGCCTGCAAAAAATGCACTGATTCATGTTGCGGGTTCTCCTCTGCAAGTTTATTTCACCACATCATAATACCGTACTACACGTTGAACAGGAAATTCACCACGTCCCCGTCCTCCATGACGTACTCCTTGCCCTCAGAACGTACCAGGCCCTTGGCCCGGGCGGCGGCCAGGGTGCCGCATTCCTGGAGATCCCGGTAGGCGATGACCTCAGCCCGGATAAAGCCCCGTTCAAAGTCGGAGTGGATCTTGCCGGCGGCCTGGGGCGCCTTGGTGCCCTGCTTGATGGTCCAGGCCCGGCACTCGTCGGGGCCGGCGGTCAGGAAGGAAATCAGGCCCAGCAGGGCATAGGAGCATTTGATGAGCTTATCCAGGCCGGATTCCTGAATCCCCAGCTCCTCCATAAACAGCTGCTTCTCCTCGGGGTCGTCCAGCTCGGCAATGTCCGCCTCCAGCTTGGCACAGATGGGAAGCACCTGGGCCCCTTCGGAGGCCGCCAGCTCCGCCACCTGACCATAAAAGGGATTCCCGGAGGGGTCGGCTACGCTGTCCTCGTCCACATTGGCGGCGTAAATCACCCGCTTCAGGCTGAGCAAATCCGAGGTCTGGAGCACCTCCAGCTCCTCCTGGGAGCAGTCATAGGTTCGGGCGGTTTTGCCCTCGTTCAGGTGTTCCAGCAGGCCCTGGAAAATCTCGGCCTCCCGGAGATATTTCTTGTCGCCCTTGGCTGCCTTCTTGGCCTTGTCGATGCGGCGCTCTACCATTTCAATGTCGGCCATCACCAGCTCCAGGTTGATGATGTCAATGTCCCGGAGCGGGTCGGTGCTGCCCTCCACATGGGTGATGTTGCTGTCCTCAAAGCAGCGCACCACATGGACGATGGCATCGGTGGAGCGGATGTTGCTGAGGAACTTATTGCCCAGGCCCTCCCCCTTGGAGGCTCCCTTCACCAGACCGGCAATGTCCACAAACTCAATGACAGCGGGGGTGAATTTCTTGGGGCTGTACATATCCCGAAGGCCCTCCAGCCGCTCGTCCGGCACCGTGACCATGCCCACGTTGGGGTCGATGGTGCAGAAGGGGTAGTTGGCGGCCTCCGCCCCGGCGTTGGTGATGGCGTTGAACAGGGTGCTTTTGCCCACATTGGGGAGCCCCACGATACCTAATTTCATATTTATCTGCATCTCCTTAAAAAGTCTTGATTTATCAAGGGTTTCTGCGATCCGACGCTTTGGGGTTACGCCATTTCCGCATTTGACTTTATTGGATTTCATCAGACTACACCATTTTGCTGAAATTGCTTGATGGCATAATCCAGCGATTCGGCAGTCACATGAACATACCGATCCATTGTTGTTTTGATGCTTGCGTGTCCTAATAGCTGTTGCAGCACTTTAGACTGTACGCTGCGCTCAATCGCACGTGTAGCATAAGTATGTCGTAAGGCGTGCATACAAAAGCGTTTGATACCCGCTTCATCACACAATTTGTATAAGTGTGTGTCATAAGAACTGTTTTTTGCAGGTTCACCAGTACGCCAGTTGACAAACACTAAATCGTGCATAATAAGACATTTCTTTTCGCCTGTCCTGCTGTCGATATACTCTAAAATCTGCGACAGCGTTTCAGACTCTTTCCGGCTGTCCTTTTTATCATAACAGCTTTTAAGAATAGAATATGCTTTGTCAGTAAGCGGAATGGTGCGATAACTTTTCTGTGTCTTAGGTGGTCCTGCTCGCCAATACCCTTGACTGTGCCGATACTCTAAACTCTGATGACAGTCAATGTGCGCTTTTTCCAATCAATAGAGTCCCATGTTAAACCAATCAATTCTGCCGTTCTCAATCCAGCTTCCAAGAGCAGAGCATATTGTCGGTAATTATGTGACTGTGCCGCTGCTCCAAGAAATTTTTCTTGTTCATCAACAGTCAAGTAATTAATATCGTCTACCGCCCGAACAGGTTTTGTATAGCGTACACCGTTCATAGGGTGTTTGGCGATAATGTCATTCATAACTGCTGATTTCAACATGGTTCCCATTGTGATATAAGCCTGCCGAATGGTTGAGCCTGCATAGGTGGTTTCCGTTCGGTTAAGAACAGCTTTACAGTGCATGGGCATTACATCAGCTATACACATAGCCCCGATTACTGGTTGAATATTCCATTTGTAGCGTTCTTGATAATTCCGTTTTGTGTTCGGTGCAAGGTCGCAAACAATATTTTCAATCCAGTATTCAAACCACTTATCTACTGTCATATCGGGAGAAGTGACAATAAGATTATGCCGTTCTTCATATCTTGCGTCAGCAAGCCAGTTTTTCGCTTCCGGCAATGTTTCAAAGTATTTCTCTTTGCGTTTGCCGTTTTTTGCGTAGTATCTTGCGGAGTATAAACCGTCCTTTCTTTGGTAAATGCCTTTGCCGCACTCTTTACCTTTTAGATTTTTTCCCATTTATCGGACTCCTTTCTTATCTCCAAAAAGAGTCCAACGCAACTATATACTATAGCATAAGGACTCTGCTTTTTCAATCACAAGAGGAATTTTTTGTAGCGGTTGTTGTATGTGCTAAAATGATGTGAACCAAATAAAAGATGAGAAGTCAGCCTCGAT
>CAVJIP010000198.1:0-2828 GCA_963649625.1 Bacteroidaceae bacterium
CTATTGGCGTCTGGGCGGCCCGGAGCCCTACGATATGCTGGAAATGGCCATGCAGAATACCGAGACGATTGTATGCTGGTCTACCGACCCGGACACCAGCCGGGGCGGTTACTCCGCCCAGGAATCCGCCCTGTGGCGCTGGTGGATGAAGGAAATGGGCATCCAGTTCATCTACATTGACCCCTTCAACAACTATACCTCGGTCAAGCACGCTGACAAGTGGATCGGTCCCCGAATGGGCACGGATTCTGCGCTGCTGGAGGCCATTGCCTATGTGTGGATCACCGAGGGAACCTACGACAAGGAGTATGTGGCCCAGCACGGCCATCGGTTTGAGGAGTTCAAAAATCACATTCTGGGCCTTGGCCCGGACGGTACGCCGAAAACCCCCAGATGGGCCTCTGAGCTGAGCCTGGTGCCCGCCATGGACATTAAGGCCATTGCCCGCCGCTGGGCCAATTCTGTCACCACCGGCGGCTCCGGTATGCGAGGGGGCTTCGGCGGGGCCTGCCGTCATTCCAACGGCACGGAATATGCCCGGCTGATGACCCTGCTGTTTGCCATGCAGGGTATGGGCAAGCCCGGACGGGCCTTCTGGAGCCCTGCCTGCGGCGGCCCCATGAACTACAACTTCTGGTTTGGCGGCTATTCCGACCCCCTGTCCTCCATTGCGGGGGCGCCCATCTGTGACGATGTGCCGGTGAATACGGTGGAGCAGGTGCTCTACCGGCCCAATGTGCCGGACGCCATTTTGGACGGCCACTATGAGTGGTACGGAGAGGGCTTCTGCGGCGGCGGGGTGGATCAGGAGTTTACCCGCCACGTCTATCCTGCGCCCGGCTACAACAAGGTACACTGCTTCTGGCGCTACGGCGGCTCCTTCTTCGGCACCATGCTGGACACCAACAAGTGGGCAAAGATGTATAAGAGCCCTGAGCTGGAGTTCGTCATCAACCAGGACATTTACATGACCCCCGAGACCCGGCATGCCGACGTGATTCTCCCTGCCTGCACCAACCTGGAGCGTGTGGACATCGGCGAGGTGGGCAACTCCGGCAACGGCGGCTATTGCTCCCATTCTCAGACCGGCAACTCCTGGCAGGTCATTGTCTATCAGGATAAGGCAATTGAGCCCATGTGGGATTCCCGTTCCGACTTCTGGATCTTCTCTCAGGTGGCAGCACGGCTTGGCTGGGGCGAGCGCTTTACCGAGGGTCGTACCGAAGAGCAGTGGGCAAAACGCTTCTGGCAGTTCTCTGATCTGCCCAAGCACATCTCCTGGGAGGACTTTAAGAAGAAGGGCTACTACATCCCGCCTGTTTCCTACCATGAGGAGGACAAGGACCCCAAGACCGGCCTGTATGAGAACTGGGACCGCTATCCCGGCTTCCAGTGGTTTGCGGAGAACCGTCCCTGCGACACCATGAACCACAAGGTCTTCCAGGAGGAGGGCAAGCTGGGCACCTTCTCCGGCAAGTTTGAGTTTGTATCCGAGTCCCTGACCTACTGGGCGCCTGACGACGAAGCCCGCCGTCCCATTCCCCAGTATCAGGATTCCTGGGAGGGCTTTAAGAGCCTGTCGGCGGATAAGTATCCCTACGGTCTGATCTCTCCCCATCCCCGGTTCGACTATCATACCCATTATCAGCAGCATGCCAAGTGGCTGTGGGAGATTCCCAAGAACCGTGTAATCATCAACGGCAACCCCTATCTGGTCTGCCATATCAACCATAAGCTTGCCGAGCAGAAGGGCATCAAGGACGGCGATGTGGTTCGGATGTTCAATGATCGCGGCAGCTGCCTGATGGTAGCCCGGGTGACCTATCGTCTGTATCCGGAAACCATCCACGCCTACACCTCCTCGGGTATTTATAACCCCATTGAGTACGGCGTATACAAGAGCTGGGATAAGGGCGGCAGTATCAACGTGCTGACTCCCGGACGGCTCATCGGCGACTATGTGCCTGCAATGGCGCCCTACAGCTGCAACATCGACATCGAAAAGTGCGAGCCCGATCCCAACTACGGTCAGGGATTTGAGCATATTCTGGACGAGGTGGATAAGCAGCAGCTGGAGACGGAGCGTCCTGTCCGCACATCCATGGAAGCCGACCTGCTCTTTGGCGAACGGGAGCAGTGGCTGCGTGCGCAGCTTGAGAAGAAGGAGGCAAACTGATTATGCTGAAACACCCCATGAAAAAGCCCGGCATTGCCATTAACTCTGCCCGGTGCATGGCCTGCTATGCCTGCTTCATGGCATGCAAGGACGAGCACTGCGGCTGGGATACCGATCTGAGCAAATCTCAGCCCGAAATGGGTCAGTACTGGATGAACATCAAGGAGTGGGAGCGCGGCGACAACGAGCGTCATATCAAAACCGCAACCGTACCCACCCCCTGTTCCCACTGCGATAACCCCGCCTGTATGGCGGCTGCCAGGGACGGCGCTGTGTATAAGCGTCCCGACGGCATTGTCATCGTTGATCCTGAAAAATCCAAGGGTCAAAAGCAGATTGTGGACGCATGTCCCGTGGGCGCAATTTTCTGGAACGAGGAAGAGCAGATTCCCCAGAAGTGCACCATGTGCGCAGAGCTGCTGGACGATCCCGATTATCCCGGCTTTGAGCCCCGCTGCGTGGAGGCATGCCCCAACCAGGCGCTGGTATTCGGCGATCTTGCCGATCCCGACAGCGAGATTAGCAAGCTCATTGCTGCAAACAAGGTGACCCAGCTCAAGGAGCTTGGCACCATGGGCTCCAGCGTGGTCCATCTGAACATCCCCGGCAAGTTCCTGGCTGGCACCGTTGCCTATCCCGAGGAGCTGGAGGA
>CAVJIP010000199.1:0-2636 GCA_963649625.1 Bacteroidaceae bacterium
TGGATCAAGCCCCGTGTCCCGGTGACAGTCAGCCTTTCGACCCTCCGGGTGCTGCCGTCGCCATTCCGAAACCTGATTCTGAGCTGTCCCACTTCCAACGGGCCGCCCCTGTTTTATCTCCCCCATATCCCTCAAAATTGCCAGTTGTCCCCGTGCCAGCCTTAAATGCTGCTCCTGCTTGCGCCAGTTGCGCTTATTGACTGGCATGGACAGCCCGGAGATCTTCGCTATATCGTCCCTGGGAAATGTCACATAATCTTCATTGAACATCTCCAGGGCACACACCACATCATCTTTTGTAAAACGGTTGATATCCTCCACGCTCATGTCGTCATATGGTTTTAGTAGAGTGAAAGCGTCCTGGCGAAGCTCGTCCTCGCTAATCCCGCACTTTTTTGCGTAAATGGCCAGCGTCATAATGCCATAGAAACGATGGCCCACCCGGATCTCGTCCTCAATCCTATGCAGCCACCAGTCGTAAAGATCACGCTTTACCGTCCAGCGGCCCCGCCGTTCCTTCTTGACGATACGCCGTTCATACCAATCCGGGTACTTCTCCTTCGCCTCGACCAGTGAAAGACGCCCCTTCCTCATCAGGCCCAGGATCTGCTGCTGCTCCCCGTTGCTGTCCGGAATAAACTCCAGCAATTCCTCTATCGTCACCCGCCCGCCGAGCCGATAGGCTGCCACAGGATACTCCCGACCCAGCTTGGAGCCAGACCCAACCACTCGAAAGCCCTGCAGGATTCCTTGTACCTGCGGTTCTTTAATCGTGGAGGTATACCTGTTCCATATCTGCCGAGTGAGGGAATATTTCAGCTCCTTCAAGCATTTCTGATTGTGCGGATACATAGGAATCGGCTCCTGCAGGACATAATACAGGTGAAGCCCTGTACCGCTGTTTACAACAAAGGTCGCCTTGGGAAGAATATCCTTGTTCATCTGGTGCAGCGTGTCCCGGAGCTGAGGCATACCCACCCCGTCCAAGTCGAATACCATGGCATAGAGATACCTGGCATTTTTGCCACACCGACGCCGCCCAAAGTAAGACAGAGGGGACATGATGGTAAAGTCTGTGTCAAAAACCTCCGACAGCTCCGACAACTCATCGGTGATGGTGTAGCGTCTGGCCTTACCGTCTCCCTCAATTCCCAGGGCAATCCCAGCGGTCTTTGGAACCGTCACCGCAATTCCGTTGCCTTTCTCATCCTCGAAATGGCCTTTTCTCTCAAAACTGCCCACGGGGAAGATCTCCCGGTAAAACTCAAACGGCGTCACCGGCTCCAGGAACTTCTCCAAATGCTCATTTTTTTCACGGTACAAATCCCGCAGGTAATCCATGGACGCCTGCTGATCCATAGCCATATGATCACCTCCAAAAGAAAAAGGATCAAAAAGAAAATCCGCTGCGGCGGGGAACGCCTGCGGGCGGAAGGGGGGAAAGGGAGAGCCAAAGAGCGGCCCCTCCGGGGCCTTAAAGAGAAAGTCACCTCCCCCTTTCCCCCCTCGCTCCGGCTATGGAAATGATGGAAAACCCTAACGGGTTTACCACATTACCACAGCCTCCGCACACTCCCCTTTTCCCCTCCGACTTTCTCCCGTTCTGAGAAAGAATTTCAAGGACTTCTGTGAGGGCCTAAAGGCCATAGGGGGGCATATATTATCAATAGGTTATTTCCCTATTTTTTGACAGACTAAAATTAGGCCTTTTTCTCCCCGTCATAAGACCACTTATACGGCATATATTATCAATAGATTATTTCCCTATTTTCGATTGTTATTATAGCCTGTCCAGACGGCATTTACAAGCCCGTTGGACAGGCTATAATACTATCCTCTCATATCCCATGGAACAACCCCCAACGGCCTTGTATGGGAGAATACAGCCTCCCAATAGCCAGTCTTGAAGTTCGCTCGGAAGTGCGGCAGCAGCATAATATTTTCTTCTTTATGCTCCTCCGGTTCATCAGTCTCTTCGGGTATCTCATACCATGGCCTCTTATTCCTGTTCTTCATCATAGCCGCATAGCTGCCAGGATAAAAGTCATCAATCCCTATTCTGTGAATCAGGCTGTTTTCGGTCGCACCTTCACACGTTAGTTCTTCTGTGACCTGTTTACGGACCAACTCTTCCGGGAGATCTACACCGTAGGGACTTTGTATGACCGTTTCCCATAGCAGCACTCTTCGCATATATTTTCCGGTCCCATAACGGTGCTCTTTCTCTACGGAGAGAACAACACGATACCCAGTATGTCCCTTCTTCGGTTTCAGTTTTCGGTCAGCGTTTGCCCGCTCTCTGGAGATCCGCAGCAGGTTTTCATTCAAACTCCGCTGATAGTTATTCTCAGCCTGCTCCGCCTCCAGCGCTTCCCTCCACTTCTTTATTTCCTGTTTGGCCTGTGAAACTGCCTGGTTGACCTTATAATCGGCCTCTCTCTCGGCTTCTTCTACATCCCGCTCCGCATTGTGCTTGGCGGTCCTGGCTATCTGCTCCGCATTGGAGACCTGCCGCAGCAGCTTTGCATACTCACTTGCCGTCAAGATCACATGGGTACACTCCGGATCGGAATGCCCTCCAGGAACTTCCCTGTACCCCACAACAGTTTTCTTTACAAACTCGCTCACGGCAGCAC
>CAVJIP010000200.1:0-2140 GCA_963649625.1 Bacteroidaceae bacterium
AATGGGTGAGCTTATCCCCGACCCGGATGATGCCATTTCTCAGGCTGAGCCAGACGAGCCTCCCGCACAAAGCCCTGCGGTATCCATCCCCATTGACGGCGAGTGGCAGGACTTTCCCAGCGTTACCGCTGCGGAGCAGGCCGCCTATGCCGGCTTCAAGGCGGCAAGCCATCGGAATGCCCAGAATTTCCACATCACAGACGATAACCTGGGGGTTGGCGGCGCAAAGGCCAAGTATCAGGCAAATATCAACGCTATCCGACTCCTGAAGCATCTGGAAGCAGAAGGGCTGCAGGCCAGCCCGGAACAGCAGGAAGTTCTCTCCCGCTATGTTGGCTGGGGCGGTCTGCCGGACGCTTTCGATGAAAGCAAACAGAATTGGACAGCGGAGTTTCGGGAACTGCGTGAGCTTCTGACGCCGGAGGAATATACCGCCGCCCGTGCGTCCACGCTGAACGCCCATTACACCACTCCCACCGTCATCCGTGCTATCTATGAAGCTGTGGGCAATATGGGATTCCAGACTGGAAACATTCTGGAGCCGTCCATGGGTGTCGGCAACTTCTTCGGAATGCTCCCGGAGCAAATGCAGGGCAGCCGTCTCTACGGCGTGGAGCTGGATTCCATCACCGGGCGCATCGCCCAACAGCTTTATCCCAAAGCCAATATTACCATCGCCGGATTTGAAACCACAGACCGCAGAGATTTCTTTGACCTTGCGGTAGGCAATGTGCCATTCGGCCAGTACAAGGTCAATGACCCTGCCTATAACAAGCTGGGCTTCAATATCCACAACTATTTCTTCGCCAAGGCGCTGGACCAGGTGCGCCCCGGTGGCGTAGTCGCCTTTGTGACCAGCCGCTATACCATGGAT
The DNA here is from genome assembly GCA_963649625.1 of Bacteroidaceae bacterium. Lineage (GTDB taxonomy): Bacteria > Bacillota > Clostridia > Oscillospirales > Oscillospiraceae > HGM13006. Next base: position 875 of record CAVJIP010000200.1, read on the forward strand.
GCCCAGAATCCCAGCGTCCGCAGATACCTCGCCCAGAGGGCTGACCTTCTGGGCGCTATCCGACTTCCCAATACTGCTTTTAAGGCCAATGCCGGTACGGAAGTGGTATCGGATATTCTGTTTCTGCAAAAGCGTGACCGGGCGATGGATATCGAACCGGATTGGGTGCATCTGGGACAAACGGAAGACGGATATGCCATCAACAGCTATTTCCTGAACCACCCGGAAATGGTCATGGGCAGAAACAGTTCCGAAAGCACCGCCCACGGCATGGACTATACCGTGGAGCCGTTGGAGGATATTACTCTTGCAGACCAGCTCCATGAGGCAGTACAGCACATCCATGGCACCTATCAAGAGGCGGAGCTGCCCGATCTGGGAGAAGGTGAAGAAATCCGGGACACCATCCCCGCTGACCCGGGCGTGAAGAATTTCTCCTATGCCCTGGTAGATGGAGAAATCTATTTCCGGGAAAACAGTGTTATGGTTCGCCCGGAATTGAACAACACCGCCAGAGAACGTGTCAAGGGCATGATCGGCCTGAAAGACTGTGTTCGACAGCTCATTGATCTGCAGATGGACGAATATACCCCCGACAGTGCCATTCAGCAGAAACAGGCAGAGCTGAACACCCTCTATGACAGCTTCACGGAAAAATACGGCATTCTCAACAGCCGTGGAAACCGGCTGGCCTTCTCGGATGATTCTGCCTACTATCTCCTGTGCGCTCTGGAAATTTTGGACGACGAGGGGAACTTCCAGCGCAAAGCGGATATGTTTTCCAAACGCACCATTCAGCCCCACAAGGTCGTTGCCTCTGTGGACACCGCCGTGGAAGCGCTGACGGTCTCCATTGGGGAACGTGCCTGTGTAGACCTGGGATATATGTCCAGCCTGTCCGGGAAATCCATAGACGAGCTGACCGCCGATCTGCGAGGTGTCATCTTCCACGATCCCAAGCGGGGCGCACTGGAAGATCATACCGGTTGGGTCACAGCAGATGAATACCTGTCCGGCAACGTGCGGCAAAAGCTGAAAGAAGCGGAAGATGCCGCCGCAGAGAACCCCATGTATCAGAGCAATGTGGAAGCCCTCCGGGCCGCCCAGCCCAAAAACCTGGAAGCCTCGGAAATTGAGGTGCGGCTGGGTGCCACCTGGATCGATAAATCCTATATCCAACAGTTTATGTACGAGCTGCTGGACACGTCTGCCTACCTCCAGCGTTACATTCATGTGGAGTATTCTCCCTATACCGCAGTCTGGAAC